>NZ_SSYA01000003.1:665939-1000601 GCF_004917065.1 Geomonas ferrireducens
TTTGCTGTTGTTTTGGGGTCGTTTAGGGGTTGTTCTTTCCACGAGCTTTGCGCTATGATGGCGAGACTAATTAGAAGGGAGGGTCTATGTGGGACTACACCGATAAAGTAAAAGAACATTTCCTCAACCCTAGAAACGTGGGCGAGATAACGGATGCTGATGCGGTCGGCGAGGTGGGAAGCCTGGCCTGCGGCGATGCCCTTAAACTCTTTATAAAGCTGGATGAAAATAAGGAACGCATCGTCGACGCGAAATTCCAGACCTTCGGCTGCGGCAGCGCCATCGCCTCCTCCTCCGCCCTCACCGAGATGGTGAAGGGGAAGACCCTTGACGAGGCTCTGGAGATCACCAACCAGCAGATCGCCGATTTCCTGGGCGGGCTTCCGGAAGAGAAGATGCACTGCTCGGTCATGGGGCAGGAAGCTCTGGAAGCCGCCATTGCCAAGTACCGCGGTGTCGAGGCACCGGCTCACGGCCACGGTCATGACCACGTCGAGACCGAGGGCGAACTGGTCTGCAAGTGCTTCGGCCTGACCGACGTCTTCCTGAAGAAGGTCATCGCCTCCAACAAACTGCACACCGCCGAGCAGGTCACCCACTTCACCAAGGCGGGGGGCGCCTGCGGCGGCTGCATCCCGAAGATCAAGGAACTGATCGCCGAGGTGATGGGCGAAGAGAAGAAGGCGGCGGCCGAGAAGCCCTCCAAGCTCACCAACCTGAGGAAGATGCAGCTCATCCAGGAAACCCTGGAAAACGAGGTGCGTCCGCAGCTTTGGGCTGACGGTGGCGACCTCGAGCTGATCGACATCGACGGCTCCACCGTCCAGGTCGCCTTCAGGAAGGCGTGCGCCGGCTGCGCCTCCTCCGGCTACACCGCGAAATTCGTCGAGCAGAAGCTGCGCGAGCTTGTTTCCTCCGACATCACCGTGCAGGAGGTACAGGGATGAGAGAGATCTATCTTGATAACAACGCCACCACCAAGGTGGACGAGCGCGTTTTCGAGGAGATGCGTCCCTATTTCTGCGAGCTGTACGGCAACCCGAGCTCCATGCACTTCTTCGGCGGACAGGTGCAGAAGAAGGTGGACGAGGCGCGCGCCCGCGTCGCCTCTCTTCTCGGCGCCCTGCCGGACGAGATCGTTTTCACCGCATGCGGCACCGAGAGCGACAACGCCGCCATACGTTCGGCGCTTGAGGTGTTCCCGGAGAAGCGTCACATCATCACGAGCCGTGTCGAGCACCCGGCCGTGTTGACCCAGTGCCGCAACCTCACCAAGCGCGGCTACCGCGTCACCGAGCTGAACGTGGACGGCAACGGCCAGCTCGACCTGAACGAGCTCGAGAAGGCGCTGGATGACGACACCGCCATCGTCTCCCTCATGTACGCGAACAACGAAACCGGCGTGATCTTCCCGATCGAGGAAGCAGCCAGGATCGTGAAGAAGAAGGGCGCTATTTTCCACACCGACGCTGTGCAGGCGGTAGGGAAGATCCAGTTGAACATGGCGGAGTCCGCCATCGACATGCTTTCCATCTCTGGGCACAAGCTGCACGCCCCGAAAGGTGTCGGCGTCCTCTACGTGCGCCGCGGCACGCCGTTCCGTCCGTTTTTGGTCGGCGGGCATCAGGAGCGCGGGCGCAGGGCGGGTACCGAGAACACCGCATCCATCATCGCCATGGGTAAGGCGTGCCAGCTTGCCGAGCAGTACATGGCGGACGAGGCGGGGCGTGTGCGCGAACTGCGCGATCGTCTCGAGCGCGAACTGACCGCGCTGATTCCGAACACCCGCATCAACGGCGGCGGCACCGACCGTCTTCCCAACACCCTCTCCATTGCGATGGAGTTCGTGGAAGGGGAGGGGATCCTGCTCCTTCTTTCCGATAAGGGTATCTGTGCCTCCTCCGGCAGCGCCTGCACCTCCGGCTCGCTTGAGCCCTCCCACGTGCTGCGCGCCATGGGCGTTCCCTTCACCTGCGCCCACGGTTCCATACGTTTCTCGCTTTCCAGGTTCACCACCGACGACGACATCGACGCGGTGATCAAGGAACTGCCGCCCATCATCTCCCGGCTGCGCGAGATGTCGCCGTTCGGGCGCGAGTACCTGGTTCAGAAGTAAATCCGCAGTCCGAAAGACAACTGACGGAGCAAAAAAAAAGGGGTGAGCATGTCAATGCTCACCCCTTATTCGTAGCCACCTCGTTTGCACTCTCGACGCCTCTCACCGATATACCTCGCGTCGATGTGCAACCTTTACCACCCACACAGTAAGTTCCAGATCGTGAATGGTGTAAAGGATGCGGTACTTCCCCTGGCGAATGCGGTATCTGTCCTGGCCGGAGAGTTTTTCGCAGCCAGCAGGGCGGGGGGCTGTGGCAAGGCTGCCGATGCGGCTGATGATCCTTTTTAAGTCGCTTTTCGGAATCGACTCAAGGTCCTTTCGAACCGACTCCTTTAGCAGAACCTTATAGACGACCATTTGCTTTCAGCTCTTGAAGCAAAGACTCGTACGTGACTAGCGGCTCGTTGACCCTCTCCTCGAAAGCGGCCAAATCCTCTGCATCTTCCGCAAGACTGTTGCGGACCGCATCGTTGACCAGGTCTGAAAAAGAGCGGGAAGTTTCCAGCGCCTTATGTTGTAGAGCCCTGTGCATGGCAGGGTCGAAGTATACCGTTGTTCTTTTTGTTAATGCACACATATCTATACCTCCGCCCTGAGCATAGCGTCATGGCGCTGTGCCGTCAAGTCGATGGCGGAGCCGATGTGAAAGGAAAAAATCATTGGTTGAGATCAGTCTGGAAAAGGTAAAAGCCAGGATAACGGCAGGCAAGTTCCTCGAAGATATCACGCTCGAGATCGCCCGCGATCAGCATTGGGCCGTGGTCGGCGCGAACGGTTCGGGCAAGTCGGCGCTGGGAAAGCTTCTTTGCAACGGACTTCCCGTGCTGTCCGGTACGAGCCGCGTGCCGGTCCGCTCCGCCTACGTCTCCTTCGAAAAGATCGACGAGATACTGGAAGTGGAACGCTACAACGACGACTCCGATTTCCTCGGCTACGTGACTGAAGGGACGCGGGTGGACCGCTTCATCCTTGCCGGCACCGACGCGGACGAGGCGCGGCTCGCGGAACTGGCACAGGAACTCGGCTTCACCAAGATCCTGGAGCGCGGCATCAAGTTCCTCTCCACCGGGGAGATGCGCAAGGCCCTTATCTGCAAGGCGCTGTTGCAGGACCCCGAGTTGCTGGTGCTCGACGAGCCTTTCGACGGCCTGGATCGGGACTCGAGCGCGGTGCTTAAACAGCTGATCAGCCGCTGCCTCGAGCGCGGCACCCAGGTGGTGCTCCTTTTGAACCGCTTCAGCGAGATCGTGCCGGAGACGACCCACATTGCCTATATAAAAGAGTGTCGCCTTTTCATGACCGGCGGAAGGGAAGAGATGCTGGCGTCGGAGGCGCTGCGCCGCTTCCATGCCTTCCACTACACCCTTCCGGCCGTCTTGCCCGAGGTCGACACGGCGCGCAGCGCGCCGCCCCTTGTGCCCGGCGCGCCGCTCATCGACATGAAAAACGTCTCGGTCCGTTACGGGGAGAAGCAGATTCTGAACGGGGTCACCTGGACCGTGCGGGAAGGGGAACACTGGAAGATCAGCGGGCCGAACGGCTCGGGGAAATCTACCCTTTTGAGCCTCATAAGCGGCGACAATCCGCAGGCCTACGCCAACGACATAAGCCTCTTCGGCCGGAAAAAAGGGAGCGGGGAAAGTGTGTGGGACATCAAGAAGCGGATCGGCCTCGTCTCCACCTCGCTGCAGCAGGAGTACCGCGTGGCGGGTACAGTGAAGGTTGCCGTCATTTCCGGGATGTACGATTCCATCGGCATGTATTCCCAATACACGCTGCGCCAGCAGGAGATCGCGCTCGAGTGGCTCGACATCCTGCACATGGGGCACCGCAGGGACCAAGCCTTCCGTGACCTCTCCTATGGCGAACAGCGTCTCGTCCTTCTCGCCCGCGCCATGGTGAAGCAGCCGGACCTCTTGATCCTGGACGAGCCGTGCCAGGGGCTGGACGACGTGAACCGGGAGATGGTGTTGAAGCTGATCGACCACCTGGGGCGCACCGGCAACACCCAGATCCTCTACGTGAACCATAACTCCGATGACCGCCTACCCTGCATCACCAACAGCATGGACCTGGTGCCGGCCGCCGGGGGCGGCTACACCGCGATTATCGGATAGCGCTACATGTATTGTCGCCAGTACTCAAGGCCTGCGTAGGCCTCTTGGAAGCCGAAGCGCTTTAGCCCCTCCGCGTAGGGGGAAGATTGCGCCGGGTCCCCGTTGATCCGCTCCACGGTCACCCGCTTGAGCGGGTTGAAGTCCCGACTTACCAGGATGGTGAAGAAGGACAAGTAGCGCTCCAGAAGCGGATTATCCGGTTCCGCTTCAAACTCCAGTTCTTTCCCGTAACGCCTGGAAACCAGGACAAGACGCGACCCGTGGTAGACCAGATGCGTGGAGGGAACGCGGGACGGGAGCGCCTCGTGCAGCCCCGCGATGCCGCTGCCGCACAGCGAGGTCGGGTCTGTTGCGTTCAGCCAGTAGATCGCCTCCCCCGGAAGTCCCCTCTGCAGCAGCCGGTAGGCCTGCGGCGAAATGAACTGCAGCCCCTGGATCCCCTCGAAGAACTGCCCGGAGAGTACCTCGCCCGACATCTCCATGATGCGCAGCGTCCTGAAGAGTCTTCCCCACTGCAAAAGCGGCATTTCACGCGCCAGCAACTCCCTGAAGAGAATCCCGTAGCGCTCTAGCAGCACGCGGACGCGGTCCTTGTTGCGCTCCTCCTGTTCGAGGACGTCCGCCGCATCGATCGGGCTCGGCAGGAGGTACCAGTTACCGGGTCCTTCCTGCACCCGGCTCCAGCGTGTCCCGGCCGGGCGCCGCAGGTGGCGCGCATGTCCAGGCTCCGTGTGGGAGAGCTCGAAACGGTTCAAGATGCCCCGGCGCACCGCGGCGAAGGTGTCGTTGCTCAATTCACCCCGCCAGGCGCCTTGCCAGAGCTCGCCGTTCACCTCACTAGCCGGTTTTCCCGAGATGGAGCAGATCGATGAGAGACTGTAACGCCCCATGGGGTCGGGGATGAGCCGGGCAGGGACGGAGCGCCCCGGCTCGTTCCCGTATTCTTCCGCATCGTGAAAGAGGTCGAGGTCTTCGGGAAAAGCGAAGGAGAGTCTGCGCTCGCCGCAGCCGAACCAGAGGAGGTCGCTCGTCTGCATGAGACTGTCGAGCCAGCCCCCGAAATAAGGCGCAAGTCGTGCGGGCAGGACCTCCTCCTCCCACATGGGCGCGGCAAGCGGAGTACCAAGTAACTGCTCCAGCCGGGTCCTCAGATCGTCCGCCTTATCTCCCGGAGCAGTTAATCCCTGGAAGTGGGCAAGGAACAGGGGAAGCTGGGTGACCTCAAGGGCTTCGAAGACCGGCTTTCGTGAGCGGCGCAGCATGCGCAGCAGCGCCTCTAGGTTCACGGCATCGCAAACCTCGGGCTCGACGCTCTCCTCTGTGAACCGATCAAGGATGACCGCTTCCGTCTCCTCCATGGTCGCGAGCGCATCGCGCAACTGTTGCTCCCGCAATCCGAGCCTTCCCTGCAAACGTGCCACCGGCACCGGTCCGTAGTAGCTCAACCACCGGCCGATCACCCTTGTCGCCCACGGTTCCTCTTCCTCCGCTTCCTCCACGCTGAAACTCTTCCTTTCCCAGAGTTTCCGCAACGCTTTAAAGAGCCGGGCCCGAAGCGTCGCATCATCGACGAGCGACTCGAAGGCCACCTCCTGTTTCGAAAGGGAAAGCCCCTGAACGATTTCGGGAACCATCTCCAGCGCGACGAAGAGCGGCGCTGCCGCGCGCGGCGGCCTCAGCAGGACGACCCGCTCCGCCAACTGCGGGAGCAATTCCTCGTTGGAGCCGCCATCGCGTCGCACCGCCTCCAGAAGGAGAGGCCACTCTTCTTCCGGGATCAAAAGCCGCTCCTTCACCCAGTCGATCAGCTCTCGCGCCGATTCCGGGGCGTACCCTTGGGCGGTGCGCTGCCGTTTTTCCTCGAAGAGCCGGACCAGCTCCTGGGGCAGGCGCGGGCGCAGGTGCGGCGAGAGCGCCATCTCCTTGAGCAACTCTCCCCCCAGCGACGATCTGCGCCCGCCTCCCAAAGTGTCGTCCTCGTAGACGTACTTGTTGGTCTGCTGCCAGATGAGCCCGCGGGCAAACGGAGAGGCCTGGGCGGTGCGGACCCGCGTGACGGCGATGGTGCCGTCCTGGATCTCCTCGAGGAGCCGCTTCAGGTTGACCAGGTCGAAGTCGTCCTTCAGGGCGGAACGCCAGGTCTCAAGCAGCACCGGGAAGTCGTGGTACTTGAGCACCGAGGCGAGAAGTCGCTTCGAGCGGAGCCGGTTCAGCCAAAGCGGCATCCTTCTCTTGAAGCTGCTGCGCGACAAGAGAAGGGCCCGCCCGGCGTTCTCGCGGAAGCGCGCCCCGAAGTAACCGCTCGCCTCCAGCGATTCCCTGAGGAGCGTCTCGACGTTCTCCGGCGTTACCAGTTCCAGGATCCCTTCCGCCTGTTCCAGTTCGTCCGGGAGCAAAAGTGCTATGCCGTCGTTGTTGTAGAAGGCCTGCAGCGGATAACCGTAGCGCCTCTCAAATGCTGCGGTGAGGGCGAAGGTGAAGGGGCGGTTCACGGCGTTGCCCCAGAGCGTGTGCAGGATGATCTGCTGTGTCTCGGCACCTCCCACACGGTCCCGGAACTGCTCGATCAGCATGTGATGGCGGTGGGGAAGGGGGGCGCGTGTTGCTTCCCTTTGCTGCTTGAGGTAACCCTCAAGCGCCTCGGCGGCGCCGGCATCCATGAAATGACGCTCCATCAGTCGCACGGCGAGTGCCGGTTTCCCGAGCTGCTCCTCGCTTTGCTCCAGGAAACCGGCGATCCTCTCCGAGAGGAAAAAGTCGCGGTCCAGTTCCTCGGCGCGCCAAAACGGTATGATCTGCTGTGACTTCCGGGCCGGGACGACCAGCACGGTGCTGTGCGTGATCTCGGTAATCTGCCAGACCTGGGCTCCCAGTGCGAAGGTGTCGCCGAGCCTTCTCTCCCAGACGAACTCCTCGTCCAGTTCACCGATCTTCGCGCCGCTTTCCTTCAGGCGCAACTCGAAATAGCCGCGCTCGGGGATAGTTCCCCCTTCCAGGTAGACCAGCATGGAGAGCTCCGGTCGCGCCGCGATGGTCTCCTCGATACGGTCCACGGTGACCCGAGGGCGCAGCTCCGGAACGCGGGTGTCCGCGTACTTTCCCTCTAGCATGCCGATGACGATATCGAACTGCTGTCTGGTCAGGTTGCGATAGGGGTAGCAACTCTTCAGGAAGTCGAAGAGCTCTTCCAGGTGCCATTTCTCCGGCAGGGTCGTGGCCAGGACGATCTGTGCGAGGAGATCGAGCGGCGCCTCGACCGGATGCAGTTCCTCGATCTCGCCGTCGGCTATGGCGCGCGCGATGACCGCGGCACAGACGAAATCCATCCCGAAGGTGGGAAAGAGCGTTCCGCTGCTCACCTCTCCCACGCCGTGTCCGGAGCGCCCGATGCGCTGGATGGCGGAGGAGATGGAACGTGGCGTCTGGATCAGGACGACGCTGTCGAGCCGCCCTATGTCGATGCCAAGTTCAAGGGAATTGGTGGCGACGATCGCCTTAAGCTCGCCTCTTTTCAGTCGTTCCTCCACGGCGAGCCTGATCTCCCGCGATAGGGAGCCGTGGTGCGAGTAGGCGAGTTCCTCGCCGGATAATTCGTTGATGAGCCGGGTGACCTTTTCCGTGGTCCGGCGGCTGTTTGCGAAGAAAAGCGTCGAGCGGTGCCGTGCGATGATGTCGATGAAGCGCTCCACTAGCGCGGGCCAGAACTCTTCCTCGGCCGGGCTGTGCGCCGCGTTCGGCGCGCTGATCCCGATGCTGAAGCGTTTTTCCTGCTCGCCGCGCACCAGAGCCACCGGGCGGGGCTGGTAGCGCTCTCCCACCTGACGGAAACCGCCCACGAAGTCGGCCACCGTCTCCAGGGGGCGTACCGTCGCGGAAAGGGCGATGCGCTGGAACTCGCCGCTCAAAAGGGTCAGCCGCTCGACGGCGGTGATGAGATGGGTGCCGCGCTTGTCTCCGGCGACGGCGTGGATCTCGTCGAGGATGACGGTGGCAACACCGGTGAGCGCGGCGCGGCTCCCCTTCGAGGTGAGGAGGATGTTGAGGCTTTCCGGTGTGGTGATGAGGATCTCCGGGGGGTGCCGCAGCATGCGGCGGCGCTCGGAGCCCGGGGTGTCGCCGCTTCTCGTCTGGACGCCGATGGTGGGAAAGGGCTCCCCCTCGCTTTCGAATACCCGGCGCAACTGGTCGAGCGGTGCCAGGAGGTTTCGCCGCACGTCATTGTTGAGCGCCTTCAGCGGCGACACGTATATGACCCTCGTTTCCCCGGCGGACCAGGCCCCGGTGATCAGCTGGTTCAGCGCCCAGAGAAACGCGGCAAGGGTCTTGCCGCTGCCGGTAGGCGCCGTCACAAGGACGTGGCGCTCCCGGCTGATCTCGTTCCAGGCCCGCAACTGGACGTCGGTCGGCTGACCGAGAGTCTCGGTAAACCATTTCTGCACCAGGGGATGAAAGTGTCTGAAGACGGTCGAGGACATAGCTATGACTTTAGGCGAAGGTGAAGCTCTCTTCAAGTAGTGCATCTCTTTTGTGAGGCTATTGTCTCAAGTGATAGGGGCTGTGAGCCGAATTTATTAAGAAAGGAAAGATAATAGTTCCTTGGAACTATCCAAGCGAACTGCAAATCCCCCCTGTCCCCCTTCGCAAAGGGGGGGACGCCTAGGCTCACGCAGCACTTCGTGGACAGCTGTATTCCATGTTCCGGGAATCTCCGATGGACCCTTGTAAAGTGGCATTCCGGAAAGATGTTTACTTTGTCTGCCTCCAATGGTAATGGATGCCTCAGTTTCCCAATTATTTCGCGTCTCGCGGCGTTCGCCGGTAGGGACGACGGAGGTTCGCATGAAGAGATTATTGCTCGTGGCGATGCTGGTAATGGCGGCAGCCGGGTGTTCCGGGGATAAAAGCAAGGAGCTTTACGACACCGCGCAGTTCGAGGAAAAACAGAGCAACCGCGAACATGCGAAACAGCTTTACCAGGAGATCGTGGACAAGTACCCGGACAGCCCGGTCGCAAAGCAGGCGAAGGAGCGGCTCGCGGCGATGGGAGGGAAGTAGCGCCAGATTCGTAGACTGAGGGACGCAAGGGAAGGGGCTTTTATCGGCTAGCGGCGGGGAGAAAACACCCCGCCGCTTTTTTTTGTGCATCAGGGGAAGGTGGCGAGGATGTATTGGCCGATCTTCTTGGCGTCGTCGTTGGAGATCATCCCCTCGTCGAACTTGGTCATGCCCGGACCGGGGTTGCGCATCACCTTAACGATATCCTCGGGCTTGGTGATCTTGCTGCGCTCCGCCATCGCCTTTGCTCCCAAAGGCTTCGCCGGGGTGATGGTGTTGCCGCCGTTGGGGTGGCAGACGACACAGTGCTGCTTGAAGAGCTGTTCGCCGGTGAGCCCGGTCGCTGAAGGAGCGGGTTCCTTGGCAGCCGGTGTAGTAGCCGAGCTTACCTTGCTTTGCGGTGGCGTGACCTGCTCTTCGCTCTTCTTTTTGCATCCTGTTACTGCGGTGGAAGCTAGTGCCAGAATTGCCAGGGTTACAACCAAACGCCTCTGCATGTGACACCTCCTGTTAGGGTTTTTTCATCAGGCGAGTATACCAGACAACATTTATCCTGCTGTGCCAAGAGCTTCTTTTTTACCGTAGGTTGCCAGTTTGACAACTTATTGGTGAATGTTAATCTATGGCGTCTGCCACGGTCAAAGGAGGTTCCACCATGAAGAGAATGGTCATGCTGGTCGTGCTAGCGTTTTCATGTCAGGTGTCCCTTTCTTGCGCCACCGGAAATGAGGTCGTCCACCGCGCCAACGGCAAGTTCATCCCGGACCAGAGGGATGTCGAAAGCAGTCCCACCGAGGAGAATGCCTGTGAATGCTGCCAGAAGTGCAAGGCGGCGCAGAAACAGCCGACAAAGCCTCCGACCGAGCGCGAGGAGGCAACCACTACCGGTTGCGAAGATTGCTGCCAGCGCTGTGGCAGGCCCGTGCAGCCCCTTCCCGAAGACGTTCCCCCCGAGATCATCAACAAACCAAGGCAAAAGTGATATCTGCGGCAGACGTCAAGACATTCAAACGACTGCTCCTCTGCATGGAGGGCGCGAGAGCGTTCGCCCTGCTGGACGGTGCAGCCCAGCCGGACCTCCTTGCGACTCTCACGCATTACCAACCCGAGCACTACTGCCTGTTACGGGGGCAACTCGCGCCTGACTTGGCGGCAGTCGCTCCGTATCTCGTGACGCTTGAACCAGAGGCGCCATTTACCGACTGGGTCATGTCCCTGTGGGGCCTTAGCAGCGGCGTCTTAGGCGTCTCGCGCCGCGACCTTCACTGGCTGAACAGGCATTTCAGAAGCCTCATCCTCATCGAGCACGCGGACCGGCAGGCTTATTTCCGCTATTACGACCCTGTCGTTCTGCGAAACTACCTTCCAACCTGTACCGAGGTGGAACTGAGGGCTTTCTTTGGCGACGTGGAATTCTTCATTGTGGAAGACGAGGAGCCTGGCGTCGCTTTGATTTACGGATTTGATGGAGAGGTGCTTCGTCAGCACATGGTGGCACTAGGGGGAGGCGCCCAGTTGGACATTCTTCATGGGCTGGCTGAGCGAAACAGATTGAGACCGCAAGGCAAAGCAGGGAAGCTGAACGTACGACCGGAACAGCTCCAACAACTGGGAATGAGCATCTACCTGGAGCGTATGCGACTTTATTTGAACGAGGTCTTTCCTGAAAGCAGAAAGGTTCCGAGAGCCAACCTCGAGCGAATGATCATGGAGCTTACTGAGCGCGCGGCAGGATACAAACTGGTGCTGGAAAACCATGTTGCCGCCTTCCTCGCCGCTGCCTGGATTCTTGGGATGAAGTTCGATGAGTCGTACCCCGCCGCGCGAGAAGTTTTGCTGGATTACGAGATGGACTGCGGTAGGAAAGCGGAATGGCTGTGGGATTTTATCGATGCGACGGCAGCATCTCTCGGGACCGGCGACGGCGGGAGGGAACTGTGAACGGGCAAGGCAACATCATCTCGGAATTTGCTCACCGTGCAGGAGATGCGGCTCGAAGCGGTGCTGAGTTCGTCGCGCACGCGGCAGAGACGGCAAAAGAAAGGGTGGAAAAGGTCTCCAGAAAGGCGAAAGCGTACGTGGCGAAGACAATCCATCCGCAGCCGGCCGGAGCGGTCATCGAACCATGTCCGAAGAACAGGAAGGCAGAGCGTGTCGCCGAACGGAAGGCGAAGCTTTTGTCAAGCAGGGAACGGCTGAAGTCCATGCCCGCCGGACCCCGGCGGGACGCCCTGGTGCACGCGACCGAGCGCTTCGAGCGCAACAACGTCGCCGTCGAGCGCGCCCGTCTTGCCGAGGACACCTACAAAGTAGGGCAGGGCGAACCGCCGGAGGGGTGGGAGAGAGTCAGTGGTGAGGAACTGAGACGAATGGGAATGAATCAAGAAGATTTTCCACAACTAGATCGAAGATTCTCTCCAGAAGGCTATAAAGATGGCTATTTCGCGGAGCTTTACAAATCCAAACCGGATGTTTTGGGTCACGAGCAGTACGTGCTGTCCTTTCGTGGCACGCAAGGGAAAAAAGATGGAGTTACCGATCTGGTCCAAGCCTTCGGAGGGGAAACGGACCATTATTCTCGTGCCATAGCAGCCGCTCGGAAGCTGAAGCGCTTCTTGGGTAATAAGCTTGAGGTTACTGGTCATTCAATGGGAGGTGGAATGGCAATTGCGGCCGGACTTGTTGCCGGCATAAAAGTTTATGCGATTGACTCTGCAGGGGTACATCCCCTTACGCTGGAACGTGTAGGTGAACGATACAATAGAGAGGTTGCCGCAAGATACGTCACGAACTACATTGCTGACGGTGAAATCCTGGATTGTATCCAAAATCCGGCAAACCAACGTGTCATTGTTGCAGGAGTTACCTTGGCGGCCCCAGCTATTGGTGGCACCATGGTGGTCGCAGGGCGTCGTGCAATGTCGGAATCCGGCACTGTCACTTATGGCCCACCGGGTGTGATACATAAGCTCCCTATTATTGCTAACGCTGAAGACGTGCTAAATGGCAAATCAGTTCAGGGGCTAACGCCTGGTCTTGCGGAGAAGCTCTCAAACGCCATTAACCCTGTACGAAAAGTAGCATTGCATGACCCAGTATATGTCATTGCAGGGCTTGAACAGCAAAAGGCTGATGACATGAGTACGATTAGTAGGGAAAGGCAATGAGAGCCCTGCCTGCTTTTGCAATGGTAATTTCTCTTCTAACCAGTTGTGTGGGAGATAAGTCAATGTCAGAAAGCGCGTATAATCAGGATTTTACCGTGTCAAAGGATGTGGAGTTGATCAAAGCTATTTCCTTCGGCGATTTAAAGGCAATAAGAACGTTGGCCGGAGAGGGCGGGAATTTGAACGCGGTGGGGAAGCATGAAAATACGCCTCTACGGGTCGCGGTAAAGCTGAAGCAAAAGCATGTGGTCAGGTTGCTGTTCCAGTTGGGAGTCGATCCTAACACCATAACGCCTGGAGGTGTTGTGGCGGCAGCGGATGACGCCGTTACAGAAAAAGATCCCGATTTTCTACGTCTTTTTCTGGAGTTCGGTTTAGACCCGAATCTGAAATGTCAGGGCATGCCGCTAATATTTTTCGCACTCTCACGCCAGAACTGGATTCAGTATGAGATGCTTCTTTCGAGTGGAGCAGACATCAACTCAAAACTGCCTGACGGCTCATCATTGCTACTGGACTTGGTTATGCACATGGAGTACGACCGGGCAAAAGAACTGCTGCTTAAAGGGGCGGAGTTTAGGGTTAGAAGTAGCCATGGATTCAATGTGTTGGACCAACTGGTGGATGATCAGCGCCGCCTGTGCATCGATCCCGACCTCCCGGACTGCCGCAAACGCGCCGAACTGCTGCGGCTTTTGCGGGAGCGGGGGGCTGCCGTTCCTCCCGGTCTGCCTTACATGTGACTATCGCGCACGTTTCCCTTTCCTATCGGACTTTCGCTACAAGGACGCCTGTCCCCTAGACTCCCGCTCGAGCGGCGGCGGCCGGCAAAAAGCAAATCCCCCCCGTCCCCCCTTCGCAAAGGGGGAAGCCCAAGGGCGCCTGCGGCGCTTCATGGACACACTTTTGCGCCATCCCCTGAATTCCCGGATGAACTTTCACAAGGGGAGAAGCCCTCTCGTTTCGTTCTTCGAGTGAGCCACAATCAGTTCCCTGGAACTTATTGTCCCCTACTTGATTCAATCCATCAAAAAATGATTGACAGTGACACGGCTCGTCGTTATCATGACATCCACTTTCAATTGGGGTCATCATGAAACGAGCCAAGAAAAAAGCTTTCGCCGAATTCATGTCCCAGCGCGGACTCAAGTCGACCAAGCAGCGCGACATCATCCTCGACAGTTTCCTCTCCAGCGACAGGCACCTGAGCATCGAGGAGCTGTATCTGAAGCTCAGGTCCAAGCACCCTAACATCGGTTACGCCACCGTCTACCGCACGCTGAAGCTCTTCGCCGAGGCTGGCATCGCCCGCGAGATGCAGTTCGGCGACGGCCAGACCCGTTACGAGCACGTGAGCGAGGGGGAGCATCACGACCACCTGGTCTGTACCCGTTGCGGTCACATCGAAGAGTTCGAAAACGAGGCGATCGAGAAGCTGCAGGACGAAGTGGCCGAGACTCACGGCTTCCTGATCGAGCGGCACCGTCTCGAACTGTACGGCCTCTGCGCCACCTGCAGGAAGTAACGCCCGGGGGGGAGCCTGGCACCACCGCCTGCTCCTCCCGGCCCGCCTGCGTCGCTAACCCATCGATCAAGAGCAGTAAAAAATTTTTCCCGCCATCATGAAAGTGATATCCATTGACATTTCATTGGCAAGCTAACGTTAAAAGGGGTAGTAGAATCATGTCGATTTTCGGTAAGAAGGGTTCCTGTCACGAAACACCCACCGTCACCAGCACCGGCGCCAAGAAGGTGGCGCTGGTCGGGAATCCCAATGTCGGCAAGAGCGTGCTTTTCAACGCCCTCACCGGCGCTTACGTCACCGTCTCCAACTACCCGGGCACCTCGGTGGAGGTATCCCGCGGCAACACCGTGATCGGCGGCGAGGAATTCGAGATCATCGACACCCCGGGGATGTACTCCATCCTCCCCATCACCGAGGAGGAGAGGGTGGCCCGGGAGATCCTCCTCACCGAGCGTCCGCACCTCGTGCTCCACGTCCTTGACGCGCGCAATCTGGAGCGCATGCTCCCCATGACGCTGCAGTTGATCGAGGCCGAGCTCCCCGTGATCCTCGTGGTGAACATCATGGACGAGGCGGCGCGCATGGGGCTTCAGATCGACATCCCGCTTCTGTCCGAGCGCCTCGGCATCCCGGTGATCGGCGCCGCGACCGCTAAGAAGGTCGGTGTCCCCGAGATCAAGGCCGCCATCGCAGGCTCCAGCGCGAGCGCCACCCCCCCCTTCAGCTTTTCGCGCCTCATGGAAGGGGACATCGCCGAGATCGCCGCGACCTTGAAGGGAGACTACATCCTCTCGAAGAAGGCGCTGTCGTTACTTCTTCTGCAGGGAGACGACGAGGTCGCCGATCTCGTGCGCGCCACCGAGGGGGAGGGCTTCACCCAGGTGGAAGGCGTGGTGCGTGAGAAGCGCTTCGAGCGGCGCGAGTCTTTTCATCTCGACCTCTCCATGGAGCGCAAGGGCATCGTCAAGCGGGTGCTCGACGGCGCCTTCAAGACGCCGGAAAAGAGGGTGGTCACCCTGGCCGAGCGCATCTCGCGCCTGACGGTGCGCCCCGCGACGGGGATACCGCTCCTGTTCATCGTGCTCTACTTCGGCCTTTACCAGTTCGTCGGCGTTTTCGGCGCCGGCACCCTCGTCGACGTTCTGGAGGGAAAAGGGTTCGAGGAATTCTTCAATCCCTGGATTACCGGGGTCGTCAAGGGCAACGTGCCGTGGCCTGTGATCCAGGAGCTCTTCGTCGGCGAATACGGCATCATCACCCTGGGCTTTCGCTATGCCGTCGGCATCATCCTGCCTATCGTCGCCACCTTCTTCCTCTTCTTCTCCGTCCTCGAGGACAGCGGTTACTTCCCGCGCCTGGCCCTTTTGGTGGACCGGGTCTTCAAGACCATGGGGCTTACCGGCCGTGCCGTCATACCGATGGTGCTCGGTTTCGGCTGCGACACCATGGCTACCATGGTAACCCGCACCCTCGAAACGGTACGCGAGCGCGTGATCGCCACCGTACTTCTCGCGCTCGCCATCCCGTGCTCGGCGCAGTTAGGCGTAATCATGTCGCTGCTCTCCCAGACGCCGGGCGCGCTTTTAGTCTGGAGCCTCTGCCTCTTCGGCATCTTCCTGCTTGTCGGCCTTCTTGCCGCCAAGGTGCTTCCCGGCGAGACCCCGATGTTCTACATGGAGATCCCGCCGATGCGCCTGCCGCAGTTCTCGAACGTGCTCACCAAGACCTACACGAGGATGCAGTGGTACTTCATGGAGATCCTGCCGCTTTTCATCCTCGCCTCGGTGCTTTTGTGGCTCGGCAAGATCACCCATTTCTTCGAGAAGATGATCGAGGCGATGACCCCGGTCATGGCGTCCCTGGGTCTTCCCAAGGAATCGGCCGTTGCCTTCATCTTCGGCTTCTTCCGCCGTGACTACGGTGCGGCCGGTCTTTACGACCTGCAGAGCAAGGGGTTGATGAACCCGCGCCAGCTTACCGTCGCCGCCGTGACCCTTACCCTCTTCATACCGTGCGTCGCGCAGTTTCTGATCATGAAGAAGGAGCGCGGGTGGAACGTGGCGTTGAGCATCGGTCTCTTCGTCTCCACCTTCGCCTTCGGCTGCGGCTGGCTTTTGAACCGCTTCCTGCTGCTGACGAACATCCTGTAAAACCGGATACGAAAACCTATGTCACGCAAAGACGCAAAGGCGCAAAGAAAGACAACCAAAGGCATAAACTCAGTAATCTTTCAACGCAAAGACGCGGAGCCGCAAAGACGCTAAGAAAAACAGACTTGGGTTAAAGCAAAATCTTTTAGGCTTAAGGTTTTATCCCGTTCATCCCCTTCATCCCTGTTAGATGTTTTTTGTTTCGGAGTTGGCTTTTAACGTAGAACATAGAACGTAGAACTTAGAACGTGTTCAGAGGTTATATGCGGTGCGGATTTTGCGGACATGAGTTCGAGGAAAGTGAAGGAAACGTCGGATGCAAGAATTGCCCGATGTCATCCGGTTGCAAGATGGTAAAATGTCCCCGCTGCAATTATGAGAATCCGCCGGAGCCGGCTCTCGTTAAGGGGCTTAAGAAAATGTTCGGAAAGAAAAAATAGATCCAGCAGGCGCCGCAAGGCCCGTGGGCCGATGATGACCCTCGAGCGAGGGAGTAAAAGGAGAGGTTATGAAACTCAGTGATAAAGCGGAAGAGATACTGGAGGCGCTCTGGATCGAGTCGGAGGAGAAGGGGACCGGTTACGCCGAGCTGGACCGGATGGAGATAGAAGCGTCCGACCCGGCCTACCAGGAGCTTTCCTCCCGTGCCCTCGTCGAGATCCGCGGCGGGCGCATCTACTTCCGTCCGGAGGGACGCGAGGAGGGGCGCATGACCATCAGGCGGCATCGGCTCGCCGAGCGGCTCATGATGGACGTCCTCAACATCCGTGGTGAAAGCGGCGACATGAAGGCCTGCCAGTTCGAACACCTTCTGAACGAGGGTGTGGATAGCAAGGTCTGCACCATGCTGAATCACCCGGTGACCTGCCCGCACGGCAAGCCGATCCCCCCCGGTGAGTGCTGCGACGAGGCGCGCAAAAGCGGCGACCTGGGCGTCGTTCCGCTGACCGAACTCAAACCGGGCGACGAAGGCGACATCGCCTACATCCAGACCGAGGACAGCAAGAAGATGCAGAAACTCATGGCGATGGGGGTGCTTCCGGGTAACCGCATCTCGCTTTTGCAGGCCTTTCCCTCCTATATCTTCAGGGTCGGCTTCTCCGAGTTCGCCATAGACTCGGCCATGGCCCGCGAAATCTTCGTCAGGAGATAAGCTGTACCGTCCTGGCCGACACGGCCGCAAATCACCCCGCACACCGAAGGCGCCCTTAACCGGGCGCCTTTTATGTTTTTCCCCGCACGACCTTGCCTCCCGTCCCATTAGCACCGCGCACTTTTCCCACCCATGAGAAAAAGGCTTCAAGATCTTCAAAGACGTGACGATAAAGTAACAAGACCGGACACCTAAAACCGATTCGAACAGGGATGAAGGGGATACAGGGGATAAAGGCATAAACCCTTTCTCACGCAAAGGCGCCAAGATGCAAAAGAAAGACAACCAGAGGCACAAACCCTGTAATCTTTCAACGCAAAGACGCGGAGCCGCAAAGGCGCAAAGAAGGACAAGTCTTCTGGGTTAAACCAAAAAAACGCTTTGTCTTAAGGTTTATCCCATTCATCCCCTTCATCCCTGTTAGACGTTTTTGCATTCGATTGTGTTGAGACTTTCTTTGCGACTTTGCGGCTTGAGTGAGCGCAGCAAACGGGGCGTGAGAAGGTTAGACGCTTAAAAGGAACGATATGATATCTGCCGGCAAAGACATAAACGAGCAACAGGCCGAGTTGAAGAGGCTCGCCGAGGCGTGGTCCGCGGCCCTCGAGAAAGCCGCATCGGAACTGGCCGTCATTTCCGGGACGACGGAGGACGAATTCCTCGCCATCGGCGGCAGGTTGCAGGACTTCTACCAACGCGGCGTCGGTATATCGGAACTCGCCTCTTCGATGGTGGGAGAGGTGGCGGGTGAACAAGTCACCGCTGCCATGGGTGGCTTGGGCGACATGCTCGACCAGATGGGGCGCTACGTGGACCGGGCCCAGGGTGAGATAGAGGAGAGCGCGCAGACGCTGCGTGAGATCCTGAGCCTCCTCTCCCAGGTCGGCGAACCGCTCTCCGGCTTCAAGAAGGTGAACAAGGTGCTGCGCATGCTAGGCATCTCGACCAAGATCGAGAGCGCGCGGCTTGGGCAGAGCGCCGCCGGTTTTGACACCCTGGCAAGCGACGTCGGCGAACTCTCGGTCCAGGTAAATGACAAGGCCGCCTTCATCATCAAGAGAAAGGACGACCTCGCCAGGGCCATCGCGCAGACCCTCTCCGGCGTACTCGAAGCGGGCGCCAAGCAGCACGACAAGGTCCTCGAGGTGCTGGGACGCACCAGGACGGGGCTGCAGGCTCTGACCGAAATCAACTCCCGCTGTTCCAGCTCCGCCGCGACCATCTCCGCGGTATCCGACGAGGTTTCCCGCTCCATCGGCGAAGTCGTCATGTCGATGCAGGCACACGACATCGTGCGCCAGCAGATCGAGCATGTGGAGGAGTCCCTTGCCGAGCTGAAGCAGGGGCTCTCGAACGGCTCGGCAGGCGCGGATGCCGCCGCCGTCATCTGCGAGCTGCAGGTGGCGCAACTGAGACACGCCTCGGAGGAGTTGGACGCCGCGGTGCGCACCATCATCGAAAGTCTTCGGGAGGTGGCGCGCAAACAGTCCGGGCTTTCCACCCAGACCAGCGGTCTTGCCGGGATCGCGGACCAGGCCGGAGGCGGCTTCTTCACCGACATGGAGCGGGACATCTCGGTGGCGAGCGACGCCCTCATGGAAAGCTCCCGGGTGAACCAGGGGCTCTGTGCCGCCATGACGACCGTGGCGGAGACGGTGGGGGAGATCGCGACCTTTGTCGGCGACATCGAGAGGATCGGCGAAGAGATCAAGCTGATCGCCCTCAACGCCCAGATAAAATCGGCCTATACCGGCGACGAGGGGGCGGCGCTCGGCGTTCTTGCCGAGGCGATCCAGCGTCTGTCCATAGACGCCATCACCCACACCGGCGCAGTTTCCGACACGCTGCAGGGGATCATTTCGGTGACCGACCGGTTGAGCGCAGGGGTGAACGCCGAGACTTCCAACCTCGAGAACGAGGTGCAGGTGATGGTGGACAAGCTCTCGGCCCTGGTACACTCCCTCAGGCGGGTAAACGATACCCTGAAGCATTCGCTTGGCAGCATGGACGACGGGGTCTCGCACCTTTCGACCGAGATCGAGCAGGTGATCGCCGGGATCACGGTGCACCAGAAGGTGGCCAGGGTGCTGGAAGCCTCCATAAGGGAACTCGCCGCCATCGCCGCCGATGCGCGCATCATCGCGCCTGCCGGTTCGACTGGGAACCTGGATCAGTTGGCCGAGCGCTACACCATGCAGAGTGAACGCAGGATTCATGAATCGATGAGCGGCTCGACTTCCGAAAGACGGCCGCCGACCCAGTCGGCCACCGCGCCCGCTACGGCGGCGGATGACGACCTGGGCGGGAATGTGGAACTTTTCTAAAAAAGCGAGGAAGAAATGGAAGAGTTGACGTTGGAGTGCAGGCAAGACCCCGCGCATCCCGGAACCCGGGTCCTTAAGGTTGCAGGAGAGGTCTCCATAGGCGTAGCCGGAAACTTCAAGGGGGCGCTCATCGAGGCGCTCTCGAGTGGAAGCGAGGTGCAGGTGGACGTCTCCGCACTCACCGGAATAGATCTGACCGGCCTGCAGCTTCTTTGTGCGGCCCACCACAGCGCCGGGACGGCTGGCAAGGAACTCCACATCGTGGACGGCGGTAACCCGACCTTCCGCGACATGGCGACCTCGGCAGGATTCCGCAGGCATACGGGTTGCGCCTACGATCGAGCGTGCAGCTGTATCTGGGTAGGAGGAGATAACTAATGGCAAAAGTAATCATGACCGCGGACGATTCCGCGAGCGTCAGGCAGATGGTGACCTTCACCCTGAAGCAGGGGGGGTATGAGGTGGTCGAGGCGGTCGACGGCAAGGACGCGCTGCAAAAGCTCGCCAGCACCAAGGTCGACATGCTGATCACCGACCTCAACATGCCCAACCTGGACGGCATCGGGCTGATCAAGGGGGCCAGGGCCCTGGCAAGCTGCAAGTTCATCCCGATCGTCATGCTCACCACCGAGTCTCAGGATTCGAAGAAACAGGAAGGTAAGGCGGCGGGCGCTACCGGCTGGATCGTCAAGCCGTTCAAGCCCGAACAGCTCATGGCGGTAGTCAAAAAGGTGCTAGGATGATCGACCAACACCGGCAGGCATTCAAGGAGGAGGCGTACGAGCTCCTGGCTGAGCTGGAAAGCTCTCTTCTCGAGCTCGAGGAACGACCCGACGACCAGGACCTGATCGGCAGGGTGTTCCGCGCCATGCACACCATCAAGGGGTCCGGCTCGATGTTCGGCTTCGACGACATCGCGAGCTTCACCCACGAGGTGGAGACCATCTTCGACATGGTGCGTAACGGCAAGCTCCAGGTCACCGGACGTCTGGTGAACCTCACCCTTGCCGCCCGCGACCTGATCCGGGCCATGCTCGATGCCGCGGACAGCGGCGAGGCGACCGACCTGCAGGCAAGCGCCGAGATCATCGTCGGGCTGCGCGAGCTCGCGGGGTTCCAGGGGCAGGTTGCCGCTGCGGCACAGAAGGAGGAGGTGCACGAGGCGCAAAAGGACTCGGTCACCTACCGGATCCGCTTCGCCCCGGCGCGCGAGATCTTCGTCTCCGGCACCAACCCGCTCACCCTGATCGCGGAGTTGAGGGAATTGGGTGCCTGCACCGTGGTGGCGCAGACGGCTGGCTTCCCCTGCCTCGAGGAGATGAACCCGGAATCCTGCTACGTCTACTGGGACGTCATCCTCACCACGGACCAGGGGGAGAACGCCATCCGCGACGTCTTCATCTTCGTCGAGGACGACTGCGAGCTGAAGATCGAGCCGATCGCCGAGCACAACCGCTACGAGGAGCAGCAGGATTACAAGAGGCTAGGCGAGATCCTCGTTGAGCGCGGCGACATCACCAGCGACGATATGAGGGCCGTCCTCTCCCAGCAAAAGCGCTTCGGCGAGCTGGCCATATCGCAAGGAATCCTGCACGAAGGGAAGGTGCAGGCGGCCCTGGCGGAGCAACAGCATATAAAGGAAGTCCGCCAGGAGAAACAGGTTGCCGAGGCCTCCTCGAGCATCCGCGTCCCCGCGGAGCGGCTCGACCTGCTGGTCAACCTGGTGGGCGAGATGGTGACGGTGCAGGCGCGCCTGTCGCAGACGGCGGCCCAGCGCGCGGACAGCGAGCTGATGGCGATAGCCGAAGAGGTGGAGCGGCTGACCGCGGAACTGAGGGACAGCGCCCTCAACATCCGGATGCTCCCCATCGGCAGCACCTTCAGCAAGTTCAAACGCCTCGTGCGCGACCTCTCCGCCGAGCTCGGCAAGCAGATCGAGATGACCACCGAAGGTGCCGAGACCGAGCTCGACAAGACGGTCATCGAGAAGCTGAACGACCCGCTCGTGCACCTGATCAGAAACAGCATCGACCACGGCATCGAGCGTCCCGAGGCGCGTGTTGAGGCCGGCAAGCCCGAGCGCGGCACGGTGCACCTTTCCGCCGTCCACTCCGGCGACAGCGTTCTCATCACTATCGCCGACGACGGCGCCGGACTCGACAAGGAGGCCATTCGCACCAAGGGGATCGAGCGGGGGATCATCCCGGCCGGGGCCGAGCTTTCCGACAAGGAACTCTTCAACCTCATCTTCGCCCCCGGCTTCTCCACCGCCAAGACGATCTCCTCGGTCTCCGGGCGCGGCGTCGGTATGGACGTCGTGAAACGGGCCATCGAGGCGTTGCGCGGTTCCATCGACATCACCAGCGTGCGCGGCGAGGGGACCCGCATCACGGTGAAGATCCCCCTTACCCTGGCGATCATCGAGAGCCTCTTGGTAAAGATCGGCAAAGACTCCTTCATGATGCCCCTTGCCCTCGTCGACGAGTGCGTCGAACTCACCCGGGAGGACGTGGCCGCGGCCCACGGCAGGAATTTAGCCCACGTACGCGACCAACTCGTCCCCTATATCCCGCTTCGGGAGCATTTCGCGATACCCGGCGCCCCTCCGGAGATCGAGCAGATCGTCATCACTCAGGTGAACGGGGTGCGGGTCGGTTTCGTGGTGGATCACGTGATCGGTGAGCACCAGACCGTGATCAAATCGCTCGGGCGGGCCTACAAGGACACCGAGGGGATCTCGGGCGCCACCATCCTGGGCGACGGCACCGTGGCGCTCATCCTCGACATCCCACAGCTCGTGCAGGCGGCGGAGGCGGCGCAGTGATGAAGGCAGACAGGAGGTAGCGGTAAAAATGTACGCAGCGGAGGCCCTCAAGATGGAGGAACCAGGTCGAATCGAGCCGAGTGCGTCGCTTTCTGCGCGTGACTTCGGCAGGCTGAGCCGGTTTATCTACGACACCTGCGGCATCAAGATGCCCGACGTGAAGAAGACCATGCTGGAAGCGCGCCTGCAGAAGAGGCTTAGAAGTCTCGGCATGCACAGCTTCACCGATTACTGTGATTTCCTCTTCTCTCAAGAGGGGCTCGACAGGGAGCTGGTTCCCATGCTGGACATGGTGACCACGAACAAGACCGATTTTTTCCGCGAGCCCGACCATTTCCATTACCTGACCCATACCGTGCTTCCCGAATGGGTGAAGCGCCACCCCGGCGGGACCCTCGCCATCTGGAGCGCCGGCTGCTCGTCGGGCGAGGAGCCGTACACGCTCGCCATGGTGCTCTCCGAGTTCGCGGCAAGAAACCCCGGCTTCGATTTCAAGATACTCGCCACCGACATCTCGACCCGCGTGCTCGACAAGGCGAAGACCGCCATCTACACCGAGTCCCAGGTCGAGCCCGTGGCGATCGAACTCAAGAAGAAGTACCTTTTGCGCAGCAAGGACCGCGCAAGCGGCATGGTGCGCATCGTTCCGGAGCTGCGCGCCAAGGTGAATTTCCGCCGTCTGAACTTCATGGACGACGATTTCGGCATGCGCGAGCATCTCGACATCATCTTCTGCCGCAACGTGATCATCTATTTCGACCGGCAGACCCAGGAGAGGCTGCTGCAGCGCTTCCACCGCAACATGAAGCCCGGCAGCTACATCTTCATGGGGCATTCCGAGACGCTGAGCGGTCTCGACGTACCGCTGGTCAGCGTGTACCCGACGGTGTACCGGAAGCCGCGATGAGCACGGAGGGGGCAGGGGTCCTCTTCCTGAAACCGGGGCAGATAGTGGTAAGCTCACAACCGCTATTGGTGACCACCCTCTTGGGCTCCTGCGTTGCGGTTGCCATGTTCTGCCAAAGGCTGAAAACCGGGGGGATCTGCCACGCACAGCTCCCCACCTGCCGCGAAAAGGAAGCGGAGGGGAGGGCCCATCCCGGCAGGTACATGGACAGCGCCCTGAGCGAGATGCTGGCGCGGTTGCTGGAGAGGGGGGCGCTTGCCGGGGAACTCGAGGTGAAAGTCTTCGGCGGCTCCGACATGTTCCAGGGGGGCGGCCGTGGGCGAGCCGTCGGGAGGCAGAACGCGGAGATGGCGCTCGCGGTGCTCGCACGGGAGTCGATCAAGGTGGCGAACCAGGACCTTTACGGCGAGCGGGGGAGGAAGATCATCTTCCACACCCATACCGGCGCCGTGTTTCTCAAAAGGCTGAACCGATCGGGGGTATGCTAGATGCCCAAAAAGATAAAAGTGCTCATCGTTGACGACTCGGCCGTGGTGCGCCAGACGCTCGCCGACATCCTCTCCTCGGACCCGCAGATCGAGGTGATGTCGACGGCGGGCGACCCGTTCATCGCCGCGGACCGGATCAGGCAGGAGGTCCCCGACGTCATCACCCTGGACGTCGAGATGCCGCGCATGGACGGCATCACCTTCCTGCACAAGATCATGAGCCAGCACCCCATCCCGGTGGTGATGTGCTCGAGCCTCACCGATAAGGGGTCGGAAACCGCGCTGAAGGCGCTCGAGTACGGCGCCGTGGAGATCATCCAGAAACCGCGTCTGGGGACCAAGGCCTTTCTCGAGGAGTCGCGCGTTAGGATCTGCGACGTCGTGAAGGCCGCGAGCCAGGCGAGGCTCAGGCGTGTCCCGGTGACGACGCATCAGGTGGCCCCGAAACTCACCGCCGATGTCATCATGGAAAAGCCGAAAAGCCAGGCGATGATGCAGACCACCGAGAAGGTGGTGGTGGTTGGCGCGTCCACCGGTGGAACCGAGGCGCTGCGCGTCTTTCTTGAGTCGCTTCCCGCCGACTGCCCCGGCATCGTCATCGTGCAGCACATGCCCGAAGGGTTCACGCGTGCCTTTTCGCAGCGGCTGGACGGGCTGTGCCGGATCACGGTGAAGGAAGCCGAGAACAACGACACCGTGGTGCGCGGCCGGGCGCTCATTGCCCCGGGGAACCATCATCTGCTTTTGAAGCGCAGTGGTGCGCGCTATTTTGTCGAGATAAAGGACGGCCCGCTCGTATCGAGGCACCGTCCGTCGGTCGACGTGCTGTTTCGTTCCGCCGCGCGTTATGCCGGCAAGAACGCGGTGGGGATCATCATGACCGGCATGGGAGATGACGGGGCGCACGGCATGCTGGAGATGAAGCAGGCCGGTGCCCTGAACATCGCGCAGGACGAGGCGAGCTGCATCGTTTTCGGGATGCCCAACGAGGCGATCAAGCTGGGCGGCGTCGACTACATCCGTCCGCTGGACTCCATCAGCCGGGAGATGCTGAGGCTCTGTCAATAACGGACGTTCAACGTTCAGCGTTCACCGTTCGATGACATTTCATCCGTAGCCGCCGTTTTCTTTACGGCCTGTTGACGACGCCGCAGTCAAGGTGGTGTTGAAGCAAAGTGACAAGGTTGCTTGAACGCTGAACGTTGAACGTTGAACGTGTTTTTGGGGTGTTCACATGATTGACGAAAAGTTCTTTCTCGGGCGCCAGCCGATACTGGACCGGACGCAGCAGATCGTTGGATTCGAACTGCTTTTCCGCTCTCCGGAGAGCCTCTACGCGGCCAACGTCTCCGACCTGCAGATGGCTAGCGCGAGCGTCATCGTGAACTCCCTCTCCGAGTTCGGCTTCCAGGAGGTACTGGGGCGCCACAAGGGCTTTTTCAACGTCACCCGCGAAATGCTCATGAGCGATGCGCTGGAGCTTCTCCCGAAAGACCGCGTGGTCATCGAACTCTTAGAGACCATCGTCGCCGACGCGGAAGTCTTCGAACGCTGCCGCACCCTCAAATCACTCGGTTTCACCCTCGCACTCGACGACCACGTCTACTCGGAGAGCTTTCACGACATCTACCACCTCATAGATATCGTGAAGGTGGACGTCCTGGAGACCCCCGATACGTCACTCGCGGAGATGGTCGCCAAGTTCAGGAACTGGCCGCTCACCCTCTTGGCCGAAAAGGTGGAAAACGCGGAACACTACAAGTTCTGCTCCCAGCTCGGTTTCGACCTGTTCCAGGGATACTACTTCGCGCGCCCGGTGGTCTTGAGACAGAACAAGATCGACATCGGCAAGATCACCATGATGCAGCTCATGAAGCAGGTGATGGCCGACGCCGAGTGGTCCGAGATCGAGGAGACCTTCAAGCAGAACCCCGGGCTCACCTACAACCTTTTGCGCCTGGTCAACTCGGTCGCCATGGGGCTACGCGTACGCATCAAGACGCTGCGCCACGCCCTCACCGTCCTCGGCCTCGAACAGCTGAAGCGCTGGATCACCCTCGCCCTTTACGCAAACAACGACAGTAACGGCGTGCAGAGTCCGCTGCTCGAGATGGCGGCGACCCGCGGCAAGCTCATGGAACTCCTCATGCTGGCCTCGCACGGCCGTGCCGCAGGCGAAATTGCCGACCAGGCCTTCATGGTAGGGATTCTTTCACTCATAGACGTACTTTTCGAAGATTCCATGGCGGAGCTCATCGGGAAGCTCAACCTGGTGGACAGCGTGAAGAGTGCGCTGCTGCATAAAGACGGTGATCTTGGTGCGCTGCTTTTGCTTGCCGAGCTTCTGGAACAGGCAGATTTCCCCGCGGTCAACGAGCAGCTGGAGATCTGCGAGCTCTCCCTCGATCAGCTTCTCACCGCACAGCTTGAGACCTTCTCGTGGGCCGATAAGCTTAGTACTTCCCTCTGATTCACTCCTTGACACGCACCTTTCTTTTGATGTAACTTGTTTCGTCCCGCCAGACAAAGGGACGGAGCCGGCAGTTCAGGCTGCGCTCCACCGGCTACAAGCAGCAAGCCAGCCAGTACAAATCACCACAACAAAACCGCAACCAGGACTTGATGCCCGGCCACGCCGGTTCGGTCCGTATTGAGACGCCAAATGAAAATAACCGCGGTAATTCCCGCCAGGTATGCTTCTACGCGTTTTGAAGGTAAGGCATTGGCGGACATCATGGGGCGGCCCATGGTGCAGCATGTATATGAGCGCGCCTCCAAGGCGAAGCTCATTTCCGAGGTGATCGTCGCGACCGACGACGAGCGTATCGCCTCCGCGGTGCGGAACTTCGGCGGCAGGGTGGAGATGACCTCGGTTGAGCACGAGACCGGGACGGACCGTCTGGCCGAGGTGGCGGGAAGGCTTGATGCCGACATCATTGTGAACGTGCAGGGGGACGAACCCCTCATCGATCCGGCGATGATCGACCAGGCCATCGAGCCGATGCTCGAGGATGCCACGATCCCGATGGCTACCCTCAAATGCCGGATCAGGACCCTGCACGACTTCCTTTCTCCGAACGTGGTGAAGGTGGTTTCCGATCCGAAGGGGAACGTGCTCTATTTCTCGCGTTCGCCGCTTCCTTTTTTCCGGGACAAGTGGAACGATCTCAAGGACGACGCCTTTTGCTGCGGGAAGCTTCTGTGCTACAAGCACGTAGGCCTCTACGTCTATCGCAGGGAGTTTCTCCCGGTGTTCGCGGCGCTTCCGCCGAGCTACCTGGAGATGGCCGAGAAGCTCGAGCAGTTGCGCGTATTGGAAAACGGTTATCGCATCAAGGTCGTCGAGACCGAGTTCGAGTCGATAGGTGTGGACACCCCCGCCGACCTCGAGAAGGTGCTGGCCAAACTTAAAGGCTAACTGACGTTCAACGTTCAGCGTTCAGCGTTCAACGTTTTTAACGGCCTATATTTCTTTATCTACATCGTTTCAGCGCTTTGGGTTCCGTCACGTCGCTTGTATTTTCATGGGACGTCTCGTTGAACGTCGAACGTTGAACCTTGAACGTTTTTGTATCAAGTTCGCGCTTCAGGTTCCGTCAGGCAGCTCCCATTCATTTTACCGGGAGTCACGCTGAACGTTGAACGCTGAACGTTGAACGGTTTCCATTCGGAGGTTTTTTCAGTGAAGACAAAATTCATCTTTGTAACCGGCGGCGTTGTCTCCTCCATAGGTAAGGGACTCGCCGCCGCTTCTTTGGGCGCTCTGCTCGAGGCGAGGGGCCTTCGGGTCACCATCCAGAAGCTCGATCCGTACATCAACGTCGACCCCGGCACCATGTCGCCGTTCCAGCACGGCGAGGTCTTCGTAACCGACGACGGCGCCGAGACCGACCTCGACCTCGGTCACTACGAGCGCTACACCTCCAGCAAGCTCTCCAAAAAGAGCAACTTCACCACGGGTCAGGTCTACTTCTCGGTCATCGAGAAGGAGCGCCGCGGCGACTACCTGGGGGGCACCGTCCAGGTCATCCCGCACATCACCGACCAGATCAAGGCCAACATCCTCGAAAACGCGAAGGGTAACGACATCGCCATCGTCGAGATCGGCGGCACCGTGGGCGACATCGAATCGCTTCCCTTCCTCGAAGCGATCCGACAACTGAAAAGCGACCGCGGCCCCGGCAACGTCCTTTACCTGCACGTGACCCTGGTCCCCTACATCAGGACCGCCGGCGAGCTGAAGACCAAACCGACCCAGCACTCGGTCAAGGAGCTGCGCGAGATCGGCATCCAGCCGGACATCCTCTTGTGCCGCTGCGAGCAGGAACTTCCCCAGGACATGAAGGCGAAGATCGCTCTTTTCTGCAACGTCGAGGAAAAGGCGGTCATCACCTCCCGCGACGCCGAGCACATCTACGCCGTGCCGCTCGCGCTGAACCTCGAGGGGCTGGACGACCAGGTCGTTGAGAAGCTCAACATCTGGACCAAGGCGCCGGACCTGTCGCACTGGCAGCAGGTGGTTTCCAAGCTCACCAACCCCGCCTGCGGCGAGGTCAGCATCGCCGTGGTCGGCAAGTACGTCGACCTGAAGGAATCCTACAAGTCGCTCTCCGAAGCGCTCACCCACGGCGGCATCGCCAACGACTGCCGCGTAAACCTGGTCTACCTCGACTCCGAGAAGATCGAGGAAGAGGGGGCGGACAAGTTCCTGGCCGGCGTGGACGGCATCCTCGTTCCGGGCGGCTTCGGCGAGCGCGGCACCGAAGGGAAGATCAGGGCGATCGAGTACGCCCGCGTCAACAAGGTTCCCTTCTTCGGTATCTGCCTCGGCATGCAGATGGCCGCCGTCGAGTTCGGGCGTAACGTCTGCGGGCTTCCCGAAGCCTTCTCCAGCGAGTTCAAGCCGGCGTGCAAGAGCCCGGTGATCCACCTTATGGAAGAGCAGAAGGGGGTCGACAAGAAGGGGGGCACCATGCGTCTTGGCGCGTATCCCTGCTCTCTCGTCAAGGGGACCTTCGCGCAGAAGGCCTACGGCGCCACCGAGATCTCCGAGCGGCACCGTCATCGTTACGAGTTCAACAACACCTTCCGGGCCGCACTCGAGGAGAAGGGGATGATCATCTCCGGCATCTACAAGGAAGGGAACCTGGTGGAGATCATCGAGCTGCCCGACCATCCGTGGTTCCTGGGGTGCCAGTTCCACCCGGAATTCAAGTCCAAGCCGCTCAACCCGCACCCGCTCTTCAAGGCCTTCATCGGCGCCACCAGGGCACGCAAAGGGTAAAACAAAAACTAAAACAAAACCGATTCGAACAGGGATGAAGGGGATACAGGGGATAAAAGCATAAAAGCTTTTTCTCACGCAAAGACGCAAAGACGCAAAGAAAGACAATACTTGGGGTTAACCCAAAATCTTTTCGTCTTAAGGTTTTATCCCTTTCATCCCCTTCATCCCTGTTAATTGATTTTGTCTATCTGTTTAAGGTTTTCTTTGCGACTTTGCGTCTTTGCGTGACAGAGATTTTTTGCGTCTTTGTTTCGTTTTTATCCCGTTTATCCCCTTCATCCCTGTTAAAATGGTTTGGCTTTGACTTTCTTTAGGGCTTTGTGTCTTTGCGTGGCATCGTTTTTGGGTTTGAGATACAGGAGAAGTTATGACTCGTGAGATCGCTGTAGGTAACATCAAGATAGGTGGCAGCAGGCCGCTCGTGCTGGTAGCCGGCCCGTGCGTCATCGAGAACGAAGCCGCGACGCTGCGCCACGCCGAACGGCTCATGAGCATCTGCAACGGCGTAGACATCCCACTCATCTTCAAAGCCTCCTACGACAAGGCGAACCGCACCTCGGTCACCGCCTTCCGCGGCCCCGGCATGACCGAAGGTCTCAGGATACTCGCCAAGGTGAAGGAATCGCTCGGCGTTCCGGTGCTTTCCGATATCCATTCCATAGAACAGGTGGAACCGGCCGCGGACGTCCTCGACGTGCTGCAGATCCCCGCCTTTCTCTGCCGTCAGACCGACCTCCTGGTCGCCGCGGCGAAGACCGGCAAGGTGATCAACGTCAAGAAAGGGCAGTTTCTCGCCCCGTGGGACATGAAAAACGTCGTCGGCAAGCTTCGCTCTTGCGACAACGACAACATCATCCTCACCGAACGCGGCGCTTCCTTTGGCTACAACAACCTCGTCGTCGACATGCGCAGCTTCCCGATCATGCGTTCCACCGGTTTCCCGGTCATTTTCGATGCCACCCACAGCGTCCAGCTTCCGGGAGGAGAGGGGACCTCGTCCGGTGGTCAGCGCGAGTACGTGGAGTTTCTCTCCCGCGCCGCGGTAGCCGCCGGTGTGGACGGCGTTTTCATGGAAGTGCATGAGGAGCCCGAGCAGGCCCTTTGCGACGGGCCGAACTCCGTGCGTCTCGACGACCTCCCGGTGCTTCTGAAGAAACTGAAGGCGATCGACGCCATCGTGAAACAGTAAAACCGGCAAAGCAGAACCTATTCAAACAGGGATGAAGGGGATGCAGGGGATAAAGGCTTAAAACCTTTTTCTCACGCAAAGATGCAAAGGCGCAAAGAAAGACAAGACTTTTGGGTTAAACCAAAATCTTTTGTCTCTAGGTTTTATCCCTGTTAAACGATTTGCTTTCAGGTTTTCTTTGCGATTTTGCGTCTTTGCGTGAGCAGGTTTGAAGGTTTAACCTGTTAAATTGCTCTCAAGGTTTTGGTTTTAGCTTAAGGAGTCCATTTTGATTTTAGAAGAAGCAAAAAGGGTGATCCGCGTCGAGGCAGAGGCGCTTTTGAACCTCGAGTCCTCCATCGACCAGGCCTTTGAGCAGGCCGTGCAGATGATACTCAACACCCAGGGGCGCGTCGTCGTCACCGGTATGGGCAAGTCCGGCCTCATCGGCCAGAAAATCGCCTCCACCATGGCCTCCACCGGAACCCCCGCCTTCTTCCTGCACCCCGCGGAAGGGATTCACGGCGACCTCGGCATGATCATGAAGGGGGACGTGGTAATCGCCATCTCCAACTCCGGTGAAACCGACGAGGTGGTGCGCATCCTCCCGATCATCAAGCGCCTGGGTGCGTCGCTCATCGCCATGGCCGGCAACCCCAACTCCACCCTCGCCAAAAGCGGCGATATCTTCCTCGACATCTCCGTGAAGGAAGAAGCCTGCCCGCTGGGGCTCGCGCCCACCGCATCCACCACCGTTACCCTCGCCATGGGGGACGCCATTGCCGTAGCGCTGCTGGTGAGCCGCGGTTTCCGGGCCGAAGACTTCGCCATGTTCCATCCCGGCGGGGCGCTTGGGCGCAGACTCCTTTTGAAAGTAGAAGACATCATGCATTCCGGCGAAGGGCTTCCGCTTGTCGCCGCCGACACGCTGATGCGCGAGGCGCTCTTCACCATCACCTCCAAGGGGCTGGGTATCACCGGTGTCACCTCAGCCGACGGTGCGCTGATCGGTGTCATCACCGACGGGGATCTGCGTCGTGCCCTCAGCAAAGGGCTCGACATCATCAACCTTCCCGCGTCCGACCTGATGAAGGTAGGGCCCAAGCGGATCCGTCGCGACGAACTGGCGGCCCGTGCGTTGCAGCAGATGGAGCAGTACTCCATCACCTCCCTTTTCGTGTTTGCCGACGACGAAGACACCAAGCCCTTGGGCATCGTGCACCTGCACGATCTTCTGAAGGCCGGGATAGCATAAAAACCGATTCGAACAGGGATGAAGGGGATACAGGGGATAAGGCTTAAAACCTTTTCTCACGCAAAGCCGCAAAGGCGCAAAGACAAGCAGCACAAACAAAAGATTTTGGTTTAACCCCAAAAAGCTTCTCGATTTTAAGATTTACTTTGCGACTTTGCGTCTTTGCGTGACCAGATTCTGTTTGGTTTTATCCCTTTTATCCCCTTCATCCCTGTTAAAATTGTTTTGCTTTTGATTTTTTGCGCCTTTGCGTGACGAAGGTTTTGCGAGGTTCTCATGGAAGACAGACTGAAAAAGATCAAGCTGCTTATCCTCGACGTCGACGGCGTCCTTACCGACGGGCGCATCATCTTCGACTCCAACGGCGTGGAGAGCAAGTTCTTCAACGTAAAAGACGGCCATGGCATCAAGATGCTGCAGCGCTCCGGCATAGAAGTAGGCATCATCTCCGGGCGTGAGTCCCAGGTGGTGTACAACCGCGCTGTCGAGCTCGGAATCGGCCAGGTGTACCAGAAGTCGCTGGACAAACTGGTCCCGTACCGCCAGATGCTGGAGGCAACCGGGGTGTCCGACGAGGAAGTCGCCTTCATGGGGGACGACGTCATCGACATCCCGCTCCTGAAGAGGGTAGGCTTCGCAGCGGCCCCCGCCGACGCGGTGCCCGAGGTACTTCCCTTCGCCCAATTCGTCGCCAAGAACCGCGGTGGCTGGGGGGCGGTGCGCGAGGTGTGCGATCTCATCCTGAAGGCCCAGGGGACGTGGGATGCCGTCACTTCAAGGTACTATGTCTGATGTGACGCAAATTTAGATCGACAAGACCAAAATAAGAACAGGAAAAGGAATGTCAATATTCAGACATTCCTTTTTTGTTTTTGACACACTTACATATCTGATCCACTGTCAAGTGGCTTCTGGGCGCCGATGAAAGTCTCTGCTCCATTTTAGATTTTGTTGAGACAATAGCTGCCGCTCGTCTATTGTGTGGGAATCACATGGGATTAACTCTTATGACAGATGCTGATCGTGTGAAATAGATTTCTTGCTCCATAAGAAAGCCGTTGTGGCATGAAATCTGCTGAGGTTGTGCCGGCATTTAGTTGAGTCTGATTCCATACTCACAAGGGTTTTTTGAATTTACATAGCTCCGTAGAAGTGCTATACCGTAACGTCTGATCATTAGTCGATTCTGATCGGTCGTCCCCGTCCCAGGACCATTAAACGTTAGCACACTCAAGCTGTCGGCGTCGATGTAGGGATACCCACCTTTCTGTCCGTTGTACCTTCCGCGCCAAGCTACTCTTACGAGGTTTTCGAAGGCATGAAAAAAATACTGCTGTTCGCCGCTGCGCTATTCCTGCTCACTGTCACCACTTCATATTCCGCAAGTATCTACGACAGCACCTCTCAGGGGACTACGTACTACTCCGGCACCTCGGCAACCGCGCCCGCACCGGCCACTGCACCGGCCACCTCCAGTTACTTCACGATCCCCGCACAGACGGATCAAAACGCCGCGACCTCCTATTCTCCATATCCGTCCCAGCAACAGACGACCGGGCAGATGCAGCCATACGCTCAGCCCCAGCCCAATCTTCAGATGCAGACCTACGGCGCCAAGCCGATTTCCGGGCAGGCTCAACCTGCCGGTCAGAACGCGGGAACGGTGCGGGGGCAGTCGTCCGTCCCTGGGCAGGCAAACGTGCAAGCAGCGGTACCGGGGCAACCCGGCGCCCAGTACGGCCTCCAGGGTCAAAACAGTAATCAATTTCCTGCAGGCTTGAACAAGCAGCCCCAGCAATACGACCAGGAACAGGGAAGACAACCTCTTCAGCAGGCCGTCCAGCAGCCGGTGGTCCCCGCAGAACCTTCCGCGCTGGAAAAAGCGATGGGTGAGGACCCGGTCACCGCGGAGAACTCCCTTTCACAGCCTTACGGAGGCACCACCCTTACTCAGTTCGGCTACAACTTCTTCCGTCCCGAAACGAATGATCCTCTCTCCGCGCAGATGGATATTCCCGTCGGCCCCGACTACATCGTCGGCCCCGGCGACCGGCTCCTTATCACCCTTTGGGGGAGTATCGATGGGACCTGGGAGCTCGAGGTGAACCGCAGCGGCGAGATAGTGCTTCCCAAGGTAGGGGCGGTAAAGGTGGCGGGGCAGACCTTCGGCCAGGTGCCCGGTGTGCTGAAGAACACGCTCGCGCGCATCTTCAAGGACTTCCATGTCAACGTCAACATGGGGCGGCTCAGGGTCATCAAGGTCTACATCGTAGGCGAAGTAGCCGCACCGGGCGAGTATAACGTGAGCTCGCTCTCCACCATCATCAACGCGTTGGCGGCGGCTGGTGGCCCGACCAAAAACGGTAGCCTCAGGAATATCAAGATCAACAGAAACGGCAACGTCGTCGAAACCGTCGACCTCTACGACTTCTTCCTGAAGGGGGACCAGGGCAAGGCCATTCGACTGCAGCCGGGCGACACCGTGTTGGTCCCGGTGATCGGCAAGGTGGCGGGCGTCGCCGGTAACGTCCGCCGCCCTGGCATCTACGAGCTCAAGGGAGAAAGCAGCCTGAAGGATCTGCTTGGGCTTTGTGGCGGGATCAACGCCACCGGTTACCTGCAGCGGCTCCAGATGTACCGGGTACAGGCGCATGACAAGAAGATGGTGACCGAGATAAGCCTCGAGCCCGGCAAGAGCGTTGAGGACGCGACAGCCGGCATAAAGCTGCAGGATCTGGACTTGGTCAAGGTTCTGTCCATCGACACCGTCCTGCGCGGGTACGCGCGGCTCGAAGGGCACGTGCTGCGCCCCGGCGATTACGCACTAAAACCAGGCATGCGTGTCAGCGCTCTTCTTAAGGGCGATAACCTGTTGCCCGAATATCACGCCGCCGCCGGACAGATCACCCGGCTGTTCCCCCCCGACCTGCACCCTGAGATCGTCTTCTTCAACGTGACCCGCGCGCTCAACGGTGAGCCCGATTACGACCTTGAACTGAAGGAATTCGACCGCGTGAAGATCTTCTCTCGTACCGAGATGGAGGAAGTCCCCTTCGTCCAGGTAAGCGGGGAGGTGCTTAGGCCGGGGCAGTACCGCTATCTTGAGAACATGACCGTGCGCGACCTGCTCATGCAGGCCGGCAACGTGAAATTGAGCGCTTACCTCAAAAACGCAGAGATTGTGAGGGTTAAGCGTGCCGACTCGCGCGTCGTCACCGTTGTCCTGCCCGTCGATCTCGAAGCGGCCCTCAAGGGAGGGGACGCAAACATCAAACTGCAGCCCTTGGACGAGCTTACCGTAAGGCGCATCCCCAATTGGGCGGATGCCACCGACCGCTACGTCACTCTGAGCGGCGAATTCGTCTTCCCCGGGACCTACCCGATCTACAAAGGGGAACGTCTCTCCTCCGTTATCGCCAGGGCTGGCGGATTCTCAAACCTCGCCTATCTCAAAGGGACCAAGTTCACCAGGGAGAACGTCAGGAAACTGCAGCAGCAACGCATGGATGAAGCGCTGCAGAAGGCCCAGGAAGACATCATCCACCTGCAGACCAACATGGCGCAAACCGCAGCGTCGGCAGAGGAGGTTTCCGCTGCCAAGACGACACTTGATGGGCTCACGCGCAGCGTGGAGATCCTTAAGACCAAGAAGGCCGAGGGGCGCGTGCTGATGGAGGTCGCCTCGCTGGAGGAACTGAAGGGCGGACCCTACGACCTAGAACTGCAGGGTGGGGACCAACTCACCGTGCCCAGCGACCCCGGCGGCGTCAACGTGATCGGCAACGTCTACAACCAGAGCACAGTGGTTAGTCAGCAAGGGCGTGACGTCGAATGGTACCTGCACCAGGTGGGCGGACCGACCGGTGATGCCGATACCGGCGAGATCTACGTCGTCAAGGTGAACGGTACCGTCGTGAGCCAGGCTAACTCCGGCAGGTTCCTGTTCTACAATTCCTTCTGGGGCAAGCCGCTTGATTCCGGCGACACTATCATCGTGCCGCGTCAGTACGAGAAGACCGCGTGGCTCAGAACCGTGAAAGATATAACCCAGATCCTTGGTAACGTAGCCATGACCGCCGGCGTGGCCATCGCCGCAGGGAAATAAGGGCAAAGCGTGCATCAGGATTGATTATCCTTGTCCCTGCTGGCGGGGGGCAGGGCTTGAGGGCTGGACACTTGTATCAGTTGGGACAATGTTAGTTAATATGTTCGACCCAAGAAGAGCTTTGATCTTTATTAAATTTCTCCTGTTAGGTGGCTTAGCTTTTAACTCATAAGAGGAACTAGATATTGAACACTGATAAGCCCGATGTAGATATTACTGATGAAATCAATCTGCTTAAGCTACTTATTGTCTTAGCTAAACATTGGAAGATGATAGTAGTAGTTCCATTGATTGTTGTCGTGATCACTGCTATTGCCACGCTGTTCATACCGAACATGTACACGGCCAAGGCTATGATCCTGCCCGTAGAAGATAATAGTGGCGGTATGATGAGTGCAATGATGGCCCAGATGGGCGGCTTAGCTGCACTTGCTGGCGGAGGACTCGGAGGAACAACAAAAACTGATCAATACGTGACTATGATGAATAGCGAAGTGATACAGGATCCAATAATCGATCGATTCAAGTTAATGGACCTGTATAAAGCCAAATTCCGCGCCAAAGCTTATTCTGCCCTACGTGCTAGTACGGATATTCGTGCAGGCAAAAAAGATGGCATCATCACCATTGCGGTGAGTAATGAAAGACCCAAACTAGCCGCTGATATTGCTAACGCCTATGTGGAGGAACTCGGGAAGTTGACCGCAAAACTTGCTATGACCGGCGCTGGAGCTAATCGCCTTTTTCTGGAAGAACGTTTAGCCAAAGCAAGGAGTGATTTGACCGTGGCGGAGGATGCGCTTAAAACTTTCCAAACCAGAAATAAGGCTGTGGCTATCCCTGATCAGGCAAAGGCGACACTGGAAGGGGTGGCTGTGCTACGAGCACAATTGGCCGCACAGGAAGTACAGCTTGGAACCATGCGGCAGCAACTTACAAATGAAAGCCAAGAGGTGAAGGCTGCCAAGGCCACCATCGCCAATCTGCGGCGGCAGATTTCACAACTTGAAGGAAGCAAATCAGAAGGTTCCTTGCCCGGTGTTGGGGCCATGCCGCAGTTGGGGCAGGAGTATATACGCCTCATGCGGGAATTTAAAGTCCAAGAAACTTTGGTGGAACTACTTACCAAACAGTATGAGATGACAAAGCTGAATGAGGCGAAAGATGTCGCTCCGTTTCAACTGTTGCAGTCCGCGAAGGTGCCAGAGGTGAAAAGCAAGCCAAGGCGCGGCTTAATAGTAATTGTTGCAGCATGTATGACTGGATTGTTCATGGTCATTTTTGCTTTTTTGCTCGAATGCAAAGGACAATTGAGCCATGAAGACCGCAAACTTCTTGATGAGCTTAAAAAATACCTTCCCTCCCCATTGAAAAAAATAGTTTGAAAATACACACAATTTTTCACAGTAGAGGTAGGTAGAGAAGCATGGTTAAAGTTCTGTCAGTGTTTGGTACCCGTCCAGAAGCCATAAAAATGGCACCTGTTATTAAAGGTTTGGAAAATGATCCTGAGATATTTAAGAGCATTGTGTGCGTAACAGCACAACATCGCCAAATGCTAGACCAAGTTTTAGACCTTTTTGACATTATCCCAGACTACGATCTCGACATAATGAAACCTGGGCAGGATCTTACAGACATAACTTGCCATGTATTGCAGGGCCTGAAGCCAATCCTTCTTAAGGAAGTTCCAGATATAGTACTTGTGCATGGTGATACCTCCACTGCAATGGCTTCTTGCATTGCCGCATTTTATGCACATATAAAAGTCGGTCATGTAGAGGCTGGCCTGCGAACCGGCAACAAATTAGCTCCCTTTCCAGAAGAAATGAACAGGCGCATTGCAGGGGCTGTCAGTGACATCCATTTTGCTCCTACAGTAGTTGCTCGTCAGAATCTTTTAAAGGAAGGTGTAGCAGAGCAGGATGTCTTCGTAACGGGAAACACTGTAATCGATTCTCTATATCGAGTTTTAGATAAAATAAAAAAAGATCAAAAACTTTATACAGTTTTAAGTGAGAGGTTCTCTTTTTTGTGCCCCGGGAAAAAACTAATTTTGGTCACTGGACACAGGCGGGAAAACTTTGGCCAAGGATTCGAAAATATCTGCGGTGCCATCGAAGATATCGCTAGCATTAATCCTGACGTAGAGGTGGTCTATCCAGTCCATTTGAATCCGAATGTTCAAGAACCAGTTAAACGTCTTTTAAGTGCGAGACTTTTGAAAAACGTTCACCTCATTGGGCCTCTTGATTATCTTCCTTTCGTTTATTTAATGGATCGTGCATACCTGATTCTCACAGATTCAGGCGGAGTACAGGAGGAAGCACCATCTTTAGGAAAGCCTGTGTTGGTGATGCGAGAAACGACGGAAAGACCTGAAGCCGTCCAAGCGGGCACAGTTTTGCTCGTCGGAACTGATAGAAGTGCGATCGTTGCAGCAGCTAATACCCTTCTTCGTGACACTTCAGCATACGAAAAGATGTCAAAGGCTCACAACCCATATGGAGATGGTCGTGCTGCAGAGAGGATTTTGAAAACTTTGCAAGTTTGCTTAGAGTGAAAAAAACACACAGCTGCGGAGAGTTCCGTCATATAACGTTGCTAAAAAAGGCTGTAGTGGGGGTAGGGTACATTGGCCTTCATACTGCTCCCATGCTTGCAACAAAATCACTTAAGTATTAGGTCGGCTTAGACGGTTTAATTCAGGCAATATTGTAGATGTCCCCGGCCCTTCATGCTGTGAATAGTGACAACCTGCAGACGTTGCTTGTTCCGAAGGCGGCAGACTCTTCCGTCTAAGCCTTTTCTGCGGCAGCTGAGGTGGTTATAGGAGGTTTTAAATGAAGTTCTATAAGCATCCGCAATCAATTGTAGAATCGCATAATATTGGTCGTAATTCGAGAATATGGGCTTTTGCGCACGTTCTGTCAAATGCAGTAGTTGGTGAAGAGTGTAATATATGTGATCATGTTTTCATAGAAAATGACGTCATCATTGGTAATAGGGTCACTATCAAATGTGGTGTACAGGTTTGGGACGGAGTGAGAATTGCTGATGATGTCTTTATAGGCCCGAATGCCACTTTTACAAATGATTTATTTCCTCGTAGCAAGAAGTATCCTGAGGAATTTTCAAAAACTTTCGTTCTTGAAGGGGCTTCGGTTGGCGCGAATGCCACAATCCTTGCTGGAGTCACTATTGGCAAAAAAGCCATGGTTGGCGCTGGAGCTGTTGTTACGAAGAACGTTCCGCCCAACGCGATCGTTGCTGGTAACCCCGCAAGAATCATTGGATATGTTACGACAACTATGGTTGTCGATAATAAGCAAGATAAATCATTTCTCCAAGGGGAAGTTCGTCAATCTGATATTCCGGGTGTTGAATTTCTTAGATTGCCGGTAATACCTGATATGCGTGGGAATTTATCCTATGCCGAATATGGGCAGTTTTTGCCTTTTATCCCTAAAAGGTTTTTTCTTGTTTATGGGGTTCCGAGCAAGGAGATCCGGGGAGAACATGCGCATAAAACCCTCGACCAATTTTTGTTATGCGTCAACGGATCTTGTACTGTCATGGTTGATGACGGTTCCTGCCGTGAAGAATATATTCTCGATTCTCCTGGAACAGCTCTGCGTATCCCACCGATGGTATGGGGGGTACAATATAAATATTCGTCTGACGCTATCCTGTTGGTTCTAGCATCAGATGTTTATTCAAATGAAGATTACATCAGGGACTACGATGAATTTCTAAAGGCGGTGGGTACCAGATGAAAGTTCCTTTTCTAGACCTTAAATCACCTTATATTGAGCTGAAAAATGATCTTGATTTAGCTTTTAATCGCGTGATGACCTCAGGATGGTATGTCTTAGGGAATGAAGTAGCAGCGTTTGAAAATGAATTTGCATCCTATTGCGGTGCAGAACATTGTGTGGGTGTTGGGAACGGACTTGACGCATTGCATTTGATATTACGTGCTTACGGAATTGGGGCTGGCGATGAAGTGATAGTCCCTTCAAACACTTATATTGCAACGTGGCTCTCTGTTACCCATGTCGGTGCTACGCCTGTTCCGGTCGAGCCTGAAGCACGGACGTATAATATAGATGCCGCATTAATAGAGAGAGCGATTACTAACAAGACCAAAGCCATCATCGTAGTTCATCTCTATGGCCAAACAGCGGACATGGATGCGATAAATGTTATTGCCCATAAAAATGGATTAAAGGTGATAGAAGACTGTGCTCAAGCTCACGGTGCTCTTTACAAAGGGCGCAGAGCCGGCAGTCTTGGTGACGCTGCTGCATTCAGTTTTTACCCCGGCAAAAACCTGGGAGCTGTAGGCGATGGTGGCGCTGTAACTACTAGCGATCCTGAAGTATCAGATCGGGTCAGGGTTCTTCGCAATTACGGTTCCAGAGTCAAATACCACAATGATGTCATAGGCTTTAACTCACGTCTCGATGAGTTACAGGCTGCGTTACTTCGTGTTAAATTAAAAAAACTCGATGAATGGAATGGTCGTCGTCAGGCTCTTGCATCTCTGTATATGAGAACTCTAGAGGGAGTCCCCGACCTCATTTTACCTTTTGTGGCCGAGTGGGCCGAACCTGTCTGGCATCTTTTTGTCGTTCGTCATCCGCGGCGGGACAGCTTACAAGATTATCTGACATCTAAAGGTGTAGGTACGCTTATTCATTATCCCGTTCCTCCCCACCGCTCTAGCGCCTATTCAGGACAAGGTTATCGAGAACGTTGTTACCCAATTGCTGAGGATCTTGCGGCTACTGTGCTAAGTCTTCCCATGGGCCCTCACCTTGATGATAATTGCGTTGGTTATGTCGAAAATGCCTTTTCTAGTTTCGCCTAAACTTTTACGGGTTTTACGTTTTCAGGATCAAATATGTTCTTCCGAATAATGATATCTGCAATATCCGTATTGTGTCACAGGTACAACTTTCTGCGGTTGCAGTTGTCAACCGCTTCTTTAAAGAGACTTTTAGTCCTCGGCAGCGATATACGGCCAGTAGTTCCGGTTCGCTGTGACGGAAGTGGGAAGGTTTTTGTTGGGAGCGGGGTTTTGTTAGGCTGTAAGCCTGCGCCTAGGTTGGGGAATGGCGAAATCCTGTTGCAAGCCAGAGAACCAAAAGCAGTTGTAGAAATTGGGAACAGAGTGGCTTTTTCCAATAACGTTTCAATCATTGCCAATGATAGAATCTCTATTGGAGACGATTGCCTTATAGGTGACTGCGTACTTATCATGGATTCTGATTTCCATGGCATAGATCCCCTACAAAGACGAACGAGCAAAGGTATTTCTTTACCTGTTGTTATAGGGAAAAATGTTTGGTTTGGTAGCCGGGTAATCGTTCAAAAAGGAGTCTGCATTGGTGAGAATTCCATTATAGCGTCTCAAGCCGTAGTTACGCGAAGTATCCCTCCTAATTGCGTGGCTGGTGGAAATCCCGCAAAAATTATTAGGTATATAAATGAAGGTAAGAACTAATAAGTCTGCAACCCATATAATTAGAGCATCAGCAATAATGGGTAGCAGTTCGTTTGTTGTCATCCTTACCGGGGTTGTGAAAAACAAAGTTTTAGCTCTTATTATAGGACCAGCTGGCTTAGGTCTTGTGGGGCTTTACTTGTCTATAATTTCAGTTGTAGCAACCATTTCAGGGATGGGTATTAACGGTAGTGGGGTCCGCCATATTGCTGCCGCAGTTAGCGAAAACGACAACGAAAAGCTGAGCATTACTTGTACGGCGGTCAGAATATCTTCTTTTGTATTTGGCTTGGTTGGAGCTATCTCCCTCATTGTGTTCCGCGAACAGGTGTCTGTTCTTGCAATAGGTAAGAGCGGTTATGGTGCTGTAGTTGCTTGGCTAGGCCTTGGAGTCTTAGCTACGAATGTATCCAATGCACAGATATCTTTGTTAAACGGTTTAAGAAAACTGGGTGACCTCGCCAGGATCAATGTGACAGGGGCTCTACTTGGATTGCCCATAGCTTGTATTGCTGTTTTGCTTTGGAAAACTAACGGAGTAATAGCAGCGCTTGTTGGAGGTAATTTAGCAACCCTGACAGCCTCCTGGTGGTTTTATAACAAGAGTGAGATTCCGAAAGTAAAAATCGGTCGTAACTGGAACCTGGTTTTGGTGCAGCTAAGGGAACTCTTAGGGTTAGGGACAGTGCTGATGCTCTCAGCGCTAATGACAGCTTCTGTTCAATTTTGTGTCAGGGCCTATTTGTCCCAAACTATGGGGATTGAAGCCACAGGTCACTTCCAAGCGTCTTGGAGCATTTCTATGCTTTACCTTGGGTTTGTACTCAACGCCATGGCGACAGACTTTTACCCTCGTCTTTCGATGGTTGCAAAGGATTCAAGTGAGACTAACAATCTGGTAAATGAGCAGATGGAAGTAGCTTTACTTCTTACAGGGCCTGTTATTCTTGGAATGTTAAGCTTCACTCCACAGATAATTTCCATCTTATATTCTAAAGCTTTTTATGAGACTACAAGCATACTTCGTTGGCAAATCCTCGGAGATCTTTTTAAGGTTGCGTGCTGGCCGATGGGTTTCATTCTGCTCGCTCACGGTCGCAGTGCCTTATTCTTTGCTGCAGAACTTACATGGAATCTCGCGTATTTGAGTATCATCTACATGGGGCTCGGGATATGGGGTGTAAATATAACTGGCATAGCGTTCTTAGTTGCATACATCCTCCTTTTTTGTGTTAACTGGGTAATTGTTCACCGTCTCACCAGATTTAGGTTCACTAGATATAATTTACGGCTTTTGTTGATGTATGTTTTATGTTCTATAATAGTATACTGCTTTGCTGATACGAATAATGTTATGTTTTTTGCTATGTCTTTGTTGATCACATTGGCTTTAGGCGTGTACTCTATTCGTCGTCTATGCAATTCAGTCGGACCCCTTCCTTGGAAGAAGGCAAAAGCAACCAATTGCTTTTAAGCCAAATAATGCGAGTTTTCTTTTGAATATACTTTTTATTACAAACAAGTTCATAACAGGAGGTGCCGAGCGATATATCCTAAAAAAGGCATCCGCTCTAATCGCTGAAGGACATAGAGCGCTGATTATTTCGGCTGGTGGTGAGTATACGACACGTCTGCTCGATTTGAATATTCCTTTCGTCGATATTCCAGGGCTTGATAAAAACATCAACCTCCTTAGTCACTCAGAGATTCTTTTCATAACTGCTAAGGTAGGATCTGCAATTCTTAGCCACAAGATTGATATCATAGAAATTGACTCGCCGGTAGTTTTGGAAGTTGGTATTGCGGCTGCTTTCGCATGTAAGATCCCATTTCTTCTCAACATTTTTCATGAATATTCGTTTGGTTCAAAGCATGATATCCGGTTGCTCGAGGTTCTTTCCCGTAGCGGACTTCTGTTTTTTCTCTCCGAAAGTATTGGGGATATTATTTCCTCAAGAACCGGTGCTGATCTAAAAGATGCTCGTGTCCTCCCTATCGTATTGGATCCATATGAATTTAACTCTGACGATCCTCCCTTGGAAATATCAGATGATCTTTTTGTATTTGTTGCAATTGCTAGGTTGACTAAAGATAAGGCTTATATAGATGTGTTGCTGGATGAATATTGTCAATTTGTAAACCGTGCAGGTGCAAAAAAAACCAGACTTTTCATCGTAGGAGATGGGCCATTCTTTGACAGGTATCACCGTAAATCCCAGCGTATTAACAAACGTATTCGAAAAAATGACAATCTAATCATCATGATGGGGAATCGTACTGATATATCCGCATTCTATAGGCGCGCGGATGTATATGTCGGAATGGGGACCACGGCTCTTGAAGCTGCCTTTTTCAAGACCCCTGTTATTGTAGCCTCATTCCACCCTTATCATACCTCAAGCATTGGATACTTCAGTAGGATCGTATACGAGTCAGTCGGGGAAGTGGTGCCCTCTAGAGTCTCTTTTACCTCCTATTCTGACATGATGTTTGAACTTTATAAAAACCAGAAACTTCGCGAGGATCTTTCTGATAATGGATATAAAAAGATCTGCGACATGTACCTCGCAGAAATTGTAATGAAGAAGTGGATTGTTGCGTACAATGACATTCTTCTCGATAAACAACACATTCTATCGCTTGACCTTGACGACATGATCTATTTTCGCGACAGTAAACGTCTGAGGATAAAGAAATTCTTACAATCCCTCACGCGGCTTGCACAACTCTAACTTATGTTACCACTTGCTTACAATAGTACTAGATCGGGGGGGCGACTGGTGTTTCCCTTGGCAGTCATCGCCTGGGCTGTGTTCGTTTCATATTTTCTCATACTTCCGGAGCTCTTTAAAATTAAAATGACAGGGGCCCATGTTATTCTTCTGGATTGCCTTACTATTTTGGGCTTCATCTTATTTGCCTCAAGCCGTGTTGGCGCTATTGGCCATTTACCAGTTTGCCTGACTAAGTACAAAAACAATCTATATTGTTTTATTTTGTTCATATTTATCACTAGCCTCTTTGGGGCCGTCACTAACGGATTTCCTAATGGATTCATTGATTCTTTTAAAATTGCAACCCAACAAGCATGGCCGCTTGTGCAGATGTTGTTTTTTTTAAACTTAGGTGTATTTTCTTATCGTCGTCTCGAAATGAGTGAAAATATATTTATTGTATCGATCAGCGTAATAGCTATTGCTGACACTGTTTTAAACATAGCGTCTCTAGAGTCGATACATTACCTTCGGCCACTTGCTCCTCAAAGCCTTCTATTTATTTTTTGCTTCTTGTTGCTACTAGAGAGAATTCTAAGAGGTAATACTTTACCAGCAAAAGGACCACTTTTGATCTTTGTTTGCCTGATGACATTCAATTTCATGGCAGTTGCCTTGTCTGTTACAAGAACAGCTTTGGTAGGACTAGTTCTTGGGTCCATCATAATGTTTTTGCAGAAATTTAGCGGAAGTTATAATAAAACTAAATATATTTTCTTCTTTATGCTTTTTGGTTTTTGTTTTTTTATTTTTTTCTTAAAGATGGGGCTAGGGGATGCTTTTGCCTATAGGTCATTCAATTTGCAGGATTCAGAAAGAATAATTATATGGCTTGACGCCTTTAGGATCTTCAAAGAGAACCCTGTTATCGGTGTCGGACCTGGTTATTATATTAATAACAGTTTGATTGACAATTTTGATCTGGTCGGTGGCCTGTCGTCTGAAAATATGAGCAACTCTTTGATCCAAATTGGGTCCGCGCATAATACCTTTCTTAACACTCTTGCAACGACAGGAGTCATAGGACTTATATTTTATATTTTTATTTTAGTTCAGACTCGTTCCTTGCTGAGCAAGTCCCTGCAAAAAGTGGATTGGGTTAAATCGTACTTTTGGGTTACTTTTTTCCTCTCCCTTTTTGAAGAATCTACATTTTTACCTTCCACAAGGTACACTCCAATTCTACTTGCCCCCTTCTGGTATTTCATGGGAGCGAAAGTCTTTGGCAATCGCACTCTCCCAAGTGCATCTTCGAACGATAAAACGGATCTTTCCCATGCCCAATGTTGAATCTGAAATCGCACCAAAACCTGTGGTTGTGTTTCTAGAAGATGTAACTATTTTAGATAGACCATACCTTCACCGGTTTTTTATTGCACAAGCCAAAGAATTCTTGAGCTTGAATGCGAAAGTTATATTTTGCACTAAGGACTGTACTCCTTTGTTACAAAAGTTTTTAGATGATCACATCACTGGCGCATTTGCAGATAGGAACAGCGGTCGTAATTCTATTAAAAAATATAATCCGACGATTTTATTCATTTCGAGTGTAATAACTGGAGCTAAGTTATATCTGCTTCATGTCTTTTTTCGGAAAAAAGCGAACATTGTTTTTTGGTATCAGGGCCTAATTCCAGAAGAGTCATTTTTAAGACGCAATAGCAATCTTCGCAGATGCATCTTACTCTTACTTGAGCATCTTGGACTCGAAATATCAGATATTGTTTTGTTGCCGACCCAAAGCATGTTGGATTACCTGAAAGATGCTAACCGACTGCCTCAAAAAAATAAATATATAGTCATTCCCAATGCTATTAGCGCACTGCCTCCTTTGACTTCTGAATCCAAGAAACTTTGGGCGATCGAGTCCAATACATCACCTACAATTGGCTACTGTGGTGGGTTGTCGAGATGGCAGTGTTTCCCTGCGGCACTTCACTTCGTAAAGAAGCTTCAAGAACTTGATCCAAACGTCCTATTTTTAATACTCACTTTCGACTCCCAAAAAGCTTTGGATATGCTGTCAGAAAATGGAATATCAAATGCTGTAGTTCGGAGTACTACTCCTGACCAAGTATATAAATATGTTCAAGCTTTTGATGTCGGAATCCTATTTCGAGAAGAGGGCCCCGTCAATGCTGCAGCTTTTCCCCTGAAATACTTAGATTATATTTCTAATGGTGTGCCTGTATTGACGACTCATGCACTCAAAGCGATTTTCGATGACGCTAAAGCGACACATGGTTGTGTTCTGAATCTAGATGACATTGATTATTCTTCTGTTCTTTCTTATATTAAAGACATTGCGTCTGATAAAACGTTAATAACTAAATCACTTAGGCAGCACTGTGCTGATAGGTGGATGTTTCATTATGTTAACAGGCAAGCGAAAAGAGCTTTTAAGGAACTGCTGCAGAAGACTTCTGCCAACGTGTAATTTATATAATTGTGGGTTCTTTTATGAATTCTTCACCGAAGTTATTAATAGTTGGCCGCGTTCCTCCGCCATATGGAGGCGTATCCGTTCATCTCTATCGTCTTACTGAATATTTGAAAATGGCCGGTTTTCCTTTTCAATTTTGCGATCTATCGGGAAGTTCGAATTCAAATTTTATCAACTGCAATAATCTTTTCCGTTTGACATGGGCGCTTATCGCTAGGCGTTACAGCGTTGTCCATTGCCATGCCAGTAATCCTTTGCTGGTAATTTTAATTGGTTTAGTTTCCGCACTCCTGAACCGCAAAGCGATTTACACATTGCATGGTGAAGGAAACCTCTTAACTTGTGAGAATGGATCTTTTCCATTGAAGACCGTATTGCGTTTTGTCCTGCGTAGAGCAACTAGAATTATCACTATTAATTCCAACTGTTACACAAGGGCTTGCCAACTCGTTTCCTCTAGTGACAAAATATTGCAAATGCCAGCGTACTTGCCTCCTACACCCTCTGAGTTTATTTCTCAACCGATTTCAGATCGTATTGAAGAATTTTTACTAGAGCACTCTGTCTGCTTTGCCTCCCAGGGAACTTTTGGTAATAAATACCAAGGACTTGATCTTTATCGTTTTGACTTAATGGCTGAGGCTCTTCTTAAACTGAGGGAGACGGTTTCAACCGCTGGTCTTATCTCCTTTATCTCGCAAACACTTGACCCGGCTGCTCGCGATGAAGTTTTTGGTCTTCGTCAAAAAATGGGACTTGATCATCACTGGTTAATTCTTGAAAATTTTGGTTCAGCATTGCCCATATATCTGAGATGCAAGGCATTTATACGCCCCACTATGTCTGACGGTGATTCTCTCAGTATACGCGAATGCCTTGATTTGGGAATTCCCGTCATTGCTTCCGACGCTGTTCCCAGGCCTGATGGGTGTATAATTTTCAAAACAGGCGATGTCCATTCACTTCATACCTCTATTTTGTCATTACTGACCGACTATAAGTACTTCAATGCACAAGTGAAAAAAACAAAAACAGATAATTGTTATCAGCCATTGCTTAAATGTTATATCGACTGTTTAGCCATTTAAATCGGATCGGAAAGGAATTGCTTATAGATGAATTTAAAACGTTTATTTCACTCAATTTTGTCTGGCTATGATGAGACTGCTTTTTGGATAGCGAAAGAAAGATGCAGAACAACAAAAAACACATTTTTAAAATTTTTCTATCTTCGAAGGTACAATAAGTTAAGTCTCAAGTTTTGCGCTTACGTGGGGTATAATGCAATTTTTGATGAACTACCAATCCTCCCTCATAGTTTGTTTGGAATTTTTATCTCTGATTCAGCCACGATAGGAAAGTCATGTGTAATATTCCATCACGTCACGATTGGTTCAAATACACTTAAAGACTCTAAAAGGCCTGGTGCTCCTACTATTGGCAATAATTGTTACATCGGAGCCGGGGCAAAAATTATCGGGAATATAAAAATTGGTGACAATGTCCGGATAGGTGCAAATTGCGTTGTCACACAGGATATACCCTCAAACAGTACAGTTGTCCTCCCTCCACCTCGTATCATGGCGAAGGAAAACACCGATAACAGCTTTATTAGACAAAAGCGAAACAACTAATAGGTCGAATTGTAATGACTTCGAATGCCTTTAATTTATATAGCCAGCTTCCAGTTTGCCTTCAGAATCTCGCGTGTTCATTGGCTGGTTTGAAAATTAAACGGGACAGATATGACAGGACCTTTCACGACTCGTTGAAAAGTCTTTGTGAATCCGAATGGCTCACCCTTGCTGAGTTGCAGGCATATCAGGACCGCCAAGTGGCGCGGGTAATTAAACATGCTTATGATACAGTGCCATATTATCGTCGTGTAATGGACGAAAACCGATTGATCCCATCGGATATTACCAAGACCGCTGATCTTGTCCAACTTCCCCTCCTATCCAAGGATATGGTCCGTGAATACGGTGACCAGTTGCTTTCCAACTCTGTACCCAAAAAGCAGATGGTTGAAGGCCATACGGGAGGTACAACAGGTAAAGCCCTACAACTTTTCGCAGATAAAGGCACGCAACCTCGTCAATGGGCTGTTTGGTGGCGGCACCGTCGCAGATTCGGATTGGACATAAATGATGATTTCATTGTTTTTGCCGGAAGGAATGTAATTCCTTTAAGCAACATGAATCCGCCCTTTTGGCGCCGTAACATTCCAATGCACCAGACATATGTGTCAATCCACCACATGACGAAGCAAAATATGCCTGCTCTTTTAGATTATCTCCAAAAGAGGAAAGTGAAATACTACTCGGGCTATCCTTCTGCTGTCTATCTTGTCGCAAAATATATGTTGGATAATGGCATCACCTTGCCAAATCCTCCTGATGTGACTGTCCTTGGGGCTGAAACGCTTTTGCCGCACCAGCGCCGGGCAATGAAGGAGGCATTCGGTGGGCGGATCACGGATCAATACGGAGCAAGCGAACAATGCGGAAATATAAGCGAGTGTGAACATGGCAACTATCACGTTGATATGGAATTCGGCCACATAGAATTTCTTCCTTTGAAAGAGGATATACCAAACGTAAGAAGGATTGTTTGCACCGGCTTCTGGAATGACGCCATGCCGTTGATCCGTTACGAAACAGGCGATCTCGCTACTATCTCGTCTGAAAACTTTACTTGCCCGTGTGGTCGCAAATCGCCCGTGGTTGAGAAAATCGATGGCCGTATAGAGTCCTACATTATTACCCCTGATGGCCGACAGGCTGGACGTTTAGATTTCATTTTCAAAGACAGCTGGTTCATAGAAGAAGCGCAGTTCATACAGGAAAATATTTCCTCAGTCAAAGTTAAGGTCGTGCGGAGTCCTGAGTTCAAAGATGAGCATGAAAAGAAGCTCCTCAGTGACCTCAGAAATTATTTGGGTGACGTAATCCAGTTTGAAATAGAATACGTTGATGCAATTCCCCGTACAGCCAACGGAAAGTTTCGTCAAATCATTTCCACTGTTTCCAGCAATAGGGCAAATTAACAATGAGGTTACTTTGAACCAGATCATCCAGAACTTGAAAAGTGGAGAGACTCTTCTTCAAGAAGTTCCGGCTCCAACTGTGCAACCCGGCTGCCTTCTTATAAAAACCTGTCGAACCCTTGTCTCTTTGGGCACTGAACGGATGCTGGTGGAATTCGGCAATGCCAGCCTCATCCAGAAAGCACGCCAGCAGCCGGACAAGGTGAAGATGGTGCTGGACAAGATCCGCAGCGACGGTCTGCTCCCGACGATGGAGGCTGTCTTCAACAAACTTGGGCAGCCGCTTCCTCTAGGGTACTGCAACGTTGGGCGTGTCATTGCGGTGGGGCAGGGGGTTACAGACTTTCAGGTTGGCGACAGGGTTGCTTCCAACGGGTCTCACGCCGAAATTGTCTCAGTCCCCAAAAACCTCTGCGCAAAGATACCTGAGAAGGTGACAGATGATGCTGCCGCGTTTACAGTCATCGGCTCCATTGGGCTTCAAGGCATCCGCCTATTACGGCCTACCTTCGGTGAAACCGTCGCAGTCATCGGGCTAGGTCTTATTGGGCTGCTCTCCGCGCAGTTGCTGCGCGCCAATGGCTGTCGGGTTGTCGGGTTCGACTTCGACCAGAAAAAGGTGGACGTCGCCAACGCGATGGGCATTATCGCGGTGAACCCTGCCGGCGGAACCGACCAGGTGAAGTTCGTGTCAGAACTCACCTCTGGCGTCGGTGCTGACGGTGTCCTGATCACCGCCTCCGCTAAGGGGGACGAGATCATCTCCCAGGCTGCACGCATGAGCCGGAAGCGTGGACGCATCGTTCTCGTCGGAGTCATTGGGCTCAACCTTTCCCGGGCTGAATTTTACGAGAAGGAACTCTCCTTCCAAGTCTCCTGTTCCTACGGCCCCGGACGCTACGATGACGACTACGAGCAGAAAGGGCATGACTACCCCATCGGCTTCATTCGGTGGACCGAGAGGCGGAACTTTGAAGCGATTCTTGCCGCCATAGAATCCGGCCAGTTGCAGGTCGATCCTCTCATCACCGAAAGGGTACCTCTGGCTGATTACAACAGCATCTACGACAACATAGGGAAATCCTCTTCCATCGCTTCGTTGCTTCTGTACCCGGAGAAGCTCGATCCGTCCCCCGTTGTGACAGTATCCAACCCCTTGTTTACCCAAGGGAAGGGGATAGTCGGCATCATCGGTGCCGGCAACTTCACCAGCGCCACGGTGTTGCCGGCCCTCAAGCCACTAAACCCACAGCTGAAGTACATCGTCTCGGCGGGTGGGGTGACTGCCAGGACTCTCGCCGACCGGGCGGGCTTTGCCAACGCGGCCACCGACTATAAGGTGATTCTGGCTGACCCCGAAGTGGACTTGGTGATGATCACCACACGCCATAACCTTCACGCTCCCATGGTCATCGATGCGTTGAGCGCTGGGAAAAACGTCTTCGTAGAAAAACCTCTGTGCCTTACCAGTGAGGAGCTTGACCAGATAGTGAATGCCCACTCCGCCGCGGGCAGCATCGGCGGCGGTCGGTCGGTTCTTACCGTCGGCTACAATCGCCGCTTTGCTCCCTTCACTCAGAAAATCAAATCGCTTGTTGGTCAGGGTGCCGTAAATATCGTTGCCACCATGAACGCAGGCTTTATCCCTGCGAACTCATGGGTCCACGATCTTCAGGTTGGGGGAGGGCGCATCGTCGGCGAGGCCTGCCACTTCATCGATCTTTGCTCATATATCGCCGGGAGCCGCGTCGTTGCCGTCTGCATGAACGCCCTTGGCTCGTCACCTGCCGAGAATACCGATAATGCCAGCATCCTCCTTAAATACGCCAACGGTTCCAATGCCGTCATCAACTACTTTGCCAACGGAAGCAAGGCGTACTCAAAGGAGCGGCTCGAGGTGCATTCCCAAGAGCGTTCGCTCATCATGGACAACTGGCGCACCCTGACGGGCTACGGCTTCAAGGGTTTTACCTCCTCGAAAGGAAAGCAGGCCAAGGGACATGCCGAGCAGTTCAGGCTCCTGTTGGAGCGCCTGCGCTCCGGCGGCGAACCCCTTATCCCGTTTGAAGAGATCGTCAATACCACCCGAGCCGGATTTGCCGCCATTACCTCCCTCAAGGAGGGACGGTGGGTCGAGGTTTCCGAGGGATGACCTCGAGGTTTTCTCTCATCCTGAATACCTCTTTCCGACTGGGCTTTCGTTCGATTGCGAGAGTAACGGCCTACCGTCTTGTATGCCGAGCCGGTATTTACCGCTACCTTTTGCCGCAGCGTGTATGGAACTCCGGCGACGCTTTTTTCGCCCCCGGGTCGTTTGCCCCAACGCCGCTCTCCGAAGCACAGCACCGCACGGTACTGCAGCACGCCTCTTCGATGCTTGCGGGGGAACTTCCCTACTACTCCTCTTCGCTAAAGCAGGTCGGCTCTCCGCCTGACTGGTTTTTCGATCCCTTCACCGGCACCCGGTCGCTCCCCCATGGACACTGGTCGGACTGCAGCGTGCTGCCTGGTTGCGACATTAAAAACGTATGGGAGGCGTCGCGGTTCGAATGGGCGCCGGTGCTGGCCCTGGCATGGCGCATCTCGGGGGAGGAAAAATACCTCTCCACACTCAACGCCTGGGTTTCCGACTGGGCGGTGAAAAATCCGTACAACTTCGGACCCAACTGGAAGTGCGGACAGGAGGCTGCCATTCGCCTCATCAACCTGCTCCTCACCGCACGTGTTCTGGGCGTACATGATGCCCCTTCTTCTTCGCTGGTGGAATTTATCAGCCTCCATTGCAGCCGAATCATGCCTACCATCCACTACGCGGTAGGACAGGACAACAACCACGGTACTTCCGAAGCGGCGGCCCTTTTTATCGGCGGGGGATGGCTGGTTAAGGTGGCCGGTTCAACTGCGCTGAAAAGACGTGCCGGTCTTTGGCACCAGCAGGGGCGCCGGCGCCTGGAAGAGCGAGTCTCGAGACTTGTAGCTCCTGACGGGAGCTTTTCACAGTATTCCGTAAACTACCACCGCGTCCTTCTCGACACCCTCAGCCAGGTCGAAATCTGGCGCAGAGAACTGGACGCACCCTCTTTCAGCTCTTTCTTCTACGCCCTTTGCAAGTCAGCTACCGTATGGCTTGAAGCCATGACGGACGCTTTGACCGGGGATGTACCCAACCTGGGTGCCAACGACGGCGCGCGGCTTTACGACCTCTTCTTCGCACCGTACCGGGATTTCCGTCCGTCGGTGGAGCTTGCCTCTCTTCTCTTCCGGGGACAAAGGGTTTACGGAAAAGGGGAGTGGAACGCTCCTCTTCGTTTGCTTGGGATCGAGCCGGACGCATATCCTTGCAGCAAAGATAGCCCGTACTGTCATTTCCCGGACGGCGGATACTTGGTGTTGCACTCCGGTGCCTCGCGGGGAGTTATCCGTTACGCAAACTTCGTTTTTCGTCCGGGGCATGCAGACTGTCTTCACCTCGACCTGTGGCACAAGGGGGTAAACATCCTTCGTGACGGGGGGACCTTCAGCTACAGCGCCGACCCTTCCTGGCACGATTACTTCTCCGGCACCCCGGCCCATAACACGGTCCAGTTTGACGGGCGCAACCAGATGCCTCGCCTCGGGCGTTTCCTCTTCGGAGAATGGCTTAAGATGGAAAGCGTCTCTGGGATAGTTAACGATGGCGCCGCCAAGTCTTGGAGCGGCGCTTACCGCGATTGGAAAGGGGCCCGGCACAGAAGGACGGTTACCGCCCAGGGGAAAGTCTGGCGTATCCGGGACGAGGTGAGCGGCTTTGAAGAGAAAGCGGTCCTCAGGTGGCGACTTGTTCCGGCAGATTGGACGCTGAGCCGTGGAAATTGCGTAAGCGAACACGCCCTGGTTTCGGTGACCGCTTCTGCTCCGCTGCGGCGACTGGAACTTACAACCGGCTGGGAATCACTTCACTACCAGGAGAAAACTCCGCTACCCGTGCTGGAGATCGAACTCGGGCCTGGCACCTGGTCGATCGATACAGAAATAACACTTAAGGACTGACATGCACGTACTGTATTTCCACCAGCATTTCTCGACGCCTCACGGCTCAACCGGGACTAGGTCGTATGAGATGGCGCAGCGACTGCTCCGCCAAGGCCACAAGGTAACCATGGTTTGTGGAAGCGGACAGATGGCGAAAAGCGGTCTTGCAGGCGAACCGGTAAGGGGAGCGCGTCGCGGCAACGTCGACGGCATAGACGTCATCGAACTCTGCCTTCCCTATTCGAACTACGATGGCTTTCTGAAAAGGGCGCTGACCTTCCTCCGATACGCTTGGCGCAGTTCGCAGTTTGCGCTGCAACTCGATTACGATCTCCTCTTTGCAACGTCGACTCCGCTTACGGCGGGAATCCCGGGCATCTTGATGAAGCCCTTCCGCCGTAAACCGTTTGTCTTTGAAGTACGCGACCTTTGGCCTGAACTTCCGCGTGAGATGGGGGTGATAACAAACCCGTTCATCCTTAAGGCCATGGACCTGTTGGAATGGCTCTCCTATCGTTCGGCTGATGCCTGCATCGGATTGTCCCCGGGTATCGTGCGCGGGATAACGAGACGCGGCGTAGCCCAAGAGAAAGTTGCCATGGTTCCGAATGGTTGTGACTTGGCGCTTTTTCACCCGGCCATGAAGGAGGCAATAGACATCCCTGGGATCGACAAGGCGGACTTCGTTTCCGTTTTCTGTGGCGCCCATGGCATCGCCAATGGCCTCGATGCGGTCCTGGACGCCGCAAAGGTCCTGAAAAACCGCGGCATAAAAGACATAAAACTGCTCTTTATCGGCGATGGAAAGCTCAAGCCGTCTTTGGCGCAGCGCGCAGAAGCGGAAGGGCTCGACAACTGCGTCTTCTGTAACCCGGTTCCAAAGCATGAACTCTCGAAATTGACCGCCTCGGCCGACGTAGGGCTGATGATACTGGCCAACGTTCCCGCATTCTATTACGGGACCTCCCCCAATAAATTCTTCGACTACATCGCATCCGGCATTCCGGTGCTGAACAACTACCCTGGGTGGCTTGCCGACATCATAACCAACGACGACTGCGGCATTGCTGTCCCGCCCGAAGATCCCGAAGCCTTTGCCGATGCACTAGTTGAGTTGAGAGATGACCCGCGACGCAGAACGCTGATGGGGAAAAAGGCAAGGCTGCTCGCGGAGAGGGAGTTCAGCCGTGATGACCTTGCCGGTGACTTCGTGGCCTTCTTGGAAGAATGCGGGAGCAAGTACAAACGATGAAGCGACTTATGGATTTCATCGCTAGTGCGCTCGCGCTCATCCTGTTTTCCCCGCTACTTGTGCTCCTTGCGCTTGTGGTGCGCATCAAGTTAGGAGGGCCGGTGCTCTTTCGCCAGCAAAGACCGGGAAAAAACGGCCGCCCCTTTGTCATGCTCAAGTTTCGCACCATGACAAACGCAAAGGATGCCTCAGGCGACCTGCTCCCTGATCATCTGCGGCTGACCAGATTCGGACGTTTCTTGCGCAGTAGTAGCCTCGACGAATTACCCGAACTGATCAACGTCCTCAAGGGAGAGATGAGTCTCGTGGGGCCGCGTCCGCTGCTGATGGAATATATGCCCTTGTACTCGGCGGAACAGGCGCGGCGCCACGAGGTCAAGCCGGGTGTAACGGGATGGGCCCAGGTCAATGGTCGCAACGCGATAAGCTGGGAGGACAAGTTCAAACTCGATGTCTGGTACGTCGACAATCGTTCCATCAGGCTCGACTTAAAGATCATCCTCTCCACAGTCGCGAAGGTATTCAAACGCGAGGGGATATCGCAGGAGGGGCAAGCGACAATGGAGAAATTCGCAGGAAGTGAACGGAGAGACCAAAAGTGAAACCTGCAAAGGACCAGATCTTCGTGTTCGGTGCGAGCGGCCATGCCAAAGTCGTGATCGACATCATAGAGAAAGAGGGGCTTTTCGAAATCGCTTTTCTGGTCGACGATGACCCTTCACTTATGGGAAGTTCAGTCTTCGGTTATCCCGTTATCGGAGGGAAACAGGAGCTGGGTGCCAGCGGGATCGTCATGGGGGTCGTGGCCATCGGAAGCAACCGCGCGCGTCGTAGCGTCGCTGCCTGGCTGGCTGAAAACGGCTACCATTTGGTTACGGTGCAGCACCCTTCCGCACAGGTCGGCCGAGGAGTTACCCTTGGCAACAACTGCGTTGTTATGGCTGGTGCAGTCGTGAACTCCGACTGCAAAATCGGTAACGATGTGATCATCAATACGAAGGCTAGCATCGACCACGACTGCCACATTGGCGACGGTGTCCACTTGGCCCCCGGAACAACTCTATGCGGCACGGTTGAGGTCGGCGCTGGCACATTTATCTGTGCTGGAGCCACCGTAGTTCCGAACCTTAAAATAGGTTCCGAGGTCGTGGTCGGCGCGGGAGCAACCGTTGTAACCGACGTGCCAGACAGGGTGCTGGTGGTGGGGACTCCCGCTCGGATAGCCAAGTCAATATAGGGAGAGGAAAATGGAACCAATTCTGATAGATATCATAGCCGGTGCCCGCCCTAATTTCATGAAAATAGCGCCTATCATAAAGGCCATCCAGGAGAGACAGGGGAGGGGGAGCCGTCTTCGCTACCGTTTGGTTCACACTGGCCAGCATTACGATGCCAGGATGTCGGGCGACTTCTTCGCTCAACTCGGCATCCCCGTGCCGGACGTGAACCTTGAGGTCGGATCAGGGACCCAGGCCGAGCAGACGGCGACCATCATGACCCGTTACGAAAAGCTTTTGATGGAGAAACGAAGCGACCTCTGTCTTGTCGTTGGCGACGTGACCTCCACCATGGCGTGTTCCATAGCGGCGCAGAAACTATGCGTCAAGGTCGCTCACGTCGAGGCGGGTATACGCTCCGGCGACTGGAGCATGCCGGAAGAGATCAACCGGATGGTCACCGACGCCATCACCAATTACTTCTTCACGACCAGTGAAGTGGCGAACGCAAATCTTCGGCGCAGCGGCGTATCAGACGAGAAGATTCACTTCGTCGGCAACACTATGATTGACACTCTGCTCGCGAACATGGGACGGTTGCGCCCGCCCATGTTTTGGGAGGAACTTGCCCTGGAGTCGGGAGAATATTTCGTCCTTACCCTGCACCGTCCGGCAAACGTGGACGATCTCGATCAGTTGACCGGGATGCTGACCGCGGTAGCGGGCGGATGCCGAAACTTGCCCGTCGTATTTCCGATTCACCCTCGGACCTCCAAGAATCTGGGCACCTCACCCATACCAGACAACATAAAACTGGTGGAACCGCAGCCGTACCTCGAGTTCAACTACCTCGTAAAGCACGCCAAAGCGGTCATCACCGACTCAGGCGGCATCACCGAAGAGACAACCGTGATGGGGGTTCCTTGCATGACTCTGCGGGACTCCACCGAACGTCCGGAAACCGTCACTATGGGAACCAACGTGCTTTTGGGGACAGACCCGACGAACCTCAAGCCGGCGCTAGACTTGCTATTTTCAGGGAGATGGAAAAAGGGGGATATTCCTCCGCTATGGGACGGTAAGACCGGGCAACGTATAGCTGAAATACTTGAGGCTACCCTTTAAGGGGCATCCATCGCGTAAGAAAGAAAGGGACTAAGATGGCCGGAAAATTCGCACCGTGGCCAAGCTTCACACATGAAGAAGCCGATATCGTCAGTAATGTACTTTTATCTAACAAGGTCAACTATTGGACGGGGGGGGAAGGACGGCTATTTGAGCAGGAGTTCGCTGCTCATTGTAATACGGGGTATGCGGTCGCCTTGGCAAATGGAACCGTGGCTCTCGAACTGGCACTTCACGCTCTTGGGATCGGACCAGGGGATGAGGTCATAACCACGAGCCGGACTTTCATCGCATCGGCGAGCTGCATCGTCATGCGAGGTGCGACTCCCGTCCTCGCAGACGTCGACCAAGTGACTCAGAACATCACTGCTGAAACCATTCGTCCTCACATCACCCCTCAAACCAAAGCCATCATTTGCGTGCACCTGGCTGGCTGGCCATGTGACATGGACCCGATACTGGAACTGGCGCGCGAGCATGGATTGAAGGTCATCGAGGACTGCGCGCAGTGCCACGGCGCAACGTACAAGGGGCGGCCAGTCGGTTCATTGGGTGACGTAGCCGCATTCTCCTTTTGCCAGGACAAGATCATGACCACCGGCGGGGAAGGGGGGATGCTCACCACGAACGTCGAGGAAATCTGGCGTCGGGCCTGGGAGTTCAAGGATCACGGCAAGAGCTATGACGCAGTTTACAACCGCCAGCACCCGCCGGGGTTCCGTTGGCTGCACGAATCCTTCGGCACCAATTGGCGCCTAACCGAAATGCAGTCGGCGATCGGCAGGATCCAGCTCGGTAAACTGCCGGAATGGACCCTGGTAAGGAGAAGAAACGCGGAGATCCTCACCAAGGGCTTCAGCAACCTCCCGGGGCTCAGGGTGACGGTTCCGCCGTCCGAAATCGGCCATGCCTACTACAAGTACTACGTCTTCGTAGAGCCGGAACGTCTGGCGGAAGGATGGGACCGCGATAAAATCATGAACGCTGTAACAGCCGAGGGGATCCCTTGCTTCAGCGGCAGTTGCAGCGAGATCTATCTTGAGAAGGCCTTCGATGGGTTGAGACCAGCGACCCGGTTCCCCTTGGCTAAAGAGCTTGGAGAAACCAGCCTCATGTTCCTTGTCCATCCCACCCTCACGGAACAGGAAATGATGGATACCGTGGCCGCCGTAGCAAAAGTAATGGCCGCTGCCGTCGGATGACTTCCGATCGGGATTTGAAAGATTTCGAGCGAAATGTTTCAAGTTTTCCAAAAAGTTGGCAGATTTTTCCTGAAATGTTTCAAGTTTTTGAAAAAGTTGACATATTTAGCACGAAATATTGCAGGTTTTTGAAAAAGTTGACAGATTTAGCCCGAAATGTTTCAAGTTTGCGGACAAATCTGACAAGTTTTGCCCCAAATGTTTCAGGTTTTGGAAAAAGTTGCAACATCGTGCCCCGAACCTTTCAACTTTGAGGGGAAATGTGACGGCCTTCGGGGGAGACGTCCTAAGAGGTCACGCGGAGGCGCTAAGTCGCCAAGAAAGTCTTCAATTAACAGGAATGAAGGGGGCGAGTGGGTAGGAAAGCTTGAGCTCTTTGGCGGGGGGGCTTATTCGAGTTCGGGAACGGACGTGAGTGGCTAAAAAAGGCCCCCGCAGGCGTCCGAACTGCGGGGACCTTCCTCGGATATTAGATGCACATGAGCGAAACGAACTGCGACCAAGGTCCCTGGCCGTTGGGACCTATCGCCCTTACCCGGAACCAGTAGAGCGTACCAGGGACTAGTCCGCTCACCAGAAGATGCGACGCCTTTGTTCCAACGCCGCAATGCTTCCAGTTTGCCTCGATGGATGGATCGCCGATGCAACATGAGATGTCGTAGCTCTTCGCTCCCTTAACCGGCTCCACCCTGAGCAGCAACTCCCCAGATACTTTTCCATGGATCACCCGCAGGTTCCCCGGACTGGTAAGAATAGGGGTGTTGGACCTTCTCACCTTCTCGGGTGGAACTCCGAACCTCTCCAGCAGGTCGGGATGTTCCACTGCCGCATGCCGCATCACGGCAAAGAATACAGTGAACTTGCGGTCCAGCTTCTGCCGGATGGCCTTCAGCTGCTTCGCTTTCTCCGGGTCCCCGTCGGCTGCTTCGCTGAATGCCACCTTGTGCTCTTCGAAGACTTCCTCGAGTTCTTCCCGCTTTGGAAAGAAAGATTCGACCAGCGCGTACAGGCTAGGGTCTTTCGCCATGGCGACCACGATGGCAGACGTTTTGGGAATCGCTTCCGCACTGCTGAGTTGCGTGATGTTGTCCATAAGCGGCTCCTTTTGCAATGAAATTAGAAAACGCTTAAATAGCTACCACGGTTACTGACGAGGTCAATGGTTTTTCTGAGCGGTGGGTGCTCTTTTTCCTATGCACCTAGGATAATATCCTGCCGAAGGGGTAAGTTGGAAGCGGCATCGGGTAAGGCTAAGGATGACGTGGTAAATCGCCTTATGCGAATTGTTAAGGTTTGTTTCCTTAAGGTTTTGTGATATTCTTTTCAGCTGTTGTTCGTTTTTTATGTCGCAGCGCAAGACCTGGTTGAGCGCTGCTTGTTGGGAGGGGTCATGATACACGCCAGAAGGGTCCTGGTGTTTTTCCTCGATGTGGTGCTTATTGCCGCCGCGTTCTTCCTTTCGTTTCTCCTTCGCTTCGATTTCCAGGTCCGGCCGAACCAGGTGGAAAACCTGAAAACCGGGCTTGTCGTCGCCATGGCGGTGAAGCCCGCCATGTTCGTCGCCTCCGGGGTCTACCGCAGCATCTGGCGCTACGCCTCGTTGCAGGACGCCTACGAGATCTTCAAGATAGTCTCCCTTTCTTCAGCCGTTTCAGCCCTCACCCTCGTGTACATGAAAGGCCCATTCGGGATGCCGCGCTCCATCTATATCCTGGATTGGTTCCTGCTCTTCGCCCTCGTTGCCGGAAGCCGATTGGTGTGGAGAATCTATCGCGAGACAAAGATCATCCCCGGGCTTTGCAAGGGAAAGAGGACCCTCATCGTCGGGGCGGGAGAGGCGGGGAATCTTCTTCTCAAGGAGATTCGCAAGCAGCCTGAGGCCGCATACAACGTGCTGGGCTTCGTGGACGACGACCCTCAGAAGATGGGCATGCGGCTCTCCGGGGTCCGTGTCCTTGGGGGGACTGGCAGGCTCAGCGGGCTGGTGCGCAAGCACAACATAGAGGAAGTCATCTTCGCAATCCCATCCGGCGACAGGGATCTCATGCGCCGCGTCATCGCGAACTGCGAGAAGACCAAGGCGCGCTTCAAGACGCTCCCCGGCATCACCGAGATGATCGACGGCGATGTCTCCATGAGCCACATAAAAGACGTGGAAATCGAGGACCTCTTGGGGCGCGACCCCGTCGTTCTGGACCAGACCGCGATAAGGAACTACCTGACGGACAAGCGGGTGCTGGTGACGGGTGCTGCGGGAAGCATCGGAAGCGAGATCTGTCGCCAAGTGGCCCGTTTCAAGCCTGCAAAGCTCGTGCTTTTCGATCACGCCGAGACCCCCCTATTCTATATAGAGAAGGAACTCGCCGAGAGTTTCCCCGACCTGCGCATCATCCCGATGGTGGGGGACGTGAAGAACCAGGACCGCGTCGAGGCGGTGTTCGACGAGTTCGGGCCGGAGGTCGTCTTTCACGCCGCGGCGTACAAGCATGTCGCCATGATGGAATACAACCCGGCCGAGGCCGTGCTGAACAACGTCATGGGGTCGAGGACTGTTGCCGATGCGGCGCATAAGTACAAGGTGCGCAATTTCGTGATGGTCTCGACCGACAAGGCGGTGAACCCGACCAACGTGATGGGGGCCACCAAGCGAAGCGCGGAGATTTACGTTCAGGCGCTGGCAGCGAAGAGTCAGACGAAATTTACGACGGTACGGTTCGGCAATGTGCTCGGGAGTAACGGCAGCGTCATCCCGCTTTTCAAGGAGCAGATCCGGAAAGGGGGGCCGGTCACGGTCACCGACAAGGACGTGGTGCGCTACTTCATGACCATACCGGAGGCGTCTCAGTTGGTGATGCAGGCGGGGTGCATCGGCCATGGCGGCGAGATCTTCGTGCTCGACATGGGAGAGCCGGTACGGATCCTTTCCCTTGCCGAGGAGCTGATCCGTCTCTCCGGTTTCATCCCGTACAAGGAGATCGATATCCGGTTCACCGGTCTGAAGCCCGGCGAGAAGCTTTTCGAGGAACTGCTGATCGACGGGGAGGGGATCAAGCCGACCAGTCACAAGAAGATCCGGGTCATGGCGCCGGTGGAGACCGATCTTAAGCAGGTGAGCGCAGATCTGGAGGAGCTCTTTGGGTTTGCGAGAAGCCATGAGCTGGATTCCGTTTTGCGTACGCTCAGGCGTGTCGTGCCCGAGTTCGTGCCGCGGTATCATTTCGAGGCCGCGCCCCCCTTTGCCTTCCAGAGGGTCCGGCCCGACCTGTTCCCGCCGCAAAAACTCGCCATCGTCCGCAACCTGCGAGAGGAAACGGCAGCATAACAAAACCGATTCAAACAGGGATGAAGGGGATACAGGGGATAAAACCTTTATAACCAGAAACCACAAGCTTGAGGTTAAACCAAGAAGTCTTTTGGTTTTAAAGCCTTTATCCCGTTCATCCCCTTCATCCCTGTTAAATGGTTCTTGTCTTGATCGATGAAAATACTTGAGGATCTGTTATAAGCATTGACGCCTTCTAATTTTGCTTGTGGCGGAGGTCCTCGTGATCCATGACGACTTGACTGGTAAGGTTATTGGCGCCTGTTTTGAAGTCAGCAATGAACTCGGCAGCGGCTTCCTTGAGTCTGTGTACGAAAAGGCGCTACTGGTAGCCCTGACGGATGTCGGATTGCAAGCTGACTCGCAAGTTCCTCTGAAGGTCGTTTATCGCAACAAAGTTGTCGGGGATTTTTTCGCAGATATTGTTGTTGAAGGGACGGTGTTGTTAGAATTGAAAGCCGTGAAAGCTTTAGCTCCTGAACACACTGCCCAAGTACTAAATTATCTGAAAGCTACGGGCATCGAAGTTGGACTGCTGGTTAACTTCGGACATCCCAAACTCGAATACCGAAGGTTGGGCAATAGGCTCAGTTAAAACCGGTTAGGTTTAAACCAGAAAATCTTTTTCGTTTAAAGCCTTTATCCCGTTCATCCGTTTTTATCCCTGTAAATTGCTTTGCTGTTCAAACCGATTCAAACAGGGAGGAAGGGGATAAAGGGGATAAAACTTTTATGACCAGAAACCACAAGCTTTGGGTTAAACCTGAAAACCTTTTTTGCTTAAAATCCCCTTCATCCATGTTAAAAGAGATCTTTGAATGAGATTATCCAATATCGTTGTGACGTTGTTCGTTGCTGTCCTTTATCCGGGGTTTGCTTTTGCTCTTTCGTCCCCGAACATACCTCTGGACAGTCCCATCTACCTCTACCTCGAGAAACTCTCCGGCTTCGGCTTGGTTTCTTCGGACGTGAAGGGGATTCGACCCTTCTCACGGGCGGAAGCGGCACGTATGGTCCGGGAGGCTGAGGAGAAAACGGTACCAGGCGCTACCTCACCGCTCGCCACCGAACTGATCTCCCGCCTCAAGGAGCTCCTGCCCCGCGAACTGACTTACTACGGTCGCGAGGAGTCGGCTCCTGCCTTCGACTACGACCCGCTCGCAATGGCTCGACTGCGCTACGTCTACCTCGATGGTGCACCGAGAAGCTATTACCGCGCCGTGCATGACCCAGGCGACGACGGCGTCTTCGGCATCGGCGGCGGCCTGCGTCCCTCGAACCCTTATCCCTCGCCGGTACAGCAGCGGGGCAGCGAGGGGACGCCGCTTTTGGAAAACAACGACGGCGTGGTCTACAAAAGAGGGACCAACCTGGACTTGACGGGGAGCGGGGAGCTCTACTTCGGTGCCATGGGAAGCGCGCTCGTTGAGCCGCAGCTCCTTTGGTCGGAGGCGGACGATGAGGCGAGGGTGCGCCTGAACCGCGGCTACGTGAAAATCGGCGGCAAGGGGCTGGAACTGGAGGTGGGGCGCGACGAGAACTGGCTGGGTCCCGGCTACCGCGGTGCCATCACGCTGACCAATAACGCCAGAAACCTCGACCAGGTAAAGCTTTCCAGTCCCGAGTTGGTGAAGAGCAGATACCTCTGGGACCTCAAGTACTCCCTAGTCTTCTCCCGGCTTGAGAAAACGGTCACCGACGGAAAAGAGCGCGAGCCGTACTTCTTTGCAGGAAAACTCGCCATGAAACCGCTCGAGAACCTCGAGTTCGGCATAAACCTCGGACGACAGGCGGGCGGCCCCGGCGTCAACAACGGCTTCGGGGACATCGTGCGTGGCCTTGTAGGGGGGACGAGCGAGGACAATTCCAACTCCATCGCAGGGTTTGATCTGCGGCTGAGACTCCCCTGGCTGCGTAACACCGAGTTGTACGGCGAGCTATCCGGCGAAGACGCCGCGGCCTTCTGGCCCATCGTGGAGAGCTACGTCGCCGGCTTCTACATCCCGAGGCTCACCGACAGTGGCCGGGATGACCTGCGCTTCGAGTACTTTCGCGGCAACCGCATCCTTTACACCAACGGCACCTTTGTTGAGGGATACCTGTACCATGGTCTGCCGCTTGGCCACTCCCAGGGGGGCGCCACCCAGGACTTCTTCCTGCGTTACAGCCACTGGTTCTCGGTACGCAACAACCTCGCGCTGGAGGCGTTCCATACCCGGCGCGGCGACTACGGCCGCGTCACCGTCGACGAGACTGGGAGGTATGACGCGGGCGGGGTTATGCAGGCGATCGAGCGCAAGAACGCCCTGCGCGCCTCTTGGACCTTCCCCGTCTTCAAGGAGTGGAGCGCCCTGCTTCTCTACGGTCAGGAATGGGTCCACAACTACGAGTTGCGCGCCGGAGACACGCAGATGAACCAGTTGCTGCGCGCCGAGCTCACCTACCGCTACTGATCCCGCCTCGCACGAAAACAGCAGCCCTGGTCAAATGTCCCCCAGCGGCTAATGTTCTTCCGGAAATCCCGGTGGAAAGAGGAGTGCCGCAACCCACGAAGCGCGCATTGGGCCTAACGTTCCCCCCTTTGCGAAGGGGGGGCAGGGGGGATTTGCCTTGGTCGGACCATACCAGCATCTGTTGACGCGGCCACTGCTCACGCTGCGCCTGGAATAGATGACAGAACCTTGGTGGCATCCTCTAGGAGGAAAGCGGCTCATGGAACCGTAAAACTTGCAGAAACCGCTGTAAAAATCAAATCCCCCCCGTCCCCCCTTCGCAAAGGGGGGAGCTTTAAAGGCCACTCTGTGGAGTAAGCACCGTCACAAAACGGGGCGTAAAGGCCTCGCCTGGTTCTTCGATGGAATGGAGGCTCAGCGGGGAAGCTCTTCGCTTGTGTTGACGGCTGCGCTGTGGCATAGTCCTGCCTGTACACTTTTCGGTACTTCAACCTGCGAGACTGTCCATGGATAGAGATAAAGTCACCCTGCTTTTGGAAAGCATAAGCAGCAAACTCGATTACCTTCTTGAGGGGCAAGAGGCCCTTATTCGAGAGGTGCGCGAATCAAGTCGCAGGATGAAAGAACGCACTGAGTTACTTTGGCGCGAATTGGAAACCGAGCTGAACAATGAAGGGCTGAGTCTGGAGGAGCGTCTGGCCTTGTATAACACGCAAAAACATGGCGGCGAACGATGCTGACTGTCGGCCCCTTTAAGATGGTGTGCGCAGCACCCGCTCAAATGTCTAGATAACTCTTCCCCACGGCACCGGTCCACGCTCCCTTTCCCCTTTATTTCTCAACAGATTCGCGCTATATTCACCCCCTCGTCCAACGGCAACCTCTAAAGGGAACGCACATGCCCGCGATGTACTGCGAATTTTACGGCTTCAGGGAGAGCCCGTTCACCCTCACTCCCAACCCCCGCTTTCTCTTCATGAGCGAACAGCACCGGGAGGCGTACGCGCACCTAGTCTATGCCGTTGACCATCGCGCGGGTTTCGTGGAGTTGACCGGAGAGGTCGGTACCGGCAAGACGACGCTTTTGCGCACTTTCCTTGGTAAGCTCGACCAGGAGGGCCACCGCACCGCCCTCATCTTCAATCCATGTCTATCCGACCTCGAGCTTTTGAAGAGTGTGAACCGCGAGTTCGGTCTTTCCTGGGAATCGGAGAGCCGGGTGGAACTGCTGCAGGTGCTGAACGCCTTTCTGCTTCAGCAGAAAGAGGCGGGGCGCAGTGTCGTGCTGGTGATGGACGAGGCGCAGAACCTGCCCGCCGAGGTGCTGGAGCAGATACGCCTCATCTCGAACCTCGAGACGGAGACCGACAAGCTCATCCAGATCGTTCTTTCCGGCCAGCCGGAGCTTTTGTCGGTCCTTGCGCGCAAGGAGCTGCGCCAGTTGAACCAGCGCGTCACCGTGCGCTATCATCTGCTTCCCATGGACTTCGAGAGCACGCAGCGCTACATCGACCATCGCATGGAGCTCGCCGGGTGCTATCGCGCCGCGGAGTTCTCCAAGGCTGCCATGAAACGCATCTACCGTTTCTCCGGAGGGGTGCCGAGGCTGGTGAACGTGGTTTGTGACCGGGCTTTGTTGATCGGCTTCACCGAGGAGGCACGGACCATCACCGGCAAGATGGCGGCCCAGGCCGTTTCCGAGGTGGGTGGTTTCTCCCCTTACGGCACGACAGCAAACGTGTTGCGTCGCGTCTTCGGAAGAAACATATTCAAACAGGGATGAAGGGGATATAGGGGATAAAGGCATAAAACCTTTATCACGCAAAGACGCAAAGGCGCAAAGAGAGGCAAAAACAAAAGAAAGATTTTGGTTTAAACCCAAAGCCTGTTGGCTTTTTATCCCGTTCATCCCATTTATCCCTGTTAAATAGCCTTTGTTTTTTTATTTGCTCTACTTTGCGTCTTGAGTGAGTGCAGCGAACTGGCGTGACAGAACTGGTATATAGAGGAGTGTATGAGCTCTATTTTGAAGGCTTTAGAGAAGGTCGATGAGTCGCAAAGGCCGAGACGTGCGGCAAGCGGCGGCATTGGCAGGGGACGGGATCGGCGTCCTGCCTGGCTTCTGCCGGCCTGGACGCTTGGCGGCGCCTCCGTTGCTGCTATCGTCACCTACGCCTTGATGGGCGGCTTTACGCGTCCGACTACGGTCGCGGAAAAACCGGCGCGTCCGGCTGTCGCAGAAGCTCCTGCCAAGACGGTGCAGCACCCCGTAGCCGAAAAGCAGCAACCGGTGCAACAACCGGTTGCGGCAAAACCTGGGGAACCCGTCGCAAAAACTTCGGCCAAACCGGTTGCGCAGTCCACTCCCCCGGCCTTAGCCGCAAAGCCGGTTCGGAGCACCGCGAAAGTTGCGGCAACCCCGGCCGCAACGAAACAGCAAGCGGCAGTGAAGGTCACGCAGCCTTTGCAGAAGGTTCGTCCGGTCTCCAATGCCGCTCTCCAGCCTGCGTCCATGGAAGCGGCGGCAGTCGCCGCCGTGGTGCCGGATCCTGCCCCGCAGAAATCTCGTCCTGCGATCCGCGTTTCCGGGATCGCATGGCAAAACAGCAGCGAGGCGAGTTTTGCCATGGTGAACGGGCACGCCCTGCGCCAGGGTGCCGTGGTGGAGGGGTACAAGCTCGAACAGATCTACGAAGACAGCGTCCGTTTCTCCAACAGCAAGGGGAATTCCCTGGTGGTCCCCCTCGGGGCGGGCGACGAATAACTGCACAAAACCGATTCAAACAGGGATGAAGGGGATAAAGGGGATAAAGGCACACACCTTTTCCTCACGCAAAGGCGCAAAGACGGTCAAATCGAACAAAAAGAATTAGGTTTAACACCAAAATCCTTTGTCTTTTAGGTTTTATCCCGTTCATCCCCTTCATCCCTGTTAAATAGTCTTTGTCTTAGGTTTCTTTGCGACTTTGCGTCTTTGCGTGACAGAGATTGTTGGTTTGAAAGGAAGGGAAGGTAACATGTCGGGGCATGAGATGGACCAGGCGCAGTGGGAGGCTCTGTGCGAGCAGTGCGGGCTCTGCTGCTTTGAGAAGATAGAGGACGAGGACGGCAGGATCCTGTTCACCTCGACTCCCTGCCGGTATCTGGATATAACGACCAGGCGCTGCAAGATCTACAAGAAGCGCTTCAAGGTCTTTCCCGAGTGCGTGCAGCTGACCCCGGAACTCGTAAAAGAGTTGAAGTGGCTGCATCGAAGCTGCGGCTACAAGAAGGCCATGCGCAAAGGAATCCTTTGAACCGATTCGAACAGGGATGAAGGGGATAAAGGGGATAAAGACTTACAACCCTTTTTCACGCAAAGCCGCAAAGACGCAAAGCAAAGACAAGCTTTAGGTTTAAACCAAAATCTTTTGTGTTTGCCGTTTATGCTTTAACCTTGCGACTTTGCGTCTTTGCGTGACAGTGGATTTGGGTCTTGTTTTTATCCCGTTCATCCCCTTCATCCCTGTTAAATAAGCCTTTGTTTTTGTTTTACTTTGCGACTTTGCGTCTTGAGTGAGCGTAGCGAACGGGCGTGAGGCGCTTTTTTGATGCATCTAAAATGATAGGAGTTGTCACCCACTATGTCGGATAAGAACCACGCAGTAACAGTCAGACTTTCGGAAGCTGATTTCCAGGCACTTTCCCTTCAGCAGAAAACCCAGTACCTGAAAACGCAATCCGGCAAGGAAAAGATGGACCTGATCCTCGCCGACTCCGATGCAAGAAGACTCGCCGCCTCTCTGGAGTCGCAGGAGTTCTTCTGGCTCATCAAAGAAGTGGGCGAGGCCGACGCGGTGGAACTCCTGCGTCTTGCTTCGGCGGAGCAGTGTGTCTTCATCCTCGACATGGAACTCTGGGAGGGCTGGACTTTCTCAGAGGATCGCGCCTGCCACTGGCTTACCTACTTCATGGAAGGGGGCGAGCCGCGCGTCCACGAACTGCTGAAGCATCTGGACTTCGAGCTTTTGCAGCTCTTGCTGAGCCGTGAAATCGTGGTGGGCGGTGGTATCGGCGATCAGGACAACGACGAGGAGCGCCTGGCGGATTACGACCACACCTTCGACGGCGTGTTCATGGTGACCTTCAAGAAACCGCAGCACAGTCAGTTGATCGGCTCGTTTCTCTCCATGCTGATCAAGTTGGACAACCCGCTCTATACGGCGCTTATGGAAGGGGTGAAAGGGGATGTCGACCTGGAGATGGAGGAGCAGTGCCAGCGTTTTCGCACCGGAAGGCTGCAGGACCTGGGATTCCCCCCGCTTGACGAGGCGCTATCGATCTACGCCCGCGTGCATCCGGACCATTTCCAGCTGGAGGGAGGGAAAGAGCTTGTCCCGGCAGGGGAGGGGGGGCACTTTCTTCCGGTCGCCGCCGACGAAGGGACGCTCTTCGCACGCGCCTTGAACCGCGCAGACTCGGAGATCGTCTATCAGGAGCTGAATTACCTCGTGAACAGTGCGCTCGTCGCGGAAGGAGAGGCGTTCCACGAGCCGGAGTCGATGCTCGCGGTGATGCACCGGGTGTGCGGCTACCTGAACATCGCGCTGGAGAAGGTCGCTGCCGGTGATGAGGAGGTGGCGGCGCGCATCCTGGTCGAGGAGGAATTGAAGCGGTTGTTTCAGCTTGGCTACAGCATCGTGCTGCAGCTCAAGTTCGCGGCGCGGGACATGGAGAGTGAGGACTACGCCACGGCGAAACTGCTTGCCGGGCTTAAGACGAAGCGTCCGCGCTACTACCGCGGGCTCGATGAGGATGGCATCGACGGTTACCGGGAGTTCCGGGATACCGGCGACGTGCAGCGCGTGGCGGAATTCATCCAGGCACACCACTAAAAACTGTCACCCAAAGACGCAAAGAAAACCAAGACAAAGACTTATTTAACAGGGATGAAGGGGATAAAAGGGGTAAAACCAAGGCAAAATTCTCTGTCACGCAAAGACGCAAAGTCGCAAAGGAAAACCTGAAAAACCTTAACAGGGATAAGGAATAAACCAGAGACAAAAGACTTTGGGGGTAAAACCGAAATTCTTTTGTTTCTGCTTGTCTTTGCGCCTTTGCGGCTTTGCGTGACAAAGGTTTTACGCCTTTATCCCGTTTATCCCCTTCATCCCTGTTTGAATAGGTTTACGCTTTTATCCTGCCTATCAGTTCCCCGCCTTTGGTGCCGGTGATCGCTACGTTCACCTCACGGTTCACCATTTCCTCGCTTCCGTCGATCTGCACGGTCAGGTAATTCCTGGCAAGCCCCCTGCGCCCTCCATCGTCTTTTTGCACAAGTACCTGTAGTTCACGTCCCACGAACTTGGCGGCATACTCTGCCTTCTTCCGCTCGGAGAGGAGCCTTAGTTTCTCGGCGCGCTCCTTGATCACCTTCGGCTGCACCTGGGCGGCCATGGTGGCGGCGGGGGTGCCGGGACGCTGCGAGAATGGGAAAACATGGAGGTAGGCGAGGGGGAGCGACTCGATGAACGCGAAGGTCTCGGCGAACTCCTCGTCCGTCTCCCCGGGGAAGCCCGCGATCACGTCGGAGCCGATGCATACGTCGGGGATGGCTGCGACCAGCGCATCGACGACACTGCGGAAAAGCTTCGTATCGTAGCCGCGGTTCATACGGGACAGCACGCCGTCGGAGCCGCTTTGCAGTGGTAGGTGCAGGTGCGGGCAGACGATTTTCGAAGTGGACATGAACTCGACCATCTCGGCGGGGACCTCGGTCGGCTCCACCGAGCCTACCCGCAGCCTCTGCACCACTCCCTGCTCTTCGGCAAGCTTCATAAGGCCCAAAAGGTCGGTCGGCGGGTCGAGGTCGAGGCCGTATGCGCCGAGATGGATCCCGGTCAGCACGATCTCCCGGAACCCTTTCGCTGCAAACGCGGCCATACCCTCGAGCGCTTCCGGCGGGGCGACGCTGCGCGAAGCGCCGCGCGCATAGGGGACGATGCAGTATGCGCAACGGGCGTCGCAGCCGTTTTGCACCTGCAGGAAGGCACGGGTGTGCTCGGCGAAGCTCTCCAGCGGCGTTCTCTCTTTCGACCTCTCCTTCGATATGTCGCTCACCACCGCCTGCGGCTCGTCCTTCAACCCCTCGATGAAGCCGACGATGTCTTTCTTCTCGGTGTTGCCGAGGATCAGGTTAACGCCGGGGAGTTTCAGAAGATCGTCGCCGGCCATCTGGGCGTAGCAGCCGGTGACCACGACGCGGGCCTCCGGGTTCATGCGGGAGGCGCGTCTGATCAGGCGGCGCGACTCGGCGTCGGTTTTGGCGGTGACGGTGCAGCTGTTGATGACGTAGATATCGGCCTTTTCGGTGAAGGGGACGAAGCTGTACCCTTGCTGCTCGAGGGCCTGGGTCATGGCGGCAGACTCGAACTGGTTGATTTTGCAGCCGAGGGTGGTGATGGCTATCTTCTTGTTCATGCAACCTCAAAATACATATTTAACAGGGATAAAGGGGATGAAGGGGATAAGGCCAAAAAACATTTGTAACGCAAAGGAGCTGAGACGAAAAGAAAAAAAGAACTAATACAGGGATGCAGGGGGGGATGGGATAAACCTAAAAGCTCCTGTCACGCAAAGACGCAAAGTCGCAAAGCATATTAACAGGGATGAAGGGGATGAAGGGGATAAACCAAAGACAAAAGACTTCGGAGGTTAAACCAAAGTCTCTTTAATTTCTGCTTTCTTTGCGCCTTTGCGTCTTTGCGTGACAAAGGTTTTATGCCTTTATCCCGTTCATCCCCTTCATCCCTGTTTGAATCGGTTTTAGCTGAGTTTCTTCTTGAGCGCTTCGTGCTCGGCGGCGAGGGCGTTGTACTTCCTCTCCAGCTCGCGGATCTGGTCGAAGAGGCAGGAGATCGCCTTCGCCTCGGGGTCCGGCATCTTGCCGTGCTCAAGGTCGAGACGGTCCTGCGGCTTTTCGGTGGCCATTACCACGCGCCCGGGTATGCCGACGACGGTGGAGTTGGGGGGGACTTCCTTTACGACGACGGAGTTGGAGCCGACCTTGCTGTCTTTTCCCACTGTGAAGGGGCCGAGGATCTTTGCACCGGAGCCGATGACGACGTTGTCCATCAGGGTGGGGTGACGTTTCACCTTTTCCCAACTGACACCGCCCAAGGTGACGCCGTGGTACAGGGTCACGTTGTCACCGATCTCGGCGGTCTCGCCGATCACGACGCCCATGCCGTGGTCGATGAAGAAGCCTTTGCCGATCTTCGCACCGGGGTGGATCTCGATGCCGGTGAAAAAGCGCCCGAAGTGGGAGGTGAGGCGTCCCAGGAAGTAGCAGTCGTGGACCCAGAACCAGTGTGCCACCCGGTGGAACCAGAGAGCGTGCAGTCCCGGATAACAGAAGATCACCTCGAGCACGCTTCTTGCCGCCGGATCCCTGTCAAAGACTGCCTTTATGTCTGATTTCAACCTTGTGAACATCGGTTCCCTCCCTGGTTTCATGTCTTTTTGTCGTAACATACCACACCGAATACGTCAATAATTAACATGAAACCCGAAGTAAAAAGCAAAACAGAAGCTTAAACCGGTTCACGCAAAGACGCAAAGTCGCAAAGGAAAATCAAAAAAAAGGCTTATTTAACAGGGATGAAGGGGATGAAAGGGATGAAAGGGATAACATCTAAAACAAGATCTGGTGTCACGCAAAGACGCAAAGACGCAAAGGAAAACCTGAAAGACATTTAACAGGGATAAAGTGGCGGAAAGGGATAATCAAGATAAGAAAGGCTTTGGGGGTAAACCAGAATCTTTTGTTTGTGCTTGTCTTTGCGCCTTTGCGTCTTTGCGTGACAAAGGTTTATGCTTTTATCCCGTTTATCCCCTTCATCCTTGTTCAGATCGGTTTTGTTTGAAACGGTTTTGCAGCAGTTCGAGTGCCTCGTTCAGCGGGTCCCCGGCGCCTCCGACCCAGTTGATCTCGGTACCACGGCTTTGCATCTTTTTGAACCAGTTCTCCTGCTTCTTGGCAAAATCGTGGATCGCGGCGTTCAACTTCTGAAACATGTCATTGCGGGAGAGTTCTCCCTTTAGGTACCGGGCGAGGTAGCGATACTCCAGACCGTAAAACTCGAGCCGCTCCCAGCTCGTCCCTGCCTCGTGCAGACGACGCACCTCCTCGACCATCCCGGCTTCCATGCGCTCCTTGAGCCTGCGGGTGATCCGCTCTCTTATCACGGCTCGATCCCAGCGGATACCGATGGTGAACGGCACGATGTCGGGCCACGGCTCACTTGCCTCGCCATTATGCTCGGCGATCTCGATGGCACGCACGAGACGGCTGCGCTCGGTAAGATCTGTGGTGTTGTGCAGGGTGGGGGCGGCGCGGACCAGCCTCTCGGCAAGCTCTTCCATGGAAAGCGGCGCAAGTTCGTCCCTCAGCTCAGGGTTTTCCGGAACCTCGGCCAGGCGGTAGCCGCGCAGCACGCAGTCGAGGTACATGCCGCTCCCACCCACCAGGATCGGCAGTTTGCCGCGTTCTGAGATCTCGGCAAAGCAAGCGAGAAAGTAACGCTGGAACTGGAACAGGTTGAACTCGGAGCCGGGAGGGGCTATGTCGATCAGGTGGTAGGGGATGCCTTCGTACTCGTGCAGGTCCTTGCCGGTGCCCAAGTCCATGCCGCGATAGACCTGGCGCGAATCGGCTGAAATGATCTCACCGTCGAACCTGTCGGCCAACTGCACCCCAAGCCGCGTCTTTCCCGAGGCGGTGGCTCCGAGGATGACCAGCAGGTTGGGGCTGCCGGACGTCTTGCTGCTGCCGGATACCATCAACGGCCGGCGCTCTTTTGCAGGACGTTGACTCCTTTCAGCAGGTCGAGGGCGCGAGCGAGTTGATTGTCCTTTTGCAGAAGCTCTTCATTGCTGAGCTCCGGACTCTTCCCGTTGCTGCGGGAGGGGAGTTGCCGCGGCGCGGTTTTTTTCGGCGGCGCCGGGGCCGGATGCCCCGCCTCGGGGACCTCCTCCATGTGCCCGTCCAGGTCCCGCTCACGGACATCGGCCTCCTTCTCCTTATTGAGCGCCGGTTTTGTGGCGAACTCGACGACGATGTCGGGGGTGATCCCTTTGGCCTGAATGGAGCGCCCGTTCGGGGTGTAGTAACGTGCGGTGGTGAGCTTCAGCCCATCGCCGTTGTTGAGGGTCATCACCGACTGCACGCTTCCCTTGCCGAAGCTCTGCGTACCCATGATCACGGCGCGCTTGTGGTCTTGCAGCGCGCCGGCGACGATCTCGGAGGCGCTCGCGCTGCCACCGTTTATGAGCACCACCATCGGGTAGTTCGGCTCCTTCTTCCCTATCGTGGCGGTTAGCGTGTTGGTCATCCCGGGCTCGCGCCCTCTGGTGCTGACGATGTCGCCGTTGCCGAGCCCCTCGCCGATGAAACGGTCGGCGACACGGTAGGCCTGGTCCACGAGTCCGCCCGGGTTGTAGCGCAGGTCGAGCACGAGACCGGAGAGCGGTCCTCCGTTGTCCGCGGCCAGGGTTTTCAGGGCTCTCTCGAAGTCCTCGCCGGTCCTTTCTTGGAACTCCGCGATACGGACGTAGCCGAAACCTGGCGCAACGAGGCGGGCCTTGAGGCTCTTGGTCTTGATGATGGCGCGGGTGAGGCGGAAGGTGAGCGGCGCTGCGGCCCCCTCTCTCTCTATGGTCAGGGTGACCGTGGTCCCCGGGGTGCCGCGCATCCGGTTGACGCACTCGTTGATGGGGAGATCCTTGGTCGGCTTGCCGTCGATGAGGGCGATGTGATCGCCGGACAGGATGCCTGCCTTGAAGGCCGGGGTGTCCTCGATAGGCGCGTTGACCATGAGCTTGCCGTTACGCATGTCCAGCTCGATCCCCACGCCGCCGAAGGCGCCGGCCATGTGCACTTTCATCTCGGAGAAGTCCGAAGCGGGAAGGTAAACGCTGTGCGGGTCGAGCGCGGCCAGCATCCCGTTGATGGCGCCGGTCATGAGCTTTTTGTCATCGACCTTGTCGACGTAGCTCTCTTTGACGATGTCCACCACTTCCTTGAACATGGCGAGGTATTCCGCCTCGCTGCGGCGGGCACGCTCTTCCTTATCAAGAAGCGGTGCCAGGAAGAAGAGGGAAGCGAGGATGGCGGCGACGGCCGATATGACGAAACCTTTTTTCAGCATCCAGGTGGGCCTTTGCTAGTTTTCGGGATGAAACGGCGACTGTTACTGTAGTTTTTGCGTCGTTAGTTGTCAAGAATTCCGGGGAGGCCAATACATGAGCTACGAAGCGCCGTCCTTGAACCTAGCGTTCCCCCCTTTGCGAAGGGGGCAGGGGGGATTTGCCGTGGCCGGACCATACAAGCGCCTGCTGTTGCTGCGATCACGCACCCTGCAATAGCAAATGACAGATAACGAACAACTTGCCCGTGAGGGAAGCGACTCCGTTCAACCGATTAGAACCAATGGATGACAATCAAATCCCCCCCGTCCCCCCTTCGCAAAGGGGGGAGCTCTAAGGCCACCGTTCTCAGCAAGAAAGAACAGCGATTGCCAGAAACGGTTCTTCCCCGGGATTAAGGAATGAACATCGCTACGGTGGGGAACACCGTTGACATTTCGGCCGCTTTTGTAGCATAACGCAAACGGAAGATAGGAGGCACAATGGAAAAACTCATCAAACATTTCAAGGGGCGCTTCATCACGGGCCTGTTCGTGGTCGTTCCCCTGGGCATCACCATTTTTATTCTGAAGTTCCTGTTCAACTTCGCGGACGGCATCCTCGGGTCGTACCTTGATTCGTTGCTCACCGCCCTGATCAACGACCACACCTATATCCCCGGCCTTGGCATGCTGACCGGGGTGATCGTCATCTACCTTTCCGGGCTTCTCGCCACCAACGTGATGGGAACGAGGATTCTCAGGTGGTGGGACGATCTCTTTTCGCGCATCCCCCTGGTGAAGTCGATCTACGGCTCCAGTAAGCAGCTCACCCAGGTTTTCAAGGACGGCAAGACCTCCTATCGTCGTGCCGTGTTCGTTGAGTGGCCACGAAAGGGGGTGCGTGCCGTCGGCTTCGTGACCGCTGAGGTCGAGCATGACGGCGAGAGGATGGTTGTGGTGTACGTGCCGACCATGCCGAATCCGACCTCCGGATTCGCACTCTTTTTCCATGAGGACGAGGTCGAGGACTGCGGCATGACGGTGGAGGACGCGGTTAAGTTCGTGGTTTCCGGCGGCGTCGTGGTTGAAAAAAACCTTTAACCAAAACCCGGCTCGCGCAAAGACGCAAAGCAAAACAAAGACAACAAAATCTCTGTCACGCAAAGACGCAAAGTCGCAAAGTCGCAAAGTAAAACCCGAAAGCCATTTAACACGGATGAATGGGATGAAAGGGATAAAACCTTTAAAAAAAAGAGACTTTGGGGTTAAACCAGAATCTTTTGTTGTGCTTGTCTTTGCGCCTTTGCGTCTTTGCGTGACAAAGATTTGTGCCTTTATCCCCTTTATCCCCTTTATCCCTGTTTGAATCGGTTTTGAGTGAGGTGGTCATGAAGATCGTGGTGCTGGACGGACACACCCTGAACCCCGGTGACAACCCGTGGGACGAGGTCGCTGCTTTCGGCGAACTCACCGTGCACGACCGCACCCCGGAGCATCTTGTTGCGGAGCGCTCCCGCGGCGCGCAGATCATACTCACCAACAAGACGCCGCTCACGGCAGCTACCCTGGCCCTGCTCCCCGAGCTTAAGCTTATCTGTGTCCTTGCTACCGGCTACAACGTGGTGGATCTGGCGGCCGCGGCGCGGCTTGGCATTCCGGTGGTGAACGTGCCGGAGTACGGCAGCGATTCGGTGGCGCAGCACGCCATCGCCCTGATTTTGGAGCTCACGAACCGGGTGGCGCATTATAGCGAGGCGGTTCACAGGGGGGATTGGACCCGCTCGGCGGACTTCACCCTCGTCGGGGAGCCGCTCACCGAACTCTGCGGCAGGACGATCGGGATCGTCGGGCTCGGACGCATCGGTGCGCGCGTCGCGGCCGTCGCACATGCCCTTGGCATGCAGGTCATCGCGTACAACCCGCGTCACCGTGCCGCACCCGGTGGATTTCCTGTTACATGGGTCGAGCTTCACGAGCTTTTTGGTCGTTCCGACGTGATAAGCCTGCACTGTCCGCTTACCGAGGATAATGCGGGTATGGTGAACGCGGAGCTTCTCTCGCTCATGCAGCGCCACGCGCTTCTTATCAACACCTCGAGGGGCGGGCTTGTAAACGAGGGGGACTTGGCCGATGCCCTGAACCGTGGCGTCATCGCCGGAGCCGCCGTGGACGTTGCCGCCTCAGAGCCGATCCCTGACGACAGCCCGCTTCTCACCGCAAGAAACTGCATCATCACCCCGCACATCGCCTGGGCCACCATGGCCGCCCGCCAAAGGCTCATGGCGACTACGGCGCAAAACATCGCCGCCTTCCTCGAAGGTTCCCCTCAAAACGTCGTGAACCAAAACCTGTAAGCATCTCACGCCCGTTCGCTTTGCTCACTCAAGCCGCAAAGTCGCAAAGATAATCAAAAACGAGGAAACCATTTAACAGGGATGAATGGGATAAAAGGGATGTACCAAGACAAAAGACTTTGGGGTTAAACCAAAATCTTTCGTTTCTGCTTGTCTTTGCGCCTTTGCGCCTTTGCGTGAGAAAGGTTTATGATTTTATCCCCTGTATCCCCTTCATCCCTGTTTGAATAGGCTTCTCCCCAAGGCTATGCGTCTTTGGTGTTTACGGCATAACCGGCTCCTGGTGAAGAGGGCCCGAGTCCTCCCCTCCCGTTTAACTGCCCGTTCGACCGCGTAAAAATGAGGTTTTCCGGCCCGCTCCACACCTTTTGTGGAAAGCGCTGTGGAAAAGACGTTGAAGGAGGGAGAAATGCTTTTTAAATTGGCGGTCTCTGCGTTTTGCCTAAAAAATAATCAGGTTGCTGCGAACGACGTTCCAAACATAGTGCCAATGATTTCAATGACTTACCCTAAAGTGGCGGAGTGGCGATGGAAAATCGTGTCAAGCTTTTTTTGCGCCGGAGTGGTGCCTGTTTCGGGCATGGTCCTTTCCCTGCTCAAACAAGCAGCAGGCTGACGAGCCATAAATCTTGACATGCCGCAGGTGCCTATGTTAATTGGACAAACCTTTTTTTTATAATGACTTTTTTCGGTTTTAACAACCGTTTGATACGGTGAAACACAGGGGGTGCCCATGACGCAAGAGATCAATCTGACAGTCGGAGCTTTGCTGGACGACATAGCGGGCAAATTTCCCGACAACGAGGCGCTGATCTACGTCGAGCGCGGCCTGCGCTACACCTGGCGCGAGTTTAATGAGCGCTGTCGCCAAGTGGCGAAGGGGCTTTTGCGCTTAGGGGTGAAAAAGGGCGATCACCTGGCGATCTGGGCCTACAACGTCCCTGAGTGGGTGACCCTGCAGTTCGCCACCGCGAAAATCGGGGCGGTGCTCGTTACCGTCAATACAAGCTATAAGTCCGCCGAGCTCGAGTACCTCCTTCGGCAGTCCGACTCGCGCGTTCTTTTCATGGTGCAGGGGTTCAAGGATACCAACTACGTCGAAACGCTGTCGAGCGTGGTTCCGGAGCTTGCGACGAGCAAGCCCGGTGAGCTTTCAAACGCGACACTTCCCTGTCTGCAGCACGTCGTCTTCATTGGGGATGGAGCCCCTGACGGGATGATCAACTTCGAGAAGATCGTCGAGCTGGGGCGCGATGTGTCAGACGCCGAACTCGCGGCCGTGGAGGCAACCCTGCACGTGAACGAGGTGATCAACATGCAGTACACCTCGGGCACCACCGGTTTCCCGAAGGGGGTGATGCTGACCCACCACAACGTGATCAACAACGGCTTCAACATCGGTGAGTGCATGCGCTTCACCGAAAATGACCGCCTCTGCATCCCTGTTCCCTTCTTCCACTGCTTCGGCTGCGTTTTAGGGGTCATGGCCTGCGTCACCCACGGCACTACCATGGTCCCGGTGGAGATCTTCGACCCCCTGAAAGTGCTGCAGGCGATTGAGAAGGAGCGCTGCACCGCGGTGCATGGCGTTCCGACCATGTTCATCGCCGAACTCGAACACCCTCGTTTCCAGGAGTTCGATCTCACCTCGCTTAGGACCGGCATCATGGCCGGCTCCAACTGCCCGATCGAGGTGATGCGCCGCGTCATCCGCGATATGCACGCAAGCGAAATCACCATTGCCTACGGTCAGACCGAATCGTCGCCGGTCATCACCCAGACCCGCACCGATGACCCGATCGAGCTTAAGGTCTCCACCGTCGGCAGGGTGCTTCCCAACGTGGAGCTGAAGATCGTCGACATCGAAACCAGCGCGGAACTCCCGCCGGGCAAGCAGGGCGAACTCTGCACCCGGGGATACCTGGTCATGAAGGGGTATTACAAGATGCCCGAAGAGACCGCGAAGGCGATCGACACGGATGGCTGGCTCCACACCGGGGACCTCGCGGTCATGGACGAAAACGGCTACTGCAAGATCACCGGGCGGATCAAGAACATGATCATCCGCGGCGGCGAAAACATCTATCCCCGGGAGGTCGAGGAGTTCCTTTACACCCATCCGAAGATCTCTGACATCCAGGTCTACGGCGTGCCGGACCGAAAGTACGGCGAGCAGGTCATGGCGGCCGTGGTGCTCAAGCAGGGGTGCGAGATGACCGAGGAAGAGGTGAAGGAATTCTGCCGCGGTAGGATCGCCAACTACAAGATTCCGAAATACGTTCGCTTCGTCGACTCCTATCCCATGACGGCAAGCGGCAAGATCCAGAAATTCAAGCTGCGCGAAATGGCGATACGCGAACTGCAGCTTGAGGAAAATGTCTGATCTTTACTGCAGATTCGCTAATAACCCCTTGATCTTACTGGTGTGCAAGGGTTGACGCGGCGCAGATTGTGAGTTATCTTTGCCTCTCTCCTCATGAGCATCATGAGGAGAGAGGAGGGGATATGCGGCTTACGCCGAAGAACGAACTGGAATACCGTTACAGGAAACTGCAAGTCGAGATGGCGGCCGCGGGCATGGACGCGGTCCTCATGGTGCAAAACGCCGACCTTTTCTATTTCACCGGTACCGTTCAGGCCGGTGTCCTCTACCTTCCCGTCTCAGGAAAACCGATCTACCTCGTGCGCCGGGACTTCATGCGCGCACGCATGGAGAGCGCCCTGGAAAATGTGGTGCCGCTTCCCTCGCTGGACCGGCTCCCCTCCCTGATCGCCGAGCACGGCGGTTGTGCGCCGCAGCGTCTGGGTCTTGAACTCGACGTCCTGCCGGTCAATCTCTACCACAGATACCTTTCACTTTTCCCCGACGCAAAGCCCATGGACGCCACGCCTCTCATCCGGCGCGTGCGCATGTGCAAGACCCACTACGAGATCCACATTCTGCAGGACGCGGCCGGTCAGGCCGACAAGGCTTACCGTCGCGCGCGGGAGGTGATCCGCGAGGGTATGAGCGAGGTTGATCTCGCCGCCGAGCTGGAACATGTCATGCGCGTCGAGGGACACCAGGGGTATGTAAGGATGCGGGCCTTCAACGGGGAGATCTCCGGCGTACAGGTCCTCTCCGGTGCCGATGCCGCCGCTCCCGCCTGCACCAATACTGCCTTGGGCGGCATGGGGCTTACCCCGGCGTTCGGCCACGGCGCGAGCTACAACAGGATTCGGCGCGACGAAGCGGTGGTGGTGGATTTCGCAAGTTGTTTTGACGGCTACCTGGTGGATCAGACCAGGATCTTCGCTATCGGTTCCGTTTCGGACCGGATGCGGAAGGGGTACGAGGACATGCTCCGCATCGAGGAACTGATGATGGAGATGGCCGTCGAGGGCGCCAGTTGGGGCTGTATCTATCGCGCCTGTCTTGAGCGTGCCCATGCCATGGGATACGCCGACGCGTTCATGGGCACCCCGGGCTGCCAGATATCATTCATCGGGCACGGTCTCGGCATCGAGATCGACGAATATCCGTTCATCGCCAGAGGGTTCGATGAGGAAACCCTGGAGGTGGGGATGGCCTTCGCCTTTGAGCCGAAACTGGTGTTTCCCGGGGAGGGCGCCGTTGGCATAGAAAATTCCTTTTATCTGTCAGAACAGGGGCTTAAACGACTCACTTTCTCAAATCAGGAACTGGTACTGCTCTAGGTTGGATTAAAATGTATGCAAAATAGTAAAACGGGATTTTTTTGTATTGAAATTGAGTCGGCTCAATGGTATACATTTGAAAAATCTTTGTATACAGTATACCTACCTCACGCAACCGGCCGAAAGTCAGTGTCAAAAGGCACGGTGTCCGCGGGCGATTTGATCAGTTAACTCGATCAGTATGTACCTCAACCCCAACAGAAAAGGAGATCTGGCACATGACGCAATTGAAAGAGAAGTTGTTTGAGAAGATCCAGGCACACCGCCCCCGTATCACCAAGCTGACCAAAGAGTTCGGCTCCGTCATCATCGACAAGGTGGACATCGGCCAGTGCATCGGCGGCGCCCGCGACATCAGGTCGCTCGTCACCGACATCTCCTACCTCGACCCGCAGGAAGGCATCCGTTTCCGCGGCAAGACCATCCCCGAGACCTTCGAAGCACTGCCGAAGGCGGCAGGCTCCGAGTACCCGACGGTCGAGTCCTTCTGGTACTTCCTGCTGACCGGCGAGGTTCCGACCCTGGAGCAGGTTGCCGCCGTTGAGGCCGAGTTCAAGACCCGTCAGGTGGTGCCCGAGTACGTGTACACCGTCGTGCGCTCGCTGCCCAGAGACAGCCACCCGATGGTCATGCTCTCCGTCGGCATCATGGCCATGCAGAAGGAGTCCAAGTTCGCTGCCTTCTACAGCGGCGGCAAGTTCAACAAGATGGATGCCTGGGAGTACGTCTACGAGGATGCAAGCGACATCGTCGCACGTATCCCGGTTCTCGCAGCCTTCATCTACAACCTGAAGTATCGCGGTGACAAGCAGATCGCCATCGATCCGAAACTCGACCTGGGCGCCAACTTCGCCCACATGATCGGTCAGAGCGAGCAGTACAAGGACGTGGCAAGGATGTACTTCATCCTCCACTCCGACCACGAGTCCGGCAACGTCTCGGCTCACACCACCCACCTGGTGCACTCCGCTCTCTCCGACCCGTACTACGCGTACGCCGCCGGCCTGAACGGCCTTGCCGGTCCGCTGCACGGCCTTGCCAACCAGGAAGTTCTCGGCTGGATCATGGAGTTCCAGAAGAAACTCAACGGCGCCGAGCCGACCAAAGAGAACGTCACCAAGGCTCTCTGGGATACCCTCAACGCAGGCCAGGTTGTTCCGGGCTACGGCCACGCCGTTCTCAGGAAGACCGACCCGCGCTACACCGCGCAGCGTGAGTTCTGCCTCAAGACTCCGGGCCTCAAGGACGACTCGCTGTTCAAACTGGTCGCCATGATCTTCGAGACCGCCCCGGGCGTTCTCACCGAGCACGGCAAGACCAAGAACCCCTGGCCGAACGTCGATGCGCAGTCCGGCGTCATCCAGTGGTACTACGGCCTCAAGGAGTGGGACTTCTACACCGTTCTGTTCGGTGTTGGTCGTGCCCTTGGCTGCATGGCGAACATCACCTGGGACCGCGGCCTTGGTTACGCGATCGAGCGTCCGAAGTCCGTTACCACCGACATGCTCGAGAAGTGGGCTGCAGAGGGCGGCAGGAAGATGTAATTCGCCGCTTAACGGCAAAGTTGAACAGGAAGGGGGCGCGTTTGCGCCCCCTTTTTTTTTAGCTGGCGGCTCGGCTGATGGCTGATGGCTGATGGGAGTGATGGGAGTGATGGGAGTGATGGACTCGGCGAGGACAGGGGTAGGTTAGGGCTAAAGCTAAGGCTAAAACTAGGTGGGGAAGGTGGGACCGCCGGTGGGGCGGCCCCATATCTGCATCACTGTTCTGCGAACACCTGGGCGCTAAAGACGTAAAGATCGGCTCCCTCTTTCCAGTCGTCTCTCTTCAGACCGGCCTTCAGCGCCGTCTGCATCAGGAAGGTCTCGCGATCCCATTTGTGCTCCACTGCTACCTGGGGCAGGAGCACCCCGCGCGAAAAGTTCTTCTCCAGATACAGGCCGTGTTTGCCAACCTCCACCTCTTCGGGGGACTCTATCTTGCTGAGGGGCGAGAGCACCGATATCTCCAATTCGAACTCAGCCAGGTCGTCCTCCTTCATCGGGTAGAAACGGGGATCCCTGGTTGCTGCGGAGGCGGCCATCTCCTGGACTAATTGATATAAGGGCTTGTCTGAGGTGAAGTTGCCAATGCAACCTCTAAGCGCCCCTTGTTTCTTGATGGTGACGAAACACCCCTGGGGCGCCAGCAGCCTTTCCCCGGTCACCATCTGCATCTTGAGTTTTCCGGTCTGGACCGTAGACGTTACCGCTTCGCGGGCCAGATGGAGAAGAAGTTTCTTGTCTGAGGAATTGAGCGTTTCGTTCACGGGTCCCCCTTGGTGGCGTAGCTCCGGCGCGGGGCGGAGAGAGATTGGTCTAAAGTAATATATTCAGTCTCTGTTTACAAGAACTATGCACCCTTCTTCCACCGTTTTTCGCCTTTATCAAACCCGATCATGACCGTGAGGGGGATGTCGGAGGGCGACACGTGGCAGCTGTCTTCCCGTGGCCACCTGTTGGACGCTTTTCATTCCCCTGGGTGTTGCTCCACGACCCGGTTTCGGGGGAGGAGTCATCCGCAGTAGGTTGCTTTCCTTCGCATTTATCGCAATATTGTAGAGTTTGCATATTTGCGCTGGCCGATCAAAAAGTTTACAAAACAGGCGTTAATAATTTTTTGCATTCCCCACCTTTAAAAAGTGTTGACTTTTACAGGAATGCTAGTATATTCGCCATTTGTTGTCGTACGAAAAAAACCATGCGCTTTGCGCAGTAATGGTAAATCCAAAAGAAAAGAGGTGATATCGTCAATGAAAAAACTGATCTCCTTCGCACTTTGCCTGGCCCTGGCCCTGTCCTTCGCTGCTGGCTGCAAGAAGAAAGAAGAGGCTCCGGCTCCGGCCGCTGAGCAGGCTGCTCCGGCTGCTCCGGCGCAGGCTCCGATGTCCTCCGCTAAAGCTCCGGAAGCTGCTCCGGCTGCTCCGGCTGCTCCGGCTCAGGCTCCGGCTGAGAAGAAGTAAGCTGAAACAGGGTCGCCCTGTTTCGCGAAGCCCACAGATCGCTCTGTGGGCTTTTTTTGTACCTCTATCCGGCCATTTGCCTTGACAACGGCGGAGCCGGAATGCTAATTAGATGGGTCGTCTACTATAAATAATCTCGGAGGAAACAATGGAAAGAACATTTGCCATCATAAAGCCTGACGCAGTCGAGAGAAACGTGACCGGCAAGGTCCTCGCCATGATCGAAGAAGGTGGCTTCAAGATCGTCGGCATGAAGAAGATCCTGCTCTCCAAGAGCCAGGTCGAAGGGTTCTACTACGTTCACAAAGAGCGTCCGTTCTTCGGCGACCTCTGCGCGTTCATGTCCCGCGGCCCGGTGATCACCCTGGTGCTGGAGAAGGAAAACGCCATCGCCGACTGGCGTACCCTCATGGGTGCAACCAACCCGGCCAACGCCGCGGAAGGTACCATCCGCAAGTCCCTGGGTGTCAGCATCGAGGAGAACACCGTACACGGCTCCGATTCCCCCGAGTCCGCTTCCTTCGAAATCCCGTATTTCTTCAACCAGCTGGAACTGGTTTAATCCGAAGCCGGTTCAGGACAGACCAAGAGCCCTTCGCGAGAAGGGCTTTTTTAGTATCAAGTGGGCATGGAAAAGACCGATATCAAGAATTTGACCCTGCAGGATCTCGAGGCGTACATCTCGGGGCTCGGCAAGGAACGCTTCCGCGCGAAACAGATCTTCAAGTGGCTCTACCAGATGGATGCCATGAGCTTCGACGAGATGACCAACGTCTCCAAGGAGTTCAGGGCCGTTCTGCAAGAGCGTGCCGAGATCAGCAACCTCATCCCCGAGGCGGTCGAGGCTTCCGCGGACGGCACGAGGAAGTACCTCTTCCGTCTTAAGGACGGCTCCGCCGTGGAAAGCGTACTCATCCCGGACGAGGGGAGAAACACCCTGTGCATCTCCAGCCAGGTCGGCTGCGCCATGAAGTGCGCCTTCTGCCTGACCGGCACCTTCGGCCTTGACAGGAACCTGACCACCGCCGAGATCGTGAACCAGGTTTGCGCGGTGAAACGCGAACACCCGGTGAACAACATCGTCTTCATGGGGATGGGGGAGCCGCTGCACAACCTTGGCGGCGTCATCCCGGCGGTGAAGATCCTCACCGACCCGGACGGCTTCCAGCTCTCCACGCGCAAGGTGACCGTCTCCACCTCGGGGCTCGTCCCTGAGATGGCGGAGCTTGGACGCGGCTGCACGGTGAACCTTGCCGTCTCCCTGAACGCCACGACGGACGAGGTGCGGGACCAGATCATGCCGATCAACCGGCGTTACCCCCTGAAGGAGCTCCTGGCCGCCTGCAAGGCGTTCCCGCTTCCCTCCAGGCGCTGGATCACCATGGAGTACGTCATGATCCGGGACCTGAACGACACGCTGGAGGACGCGAAAAGGCTCGTGCGCCTGATCAGCAACATCCCCTCCAAGGTGAACCTGATCCCGTTCAACGAGCACGAGGGGTGCGGCTTCAGGACGCCGACCCAGGAGAGCATCGACCGGTTCCACAAGTACCTTTTGGACAAGAACGTCACCGTGATCACCCGCTCCAGCCGCGGTGGGGATATCTCCGCCGCCTGCGGGCAGTTGAAGGGGAAGTTGGATAAAAAGGACGAGGCAGACTAGCGCCGCCTGAAGGGGCGCTCCGTTTATATTAATTCAATGACGCTGGGAGGAAGCTATGGCTAACGAAGTAATCGGTGTGATCGGCGGCAGCGGACTGTACGAGATGGAAGGGATGACCGGGGTGAGCCAGGTCACCGTGGATACCCCGTTCGGCAGGCCCAGCGACGAGTACGTCACCGGTACCCTTGACGGCGTACAGATGGTCTTCCTGCCGCGCCATGGCAAGGGGCACCGCTTCACCCCCTCCGAGGTGAACTACCGCGCCAACGTCTACGGCATGAAGAAGCTCGGCGTCACCCGCATCATCTCCGTCTCGGCGGTGGGGAGCCTGAAGGAGGAGATCGTCCCCGGGCACATCGTCGTCCCGGACCAGTTCATCGACCGCACCCGCGGTTTCCGTAAGGACTCCTTCTTCGGCAACGGCGTGGTCGGCCACGTCCAGTTCGCGGACCCCGTCTGCGGCGAACTCTCCGACATCCTGTACCGGGCGGCCGGTGAGGTGGGGGCTACCGTGCACAAGGGGGGATGCTACGTCTGCATGGAGGGACCGGCCTTCTCCACCCGCGCCGAGTCGCACCTGTACCGCTCCTTCGGCGCTTCCATCATCGGCATGACGAACCTGACCGAGGCGAAGCTCGCCCGCGAGGCCGAGATCTGCTACGGCGTCATAGCCCTCTCCACCGATTACGACTGCTGGCACGAGTCCCACGACGACGTCTCGGTGGAGGCTATCATCGAGATCATCAAGAACAACGTGGCCACCGCGAAAAAGATCATCCGCCAGGCGGTGGCGCAGGTTGCCGCCGGCCGCGGCTGTGCCTGCGGCGAGGCGCTCAAGTACGCGGTGATCAGCGATACCTCGGTCATCCCCGTCGAGACCCGCGAAAACCTCGAGCTCATCCTCGGGAAATACCTGTAGAACGACAACGTGCCGCCGGGGCTTCCCGGCGGCTTCTTCTTATCCGCAGTCGCACCCCATCCCGCACCACACCGGAGGCTTTCATGAGCATACTTGTCGTAGGCTCCGTCGCACTTGATTCCGTAGAGACCCCGTTCGGGGTAAGAGACCGCGTCCTTGGGGGCTCCGCCACCTATTTCGCCACTTCCGCCAGCTTCTTCACCGACGTGAACCTCGTGGCCGTGGTCGGGGAGGACTTCCCTGAGGAGCACACCCGCTTTCTCTCCTCGCGCAACATCGATCTTACCGGCCTCTCCCGGGTCCCCGGCGAAACCTTCCACTGGAAGGGGCGCTACGGCTACGACCTGAACGAGGCGCAGACCCTGGAAACCCACCTGAACGTGTTCGAGAGCTTCAAGCCGGTGATCCCCGAAGCTTATGCGGACGCGCAGTACCTGATCCTCGCCAACATCGATCCCGAGCTGCAGATGGAGGTGCTGAACCAGGTGAAGAGCCCGCGCGTGGTCGCCTGCGACACCATGAACTTCTGGATCTCCTCGAAGCCTGAGGCGCTCAAAAAGGTGATCAGCCGCGTCGACTTCCTGATCATCAACGAGGGGGAGGCACGCCAGCTCTCCGGCGAGGCGAACCTGGTAAAGGCCGCCCGCGCCATCATAGGCCTCGGCGTGAAGAACCTCATCGTGAAGCGCGGCGAGTACGGGGTGCTCATGTTCAACGGGCACTCGGTCTTTGCCGCCCCCGCGTTCCCGCTCGAGGAGGTCTTCGACCCGACCGGCGCAGGCGACACCTTCGCCGGCGGTTTCATGGGGTATCTCGCCAACACCGGTAACCTCTCCGAGGAGGGGATCCGTCAGGCCGTCATCTTCGGCTCGGTGATGGCCTCCTTCAACGTGGAGGACTTCAGCCTCGAACGTCTGAAGACCCTCAGCTACCCCGAGATCGAGGCGCGTTACCGCAGCTTCAAGAACATGACCCATTTTCAGGGCGTAGGTGAGCTGTAGCGCCGCATCTGGAGCGCCGCCGATTACCGGCTTCTCATTGACAACGATCACCACATCTGTTAATTTTTCCTGGTGCAATTTCGCGGGTTTCCTGTGAGGTATATGAATCGTCCCACGTTCTTCATGCTTGCCGTCACCGTCCTGCTCGCCTCGGGGTGCGCCCTGAGTCAGGCCGACAGGAACCTGGCCGTCTACCACTTCCAGATGGGGCAGTCCTTCTATGCCGAGAGCAACTTCACCGGCGCCCTGAAGGAGCTGACCGCCGCCGAGAAGCTCACGCCAAAAGACCCCGAACTTCTGAACCTTTTGGGGCTCGCCTATTTCCGCAAGGGACACTACGACCTCGCCGAGGAGAAGTTTCTGAAGGCGGTCTCCCTCAGGAAGAACTTCTCCGATGCGCGCAACAACCTGGGCGTCAACTATCTGGAGATGAAGCGCTGGGATGACGCCATCAACCAGTTCAAGGTGGTGCAGGACGACATCTTCTACCAGGGACAGGACAACGCCGCCATAAACCTGGGGCTCGCCTACCTCGGGAAGGGGGATTACCCCCATGCCCTTGAGGTGCTGCGCGGCCAGGTCGGCAAAAACGGCAACGATCCCCGTACCAGGCTGAACCTCGGACGCGTCTACTTCGCCATGGACAAGACCGAGCTTGCCGTAGAGGAGTACCAGAAGGCGCTTAGGCTTGCGCCGACCTACGCGAGCGCCCATTACCACATGGGGCTAGCGCAGATGAAGCTCAAAAACGCCGAAGCGGCCAGGAACGCGTTTCAGGATGTTGTGCGTCTGGCCCCGGATTCCGAGATCGGGCAGCTCTCCAGGGAGTACCTGGACCTGCTCAAGGTGAGGTAAAGTGGCTGAGCCAGAGTTGGAAAACGGCGCGGAGCTCCCGGTCGGGGAGTACCTGCGCAGGGCCCGCGAGGCGAAGGGGCTTCAGTTGGAAGACGCCGCCCGCGTCACGAAGATCGGGAAGAACTACCTGGTCGCCATCGAGGCGGGACAGTTTGAAAAGCTCCCCAATGCGGCGTATATCAAGGGGTTCCTGCGGCTTTACGCCGGGTACCTCTCCCTTTCCGGTGACGATATCGTGGCGCGGTACGAGAAGGGGCTCGCTCCTCCTCCCGGCCTACAGCCTACCGCCACCAACACCACAGAGGCCGAATCAAAGCGGCCCGGAATCGTGAGCCTGGAGCGGGTCAGGGTGGCCGGTCCCGGACGGTGGGCGGTGCCTGCGCTTTTGCTAATAGCTGTGGTTGTCGTGGCTGTTTTCATCTCCGAGGATGAGCGTCCTGTAGCCCCCCCTCCGGCGGCACCCCCTGCGCCGGCAGCCGTTCCCGCGCCTGCACCCCTTGCCGTTCAAAAGCCGTTAAGCTCAAGCCGCGGCGCTCTTCCCGCGCCCCCAGCGGAAGGGGAGAGCACAGCGACGCCGCCCGGCAAAAAGGGAGGCATCGTGCTGAAGCTGCGCTTCACCCAGGACAGCTGGCTCAGCATCACCATCGACGACAGCATCTCGCAGCGCTACGACCTGAAGGCCGGCGACATCATCGAGTGGAAAGGGGAGCGTTCCTTCGTTCTCGATCTCGGTGACGGTGGCGCGGTCGAGGGTGAGTTGAACGGCCGCCCCCTCAAGGCACTGGGTGAGTCGGGAAAGCCTGCGCACGTGGAGTTGACCGGTCGCGAAGCGGGACAGTGAGACCGGAAACGATGCGTCGCCTTCCCGGGTACGGCAGGTTTGGGCCGGGAGACGGTAAGAAGTGACTGTGACTGGCGTTAATGTGAAGGGGGCTGCTGCGAGTTGGATTGCGCGGGGATGCCCCCGCTTCGTCTTCGCCGCGTAAGACCATTCACTACGACCAGTTACGGAATCTTGTGAAGAGGGCTTACCCGCCCTTGACAGCGGGTTCCCTAGTGTTAGAATCAATCCTGCAGATTTTAATAAGAATATGGAGCCGATCTTGCCAAAGCAGCCGAAGAGAATACTGGTGGTAGACGACGAGGAGAACGCTCGCATCGGCCTCTCCCGACTACTTGCCAAGGAAGGCTTCCTGGTAGACAGTGTTGCGAACGGGTTCGAAGCGCTCAACTACTTGCGCGAGCAGGAAGTGAACCTGATCGTCACCGATATCAATATGCCCGAGATGAACGGCATCACCTTCCTGAAGGAACTGAACAGGAGCTATCCGTCCAGCAACGTAATCATGATCACCGCCTACGGCGGGGTGGAATCCTATATAGAGGCGATGAACCTGGGGGCCTTCGAGTACATCAACAAGCCGGTGAAGATCGACGAGCTTAAGTCGATCCTCAAGAAGATCTTCAAGGAAACGAGCCACTGACTCTGATCGCCGAAAACCGGGGAGGGTCCAGATGCCAAACTTCGACAAGATACTTTTCGCCACCGATTTTTCCGAAAGCTCCGGCCACGCCTTTACCTACGCGCTGACCCTTGCCAAGCAGTTCAACAGCCGCCTGACCATCATGCACGTGATCAACGAGCCGGTCGACCTGCGCGGCTTCTACGTACCCCACGTCTCCTTTGAGAACCTTGAGAAGGAGATCGAGGAGGGTGCGCAGAAGATGATGAGCACCTTTATCACCCAAAACATCGCCGGCTTCGCCAATTACGAGACCGCCATCGTGACCGGGGTACCCTGGGAAGAGATCATGAGACGGGCCGAAACCGACGGCTCTTCCTGCATCGTTCTGGGCACCCAGGGGAGAAGCGGTATCGACCACCTGCTTTTCGGTTCGACCGCTGAGCGCGTGGTGCGCAAAGCGCATTGCCCGGTGGTCACGGTGAGGCTTCCCTGATAAAAACGGCATACATCCATGCGGGGCAGCGTTCGCTGCCCCTTTTTTTTGATGTTTTTGATCCTATACGGAAGGAGCAGGACCTGAAATGAGCGATGTGGAAAAAGCGCCGCGCGGCCGCGTCCTGATCGTCGACGACGAGAAGGTCATCCTTGATCTTACCGGCATCATCCTGAGAAACCGCGGCTACCAGGTCTACACAGCCCTCAGCGCGCAGGAGGGGTTGGAGACCATAGAGCGGGAGCGCCCGGAGCTGGTCCTTTTGGACTACATGATGCCCAACATGGACGGTCTCACCGCCCTGAGGGAGATCAAGCGGCTCTACAGCGACACCTACGTCATCATGTTCACCGGCAAGGGAAGCGAGGAAATCGCCGTCGAGCTGATGAAGGCGGGGGCGTCGGACTACATCCTCAAGCCCTTCAACAACCAGGACCTCGTCGAGCGGATCGAGAGCGTGCTGAAGCTGCGCGGTATCGAGCTGCAAAACCGCGCACTCTTGAGCGAGCGGGAGCGGCTTTTGGCCGAGATCGCGGACTGGAACCGGGAACTCGAGGCGCGCGTGCAGGAAAAGAGCGAGGCGCTTTCCAGGGCCCAGGCCGAGGTGGTGCAGTCTGAGAAGCTCGCCTCGCTTGGCTACCTCTCCGCCGGGATGGCGCACGAGATCAGAAACCCGCTCAACTCGATCGCGCTCTTCGTCCAGTTGATTAAGAGCGGGCTGGACGAGCCGGAGCGCGAGGAGTACGTCGACAAGATCCTCAAGGAAGTGGACCGGATCGACAACATCCTCGGCAAGCTCCTCGACGCCGCGAAGCGCCCGAAGTTCGAGATCAGCGAGGTCCGGGTGGACCGGGTTCTCGAGCACACCCTCGATGCCTTCACCCCGCAACTGCGCCAGAAGCGGATCAAGGTGGTGCGCGACTTCAGAAGCCTTCCTCCCGCCATAAAGGCCGACCCCATGGAGATCGAGCAGATCTTCACCAACCTCTTTTTGAACTCGATCCACGTCATGCCGGAGGAGGGGACCCTCACCGTGTCCCTCGAGGAGGAACAGGATTTCCTCACGGTGCGTGTCGCCGACACCGGTCCCGGCATCCCCCCCGAGAACCTTCCCAACATCTTCGATCCCTTCTTCACCACGAACAGCCGCGGCACCGGTCTCGGGCTCTCGGTTGTGCTGCGCATCGTCAAGACCTACAAGGGCAAGATCGAGGTGGAAAAGAGCGACCCCGCCGGCACCACCTTCGCGGTGCGCCTGCCGCTTAACGCGCCGAGATAAAAGGGTGCTTTCCGCTTTTCTTTTCGACCGCATTTTTGTATGATGTCGCATTCCACACGCCTTGAGGTCGAAATGACAGCAGAGAGCAGGGGCCGCATCCTCCTGGTAGACGACGACAAGTTCTTCCTGAAGGTGATGTCCGACGCCTTCACGGGTGCGGACTTCGCCGTAGTGACCGCAGAGGATGGCCTGTGCGGCGTCGAGGCCTATGCCGCCGGCGATTTCGACGTTGTCATCCTCGACCTCATCATGCCCCGCATGGGAGGGGTGAGCGCCTCCCTGGAGATGGGGCGCCTGGCGAGGGAGCCGGAGCCGATCTTCATCCTGTTGACCTCGATGTTCCAGGGCGCCCCGCACGAACACCCGATTCCCGAAATGGGAGCAAAGGTGCACATCCCGAAATCAACCTCTCCTCTGGACATCGTCATCATCGTCGAGCAGCTCCTGGAAAGAAAACGGCGCGGCGCCGGCGCCGCCTGACGGAAACCCCATGCCATTTTTGTTACGTAACCTCACCCTGAGCCCGGGCGTCGAGGAGAGTGCGCTGCGTCCTTTGGCCGCCGCCGGCCTGGGCGTGCGCGAAGCAGAGATCACGGAGCTCACCCTGGTGAAAAAGGGTGTGGACGCCCGGAAGAAAGGGGCCATCAAGCTGGTCTACACGGTCCGGGTATCGCTCGCCGACGAGTCGCGGGTGAAGCCCAAGGGGGACGTGACGCGGGTGGAGCCGCCTGCCGCGCCCCGCTTCCCGCGTCTCTCCTCTTCCGAGCGCATCGTCATCGTCGGCATGGGCCCGGCGGGGCTTTTCGCCGCGTTGAGACTCGCCGAGTACGGCCTTACCGCCCGGATCCTCGAGCGTGGGCGCGACGTGGAGCGGCGCGCGAAGGACGTCTCCCGTTTCTGGCGCCTGGGTGAGCTGTGCGCAGAGAGCAACGTGCAGTTCGGGGAAGGGGGCGCCGGCACCTTCTCGGACGGGAAACTCACCACCCGTGTGAAGGACGCGAACTGCGGCTGGGTGCTCCAGCGCTTCGTCGACTTCGGAGCGCCGCCCGAGATCCTCTACGCGTCGAAGCCGCACATCGGCACCGACCGGCTGCGCGCGGTGGTGCGCGGCATCCGCGAGCGGCTCATCGCCTCGGGCTTTTCCGTCGGCTTCGAGCAGAGGCTGACCGGGATCGGGATGGCCGCCGGCCGGGTGGCGAGCGTCATGGTGAACGAGACCGGCGAGGAGCCGTGCGACACGCTCGTGCTGGCACCCGGGCACAGCGCACGCGACACCTACGCCCTGTTGCACGCCATTGGGGTCAACATGGAACAAAAGCCGTTCGCGGTGGGGCTCAGGGTGGAGCACCCGCAGGCCCTGATCAACGAGATTCAGTACGGCCGGAACGCGCACCCCTCGCTCCCCGCGGCGGAGTACTTCCAGGCCTACAACAACGAGCGAACCGGCCGCTCCGCCTACTCCTTCTGCATGTGCCCGGGCGGGGTGGTGGTGGCATCCTCCTCGGAGACCGGCGGGGTGGTGGTGAACGGCATGAGCGGCTACCGCAGAAACGGCCCCTTCGCCAACAGCGCCCTCGTGGCGACCGTCGGGCCCGCGGATTTCGCCGGGGCTTCCCCGCTTGCCGGGGTCGAGTTCCAGCGCGAGTTGGAGCGGCGCGCCTTCAACGCCGGTGGGGGAGGGTACCTCGCCCCGGCCCAGAGCCTCATGGGCTTTCTCGGCAAGGGTGTGGGGCGGATACACGCGAGCTACCGCCCCGGTGTTACCGAGTACGACCTCGTCTCGCTGCTTCCCGCGCCGGTTGCGGCGACGCTAAGGGAGGGGATCGAGTACTTCGACCGGAAGATGCGCGGCTTCATCTCGGCCGAGGCGACGCTTACCGGCGTGGAGACGCGGACCTCTGCCCCGTTGCGCATCGTGAGAGGGGAAGATCTGCAGTCGAAAAGCCATAACGGCCTCTACCCGACCGGGGAGGGGGCAGGCTACGCCGGCGGCATCATGAGCGCTGCTCTCGACGGCATCCGGGTGGCCGACGCCATCGCGGCGAGGATCGCCGCCGGGCGCTAGAGCTGCCGCACCGTATCAGCATGATTTTTATTACAAGGAGCCCTACTTGAAAAAGACCGTTGCCGAAATAAAAGACCGCGACATCGTAGAGGCGGTCTTCCTGGTCAAGGAAAAGATCGTCGCCATGGCCAAGAACGGCAAGCCGTACCTCACCCTGAGGCTGATGGACAAGACGGGGGAGGTGGATGCCAAGATCTGGGACAACGCGGACCAGGTCGGCTCTTTGTTCGACAGAAACGACTTCCTCGCCGTGAAGGGGAAGGCGAGCGTCTACCTCGGCAAGATGCAGCTCATCGTCTCCGAGCTGAAGCGGGTTCCCGAGGAAACCGTGGTGCTCGCCGATTTTCTTCCCGAGACCGACAGCGACATAAAGGGCATGGAGGCCGAACTGCACGCCCTGATCGCCAGCATGGCCGACCAGGACCTCGCCAGGCTGCTCCGCTCCTTCTTCGAGGACCCGGAGCTCATGGCGCAGTACCGCACGGCACCTGCGGCGAAGGGGATGCACCACGTCTACCTGGGGGGACTCCTGGAGCACTCGCTTTCCGTGGCGCGGCTCGTGGACGCCATGGTGCCGCTCTACCAGGGGCTCAACCGCGACCTCCTCGTCGCCGGCGCGCTGCTGCACGACATCGGCAAGGTGCGCGAGATGACCTATCTGCGCTGCTTCGACTACTCCGATGAAGGGAAGCTGCTCGGTCACATCACCATCGGCGTCGAGATGCTGCATGAGCGGATCGCGAAGCTCCCGGATTTTCCGGCCGAGCTCGCCATGCTCCTTAAACACATGATCCTGTCGCACCACGGTCAGTACGAGTACGGCTCGCCCAAGCGTCCTAAGACCCTGGAAGCGACCATCCTCAACTACTTGGACGACCTCGACTCGAAGATCAACGGTATCCGGACCCACATAAGAAAAGAGCCGGACAACCCGTCCCGCTGGACCGCTTATCACCGCCTCTACGACCGCTACTTCTTCAAGGAGAAGCCGGCCGTTGCCGAGGGGGAAGCGGGAGCGTGCCTCGAGCCCTCCGAACTGCTTGCGGAGACGGTAACCGCGCCGGAGCCGCCTAGCCCGGCCGACCGGCCTGAAACGGCTACGCAGCAACGCCAGGACCAACGCCAGGACCAACGCCAGGACCAACGCCAGGACCAACGCCAGGACCAACGCCAGGACCAGCGCGAGCGGAAAAGCTTCAGCAACAACCCGTTCGCCATCCTTAAGAAGTGACGGGAGGAATAGCCATGCTATTTGAAACCATAGTCGTCGGACCGCTCGGGGTGAACTGCTTCATCCTGGGGGACAAGCAGAGTAAGGAAGGGATGGTGGTGGATCCGGGCGCGGACTGCGACATCATCCTCGCCACGGTGGCCCAGTTCGGCATCAACGTGAAGTACATCGTCAACACCCATGGCCACTTCGACCACATGGGGTGCAACCGCAGGCTCAAGGAGAAGACCGGAGCGCCGCTTCTGGCGCACAAGGAGGACCTCAACTTCCTGGTGCACGCGTCACGCTCCGCCACGAAGTACGGGCTCACCGTGGAGGACTCGCCGGAGCCGGACCTTTTCCTCACCGACGGGATGCAGCTTCAGCTCGGTGCGCGCGTCATCGAGGTGCTGCACACCCCCGGGCACACCCAGGGCGGCTGCTGCCTCTATCTCGCCAACGAAAAGCTGGTGCTCACCGGCGACACCCTCTTTGCCGACTCGGTCGGGCGCACCGACCTCCCGGGAGGAAACCACGACCAGCTCATCACCTCGATCCGCACCAAGCTGATGGCGCTCCCGGACGATACCATCGTCTGGCCCGGGCACGGCCCCTCCAGCACCATCGGGCAGGAGCGCCGCTTCAACCCGTACCTCAACGACTAGGGGGACGCCATGCTCAAGGGGAAAGAGATCGTTCTCGGGGTGACCGGCGGTATCGCTGTCTACAAGGCTGTGGAGCTGCTGCGTCTTTTGGTCAAGGCGGGAGCCCATGTCCACGTGGTGATGACCAAAGCGGCCACCGAGTTCGTGACGCCGCTCACCTTCCAGACGCTCTCCGGGAACCCGGTGCATCTGGAGCTCTTCAACCTGATCTCCGAGGAGAAAATCGGCCACATCGCGCTCGCCGATCGCGCTGACCTTTTCATCATCGCCCCGGCCACGGCCAACTGCATCGGGAAGATCTCTCACGGCATCGCGGATGACCTCCTCACCACCACGGTGATGGCGACGAGGGCACCGGTTTTGATCGCGCCGGCGATGAACGTGAACATGTACCGCAACGCGATTTACCAGGAGAACGAGGCGCGCCTGAAGGCACACGGCTACCTCTTTGTGGCCCCCGCCTGCGGCATGCTGGCGTGCGGCTACGAGGGTGAAGGGAAACTGCAGGCGCCCGAGGTGATCCTCGAGGAGGCGGTGGCGGCCCTGACCCCGAAGCGGCTAGCGGGGACGCGCATCCTGGTGACGGCCGGACCGACGCTCGAGGAGATCGACCCGGTGCGCTTCATCAGCAACCACTCCTCTGGGAAGATGGGGTACGCCATCGCCCGGCAGGCGCGCCTGCGCGGCGCCGAGGTGACCCTGGTGACCGGACCGACCTGTATCGCGCCGCCGCTTGGGGTGGACGTGGTCCGCGTGCAGAGCGCGCAGCAGATGCGGGACGCGGTGCGGGAGCGCCTCGAGAAAACCGACGTCGTCATCAAGGCGGCCGCGGTCGCCGATTACCGCCCGAAACTGCGTGCCGGCAACAAGATGAAGAAGGAGGCGGAGAGCCTCACCATCGAGCTCGAGAAGAACCCGGACATCCTGGCGGAGCTCGGTGCGAGCAAAGAAAAGCGGATCCTGGTCGGTTTCGCCGCCGAGACGCAGGACCTCGTACGCAACGCCGGGGTGAAGCTGGAGAAGAAGAACCTGGACATGGTGGTGGCGAACGACGTCTCGCAGGAAGGGGCGGGTTTCAACGTGGACACCAACATCGCGAAGCTTCTCTTCCGTGACGGCCGGGTGGAGGAACTCCCCATCATGGAGAAAGAGGACCTCGCCTGCGTGATCCTGGAGCACGTGGAACATCTGCGCGGCGGGGAGCGCGGCTAGCAAGGCTTAATTGCGGCGGGAAGGGGTGTTTAGGCAGGACGGCCGGGAGCTATTTAGAGAGGATCTGCAGCAGCAGTTCCGGCTCGCAGATCGCCTCTTTCAGCTTCAGCTTGATCTCGTCGAGCTCGGCGTACGCCTGGTCCTTGGTGATCTTGCCGGTGCGGTAGAGAAGGCGCAGGTTCTTGCGCACCGCTTCGGCGGCGGCGAGCGCCCGCTCGCCGGTTGGGTCGGCGTGGAAGAAAGGTGAGGAGTCGTCGTTGTTTAGGAAGTCGAAGACCGCTTCCTGGGCGAGGCGCATGTACTCCTCCCGGTCGTCCTCTTCGAGCTGATAGCGCGAGGTATCGGACAGGGTCGACAGGAGGCTCTGCCACTTCTCGAGGCGGCTCACCAGCAGGATGGAATTGAAGATCCGCTTATTGGTGCCGAAGGAGAAGATGGTATCCGAGAGCACCTTGCGCAGCAGTTCATCGTTGCTGCTGAAATGCTCCTGCGCCACTTTCTTCGCGGTGTCCCAGATCTCCTTATCCACGTAGTTCTCGAAACGCATCTCCCAATAAGCGTGTTTCAGGGTTAGCGATGAGAAGCTCCGCATCACCTTGAAGGGGACGTAGTAGTTGTGCGCGATGCAGTCGGCGGCCAGGTGGCTCAGGTAGCCGTAGGCGCAGGCCTGCTGTGCGGGATCGCCGGCCTTGTCGAGAACCCGGTGCCCTATGCGCCAGCGGTGGCAGTGTTGCAGGTAGTGGGTGAACTTCTTCCCCAGGGTGATGTCGGCCGCGATGGTGCCGTAAAGAAAATCGTACGGGTGTGCTGCGATGACGGCGGCTACTGCGGGTTTGAGGACGTCGAGGTTGTTCAGGACGTTCATGCCGAGTTGAAGATGCACCCCGGCCCCCCAGGCAAGTGCCTGCTCGGGGAGCGCCAGAAGTATCAGGGCTGTGGCGAGAATCAGTAGCGGCATGCTTTCGAGCATAGTTAATGAAACGGGAAATGTAAAGGGGTTTGCCATGGCGGAGATGGAGGAGCGGGAACTGCTTTTACGCTCGCTCAAGGGGTACCTGACCGGTCTGGCGGAGAGCGGTGTCGACGAGCTTCTCTTCGAGGCCGCCCCGCTTGAGGAGCTGACTGCTGCTTCCAGCGGTGCAGACATAGTTGCGGCTACTGCCACGGCCGGCGACATCCCCCTTGCAGCAGCCGAAGGCGCAGGTACGGGCGCGGCAACCTCGGAACCTTCCCCGGCGGCCCCTGCGTCCGCTGCCGCAGAACCGTCTCTGCGCCAGGAGGGGCAACCCGGTTCCGGTCTTCTCTTCCTTATGTCCGGGGAAGGTTTTGCCGGAGCGCCGGGAGGACTCCTTGCCAAGATCATCGCGGGGATGAAATTCAAGCGGGATGAAGTTTGCCTGGTGAGCTTCGAAGCGGGACAGGATCAAGACGCCATGGCGCGGGTCCTGTCCGCGAAAATTGCAGAACTTGCTCCCCAAGTGGTCGTGTCACTTGGAGAGGAAGCGACCTCGCTCTTTCTGAACGACCGAACTCCCCTGGTGCGGCTGCGTGGCCGTTTCCGCGAGCTGCAGGGGATGGCTGTCATGCCGACGCTGCACCCGGAGGCGCTCCTTGCTGACGAGGGACTAAAGCGCCACGTTTGGGAAGACATGAAACTCGTTATGCGCCGCCTGGGCAGAGGCTAGCGCGGCGAACTGCACGACTTTAAACGGCCGTTCTCGAAGAGCGAGATCGGCTGCTGCTCCACGCACGTCTTGCCGTCCACCTCCACCCGCGTGGCCAGGACGCATCCCTCCAGCTTGCCGGACTGGTAAAAGCTGATAGCCCCGTACTCATTGCAGACCAACCCCTCGTAGTAGAAGAAGTCCTTGGTAACACAACTCTTCAACATCCCCTGTTCGTAGAACTCGGCCTCCGCCAACAAGTTGCACCTGACCCCGCTCAGGATGGTGATGTCCTTCAGGTTGCAGGACTTCAGGTCGCCGTTCGGGTAGTAGATTGCCGTCGACCCAGGATTGCAGATGGACGGGTCAACGGCGAGGGCGTCGCTCACCCCGGGCACCAGCAGTACAAGTAGTAACAGAGCGCACTTCATGATTGACCTCCTGTGTAGCGGCTTCCCCAGAGCCATCGCCAAGTATAGTGTCGTGATTAATAAATTCAAATTTATCTTCTTGCGATGCACTGGTTGGTTAGATATGCTTAACCGGCTTCGGCCGAACCAATCCAGCACAAAGGAGATCATTATGGCTAAGATTAGACGCATCGTTACTGTCCTGCTCTGTGCCTGCATGCTCGCCTCGTTCACCGGCTGCACTACCACGCCAAAGCGCGAGTCGGCAGGAGAGTACGTGGATGACTCGGTGATCACCACCCGGGTCAAGGCCGCCATCTTCGACGAACTCGCCCTGAAGACGTTCCAGATCAACGTCACCACCTACCGGGGTGTGGTGCAGTTGAGCGGCTTCGTGGATTCGGCGGAGAACGCGAGGAAAGCGGGCGAGATCGCCCGCGGCGTGAAGGGTGTCCAGGAAGTTAAGAACGACCTCATAACGAAGTAGAGGGAATAAAAAAAACCCCTCCCGGAAGGGAGGGGGTGGGATTAGGGTCAATGATGGGAAGACCTGCTGTGGGATTTACCTTGGCCTGCCTGTCCGCCTGATTGTTGTTTGCTCCTGCCAGATTTAGAGCTTGATTCTTCGCTCCCCTCTTTACCGAATGCTTTCATGACGTCCGCCATGCTGCCATATTCCTTTTCTTCCATTTTCTGGATCTCGTCGAGAACCACTTTCTCTGCTTTCATGTGTTGAGCGTGTTTTAAAAGATCCTGTTTCTCTGCCGGGAAGTCGATCCCTTTCAGATGCTTGGTGACGTTTGCCGGTGAATGACCTGTGCCACGCGTTGCCATAACTTCCTCCTTTTACGGCCTTTTTATCTCCCATACACAAGTCGATTATATGGAATTGATTTTTTTTAATCAATTGAAAAGGCCGCTGTGACATAGGCCGCAAACTGCCCCCGTAAGTCTCACCAGGAAAGGAGGGCAAGCAGAGTCAGAGCGGCCGTACCCACGGTGAACCAGACGACGTAGTCCCCGATATAGCCGCTGTGCACCCGGCGCAGGAGAACAACCGGCCCCCTGACGATGGACTTGATCCGCTTCGTTGCGCGGCCATGCAGCGGCCCCGGTGCCAGAAACAGCGTGGCAAGCGCGACCGCTCCGGCTGCTGCGATGAGGCCGCCTCCCAACCCGGGACGCGCGACGCGTGACAGAGGGGGCGTCATACGCCGCTCTCCCGCCAAGACAACATGCCGGTATCCATCGCGATCCACGAAGCGCGCCGCGGCCAGCGCTGCTACCTGCTGCCCCTGCGGCAGAAGCCCGACACCAAGAGAGCTCAAAAGGAGCAGGGCCATGGGAAGGATCATGATCACCGGCGTGGGCCCCCTCGACTTTTCCGCTTCCGCGCCTTCCTCACCGGAGGCGGGTGCGGAACTGGAGAAGGGATCGAGATGCCCGAGGCCGAAGAAGATCCCGCCCCCCGCGCGCAGGACCGCTCCCCCAGTGAGCACGGACCCCAGGGCGAAAAAGGGGACAAGCCAGCCGTAGCCGAGCCCGCGCGCGCTCTCCTCGATGATCCCTTTGCCGGCCCAGGTGCCGAAGGGGGGGAGCCCGGCGAGGGCCAGTCCAGCAAGGAGGAAGAGGACCCCGGTGATCTTCAGCCGACGGCACTTGCCGTGCAACTGTTTCTCGTCCACGGAGCGGAAGTGGTAGACGAGGATACCGGTGGCGATGAAGAGCCCCCCCTTGATTAAGCCGTGCCCGAAGATGTAGAGAAGGGTCCCCTCTAGGGCCTGCCGCTCGTGCAGTGCAAACCCGGCAAGGATGAGACCGCTGTGACTAACCGTCGAGTAGGCGAGAAGGCGCTTCAGGTGGCGCTGCAGGCAGGCCATGGCGCCACCGGCCAGCAGCGTCACGATGCCGATGCCGAGGAAAGCAGATTGCACCGGAGCCTGGGCGAGCACGTCGCTGAAGACCACCCAGTAGATGCGCGCCACCGCGTACAGGCCAAGCTGCACCATGATGCCGGAGAAGAGGACGGAGGCCGGGGTGGGGGCTACCGAGTGGGCATCGGGAAGCCAGAAGTGGAACGGGAACACGGCCCCCTTGACCAGGAAACCGACGGACAGGAGCATGAAGGCGACGCCCACAGGCGCCGTGACCGGTTTACCGTGCAGGGCGGCTCCGATCCAGGCGAGATTCAATCCCCCGGTCTTGGCGTACAGAAGTCCGATGCCGAGTAGCACCATGAGCCCACCGAGGCTGTTCATCACCGCGAAGTTGAGTCCTCCCTCCAGGGGACCGCTTTCCTCGATCTTGTACCCGGTCAGGGCGTAGGCGGCGACACCCATCAGCTCGAAAAAGACGAACATGTTGAAGAGGTCGCCGGTGAGGGCGAACCCCTGCAGCGAGGCGAGGAAAAGGAGCATCAGCGTGTGGTAATAGGTGCGGACGGCGTGGAAGTGGTGCCAGGAGAAGAGCAGGGCGGCAACTGTCAGAAGGGAGGCGAGCAGGGCCAAAAGGGCTGCGGCCGGGTCGATGACGAAGGCGATGCCGACGGGAAAGCCGCGCATCAGGCTCCAGTCCCCGAACCAGTAGACCAGTGTGGCGGCCAAAGAGCGCTCCAGAAGCAGGAGGTCGAAAACCACCACGGCAAGGGCGGTCAGAAGGGAGAGGACGTCGAGCACACGGCGCCGGGAGCGCAGCTGTTCCAGAGCAGCCAGAAGCGCGGCCATGAAGAGCGGCAACACAACGGGAAGGGGAGGAGTATTCATGGTCAGCCCCGCATGGGGGGCTCGCTCTTCGGATCGAGCGTCCCGCTGCGCTTGTGGCGCTGAAGGGCGAGGGCGAGGAGCAGGGCAGAGACCGTTGCCCCGACGACGATGTCGGTCAAGGTGAGCGCCTGCACCACCGGGTCGACCATGATCCGTGTTCCCGGGATGTCGCCGGTAATGGGCGCGGTGCCGTTGTTCACGTAGCCGACCGAGAGCAGCAGCAGGTAGCCTGAGGACTGGGCGACGAAGAGAGCACTCACCAGGTAAATGCTGTTCCTGCAGGTGGCGATACCGTAAAGGCCTACCACCAGGAGCCACACTACAACGAGGAAGGGGAGCGCGTTCACGATTTCTTCTCCCTGCGGATCACGAGGACCTGGCGCAAAAAGGCCGCGATCAGAAGCACGAAGGCCGAGGCCACCTCGATACCGACGGCTGTGTTCAACAGTGGCAGCGTCCCGGTGGAGAGGAGTTCCCCCGAGACTCCGAGCGGAAAGAGGTTGCGCATGTAATGGTAGTCGGAGAGGAGGGGGAGTGCGCCTATCATGGCGTAGCTCATGGCGCCGGCGGCCTCCAGGTGGGAGGCCAGATGGTCGCGCTTAATCTTCAGGAGGTCGCCGTATTCGCCGCTCAGGTAGACGTAGTAAAAGGCGGTAGCCACCAGCACCCCGCCCTGGAAGCCGCCGCCGGGCGTCAGGTGACCGTGCAGGACGACGTAGATTCCCAGCAGCAGGGTGAAGGGGAACATGACAACGCCAAGCCCGAGAACGGCCGGTGCGGCCACGATGCCGGCGCGGTCCGGTGCCTGGTCCGTCGGTTCGCGGGTTTCTTCGTCCTCCTGCCGCCTGAGCAGCAGTAGCCCTCCCGCTACCGCGGCGAAGAGGATGAACTCTTCGGCGAGCGTGTCGAAACCGCGGTAATCGAAGGTGACGGCGGCGACCGCTTGCTGGGCGTGCCGCATCGGTTCCATGCTCTCCAGCACCAGCGCCCGGTAGGCCCCGCTTTGACGGCCGAAAGTGGGGAGGGAGGTGAAGGCGGCGACGAGGCACCCGGCAAGGAGCGCGGCAGCCAGCGCGAAAAGCGTGTTGCGCAGGCGATCGTTCATCGCGCCCCCCTGGAGCGGGTCTTCGCCACGGTAAGGAGCACCATGAGCGGGAAGGCGACCGCCCCGACGACCATTTCGGAAAGGGCGACGTCAGGCGCCTGCAGCACCAGGAAAAGGATGCTGAGGGTGAGCCCGAAAAAACCGGCGATGATCGACTGGGGGAGAGGATCGCGCGTCGCCACCACCGCCCACCCGGATGTCGCCACCAGCAGAAACGCCACCGCCTCAATGGGCCCCATGGTCATCCTCCTCTCCCTGATCGTCGGTGGGCTTCTTCACGTCTTTCGCCTCGCGCAGGTAATGCGCCCGTGCCGCGGCGAAGGTGATCACCGGATTGCCGACCACCATGACCGCGAAGACGAGCCACGCCTTGATGGTGGGGGCGGACATCCCTTCCTGGATCGTTATCGCCGTTGCCATTGCCCCCGCCGCGAGCACCGCCGGGGGAGAGAGGTAGTGCAGCTTGGCGTAGACCCCCTTCATGACGGCGACGCCGGCACAGCTGAAGGTGCAGACCAGCAGGGCGAAAACGAGAAGCCCGATGACGACAGCTCCGGCGGGGAGGTCGGGGCTCACAGCCAGCGCTCCAGAAAGCGGAGGTAAACAAGTCCCGAGGCGAAGGAAAGGACGGCCAGCACGAGCGAGAGATCGAAATATATGGCGCGGCGGTACCCTTCGGCGAGGAGCAGGATGGCGAGCACGGCGAAAAGTTGCGCGAGCTGCAGCGCCACGAAACGCTCCATAATCGTGCCGCGAAAGCAGAGCCAGCCGCATGGGGCCATGAGCAGGAGCAGGGCAAGTGCGCAGAAAAGCCAAATGTTCATGACAGCTCCACGAAAAGGCGGTCGATGGTTGAGATTTCCCTCCCCACTAACTGCCGGATCACCACCTGCCGCCGCTCCCGGTCCACGAAGACGAGGTAGCTGTTGGGGGTGATGCATACCCCGAAGGTCATCCAGGCGCGCCGTGCGGACTCGTGCCGGTCCGCCAGAAACTCGAAGGGGTGCTCTATGGTGACACCGGTGCTTTCTTTGCCGCGCAGCTCCCTGATGAGAGTTACCATCAGCAGCCAGGACTCTGAGAACATGGCGGCAGGCAGGCGCCAGACCAGGAGCAGCCAGGTGGGCTTCACGCGCAGCGGGCTTATGAACGAGTCGCGCAGCATTCCGACAAGCTTCAGGGCGAGGAGGGCCGCTGCTCCCCCGGCAACCGCCTCCAAGGGGTCCGCTTTGCCGCAGAAGAGCATGTACAGCCCGAGAAAGGAAAGCCATGTCACGATGGCGGTGCCGACTCTGCTTTTATTCATGGGAGCCTCCCCCCTCGCTCGAGGTCTGCGCCAGCAGAAGCCCGAGGGTGGGGCCCTGCACCAGGATCGAGAAGAGCACCACGATGTAGGTCGCGACGAGCAGGATATGCAGCCCCTCGTTTTGCGGAAGCGACATGGCGAGGGCTATGGCGATCGCCCCGCGCAGCCCGCTCCAGGTCATGATGGAGGCGTCCTTCAGGGAGAAGGGCTCACGCATCCGAACCAGTCCCCCCACCGCCAGCACCGACAGAAACCTTCCGAGCAGCACCACCGGGATGACTAGGAGACCGGTGCAGAGATGGATCAGGCTCAGCCGGTTGCTGAGCACCAGGAGCTCAAGACCTATCAAAGTGAAGAGGATGGCGTTCAGGTATTTCTCCACCAAGTCCCAGAACTGGTCCAGGTGCATGCGGGTGTGCTCAGACATGGCGAGTTTGCGGCCGCGTCCGCCGATGAAAAGACCGGCAACCACCATGGAGAGAGGGCCGGAAACCCCTATGAGGAGCGCGAGGGAGTAGCCGCCAAGGACGAGCGCCAGGGTGATCAGGATCTCGAGACGGTAGTTGTCGATGCTTTTTATGAGCAGAAAGCCGAGCCACCCGAGCAGGGAGCCGAAGGCGAGCCCCCCGGCGGTCTGGATGACGAAGGTTCTTAAAACGGACATGACGCCCGGCGCGGAGGCGTTCACCGCCGCGGCATGAAGTGCCAGGAAAAGGACGATGCCGATGCCGTCGTTGAAGAGCGCTTCTCCGGCGATCCAGGCGTTAAGCCGGTCCGGGATGCCGAGCCGGCGCAGGGTGGGGAGCACGGCCACCGGATCGGTGGGGGACATGATGGCCCCGAAGAGCAGGGCATACTCCAGTCGGACCGGCAGCTCCAGCAGGAGGGCGAGGAGGTAGAAGCCCCCTCCGATCACCCCCGCCGAGACCAGGACACCGGCGACCGCGAAGAGCGCGATGCTTAGTTTCACGTTGAGGAGCTCCTCGACCTTCACGAAGAGCGCCCCGGCGAAGAGCAGCAGGCTGAGGATCCCCTGCAGGAAGAGGACGTCGAAGTCGATGCGGTCCATCAACTGCCGCGCCGGGGTAACCACGTCGACACCCACCGCTATGGAACTCCACAAGAGCAGAGAGAAGAGGAGGCTCAGCAGCATGAGCCCCACGGTCGGCGGCAGCTTGAGGAAACGGTGGTTCAGGTAGGCAAAGGTTGCCGTCAGCGTGGTCAAAAGCGCCGTGATCTGGAAGCCTCGCATCGACTACTGCGCCGTCTTGAGCCAGCACCGGAGCAGTTCGGCGACGCTCCAGGCCTGGGCGATGCAGCCGCGCGGGTTGTACGGCGCCTCCGCATCGCAGATCTCGCTGATGGAGCCGATGCACTGCTCGTTCATCTGCTGCGCGAGCCCCTCGAGGAAGCCGCGGGCCTCCACGACCTCCTCGGGGTGGAGCCTCAGCCATGCGTCGATGAAGGGACCGATGAGCCAGGGCCAGACCGTTCCCTGGTGGTAGGCGGCATCGCGTGCCCTCAGGTCGCCGTGGTAGGTCGCCTTGTAGTCCGGGTGTCCCGGGGCGAGGGTGCGCAGGCCGACAGGGGTCAAAAGGCGCTGGCGCACCGTTTCCACCACCCGCGGCCAGCGATCCCGCTCGAGAATCGGGAAGGGGAGCGCGATGGATAAGAGCTGGTTAGGACGGCAGGCGCTGTCGTCGCCCAGTTCGCCGTCCACCACGTCGTAGAGATATCCACCCTCCTCGTACCAGAAGCGCTGGTTGAAGGAGCGGTAGGCCTGGTCGGCGAAGGAGCCCAACTGCCGGGCGTACTGGTCGTCTCCATCCTGCTCGGTCCACTGCTGCATGAGCCTCAGCGCGTTGTACCAAAGGGCGTTCAACTCGACCGCCTTGCCCCGGCGCGGCGTCACCACCCAGTCCCCCACCTTGGCGTCCATCCAGGTGAGTTGGTACCCCTCGGCCCCCTGCCTTAGGAGCCCGTCGGAAGGATCGATCCCGATGCCGAAACTCGTGCCGGAGAGGTGGTGGTCGATGATCTGGCGCATCTGGGGCATGATCATGTGCAGCGTAGCGCGGTCGTTCGTGTACTCTAGGTAGCGGTTCAGGGCATGGAAGAACCAGAGGCTCGCATCGGCCGTGTGGTAGAGCCCCTCGTTGTGCCCCTCGGGGAAGAGGTTGGGGATCAAGCCGTTTTTCACGTAATGCGCGAAGGTGCGCAGGATCCATCCCGCCTCGGTGTGGCGCCCGGTGGCGAGGGTGAGCCCCTCCAGCGAGATCATGGTGTCGCGCCCCCAATCGGTGAACCAGTGGTAACCGGCGATCACCGTGCAGACCTCGTCTCCCATGGCGTGGGCGCGCACGGCGTCCTTGTGGCGCCCAGCCGGGGTGATGATGAACTGGTCGGTGGCTAGAACGAGTTCGGCGGGGAGCCCCTGGCGCGCGCGAGGGTCTGCGGCGGAGAGCAAAAGCCTGCGCCGCTCCCGCTCCATCTCCAGGGATGTGGCGGGGGGGAGCGCCGCGATGGTCTCCCAGGTCTCGGTGGAGGCGGTAAGCGCCGCGTCCTGTCCCGACGCGAGGTCGACGGCGAAGTAACCGGCGGTCCAGAGCGTTCCTAGCGAATCGTAGCCGCGCGCGTTTTCTACGTCGTAGAAGATGTCGGTGCTGTGCTTTTCCTCGAGGGTGAAGTTGCCCCGGCCGCCGTTGATTACGAGTCGCAGTTGCGGCGAGTTAGGCCCGGAGGAGATCTGGTAGCGGTTTTGCACCGCGGTGAACATGTATGGATCCTCGGAAGCGACGTCTACCGAGGCGTCGTGGGGGCGAAACTGCAGGTAGGGCTGCAGCTTTAGGCGCACCATTTTTTCCCCCGAGACGAGACGGTAGATGAGGTGGACCGTGTTCTGCCGATGCACCATGACCAGCTGCTTCTCGATCACGGTCCCGTTGATGTCGTAGCGCCAGACCGGGAGGCCGTCCTCCAGGCGAAAACCGGAGAGGTACTCCATGCCGTGGAACTCGAGCCCCGCCTCCTTCTGGTCCCCTCCGAAGCGGAACATGGTCCCATCCGGGAAACGGATCGCCTCGGTCAGCCGGTTCAATAAGACCATGCGCCCGAGGGGAGAGGGGTAGGCCGCTATGAGAAGGCCGTGGTAGCGCCTCGTGAGCGCGCCGCAGACCGTGCCGGAGGCGTAACCGCCGAGGCCGTTGGTCAAAAGCCACTCCTGTTCCAAAAGCTGCCGGGTCCTCGCTTCCTCGTCGTGGCGGTCGAAATGGAATTCTCTTGTCACCGTGGTCATGGGGTCTCTCCTTCCGGCGCGGGCGCCAGCGCAACCGCCGCGTAACCCTGCAGGCGCCAGAACCTTTCCGTTTCCAGCCTGGGTGTACCAGAACCGCCGAATTCGACCTTCTCGCTGCTCCAGAGGATCTCCCACCGGCAGCGGGATGGGGGCGCCAGCATCGGCTCGGGGATCGGCACCAAGTGCAGCTCGCGTCCGAGGTTCACGAGCAGAAGGCGCTGCTCATCCTCCAGGAAGTAGCGCAGCAGAAAGCCCGCCTGCCCGAGCACCGCCCCCTCGATGTGGCAGGCATAACCTCGGCTGAATACCGGATCCTCGCGCCGCAGCCTGATCAGATCGCGGTAGAGCGCGTAGACCTTGCCGTGGCGCTCGCGCTCCTTCAGGTCGAGGCGGGACTGCTGGAAGGTTTCCAGTTCGTACGGCTTGTCGATGGTGTCGATTACCTCGGGAGAATCGATGTTGGTGAACTGCTTCAGATACTCGATGCGTCCGTGGTGCACCTGCTGCGAGATTTCCGGACTAAGGTCCGCGAAATACAGAAACGGAGAACCCGCGGCAAACTCCTGCCCCTGGAAGATCATCGGGGTCTGTGGGAGTAGGAGGTAAAGGGCGGCCATCGCCCGCAATGCGGCGGGGTTGGTGAGTTTGTCGATGCGGATACCCCAGGCGGAGTTGTCGATCTGGTCGTGGTTTTGGAGGTAGTTGATGTAGCGGCTCGGGCTGTGACCTAAGGTGGAGGAGCCGCGCCGCTTACCCTGCCAGAAGTAGAATTGCCCCTGGTACAGGTAGCTCCACTTGGCGCAGGAGATCATCTCCTGCGGCGAGCCGAAGTACTCCGAGTAGTAGGCGTCGTGGTACCCGGTCAGGGCGACGTGGGCGCTGTGGTGGAAGTCGTCGTTCCATACGCCGTCCATGCCGAAGCCTCCTTCTTCTCTCGGGCGCATGCAACGGGCGTCCTGACTTTCATTTTCCGCGACGAGGAAGAGCTTACGCCCGTTGGCCGCCATCCTCGCACGGGTGGTGATGTCCCCCAGGATGTGTACTTGCGAACCGTCGATGATGGCGTGGGTGGCGTCGAAACGCAGCCCGTCGATGTGGAACTCGTCGATCCAGTAGCACGCGTTGGCGATGAAGAACTCCCGCACCGATTCGCAATGCTTCCCGTCGAAGTTGATCATCTTCCCCCAGTCACTCTCGTTTTCACCGTAGTAGTAATCGGAAAACTGCGCCAGGTAGTTTCCCTCCGGCCCGAAGTGGTTGTACACCACGTCCAAAAGCACGCCGAGCCCGAGCGAGTGAGCCCGGTCCACGAAGCGGCGCATGTCGTCCGGAGTCCCATAGAGCCTCGTCGGGGCGAAATGGTTCACCCCGTCGTACCCCCAGCCGAACCGTCCGGGGAAATCGGCCACCGGCATGACCTCGACCAGGGTGATGCCGAGGTCCCGTAGTGCAGACAGCTGCTCTTCGGCGGCCTTCCAGGTCCCTTCCATGGTGAAGGTTCCGACATGGATCTCGTAGATGACGTGCCCTTCGGGCTCGATGCCCTGCCAGCCGGCGTCACTCCAGGGGAAGCTCCCCGGGTCGACCACTTGCGATGGACCGTGCGGCCCCTCGGGCTGGAAGCGTGAGGCGGGATCAGGGTAGTTATCTTTGTCGTCCAGGCGGTAGCGGTAGCGGGTTCCCGCACGTGCTACCGGGCAGGTGCCGGAATGGTACCCGTTCTCTTCCAGGTCCATGGGGAACTCCACTACCTGCGGCGCTCCCTCCAGTTGTATCGATACCTTCCTGCACCGGGGAGCCCAGACCCGGAAATGCACGCCGTCCGGCATCACCTCCGCTCCTACCGGCATTCTTCGCTGTACTGCTGTCACGGTAACCTCCGGAAATTCATAAATAGGTGCAGACGGTAAGTCCGGGGAGCTTGGTGTCTGTTCCCACGAAGCGCCTCATGGGCCCAACGTCCCCCCCTTTGCGAAGGGGGGAGCGCGATGTCACCTGCGGCGCTTCGTTGGCAACTGCACCTCCTGTTCCTGGTATTCCATGCAGGACCTTTGCAAAGGGAGGGACGCTTGGGCCATGCCACGCTCAAAAATTAACAGGCTCTAAAAATAACACGTAACGCGAATTTTAAAACCGAAGCGGGGAGGGGCGGTTTTCATTTGGCAGATGCGGGGAAGAGAAGGGGGGCAAAAGTGACGCAACTGCTACACCGCTTGAGGAAGCTACCATCCCATCTCCTCCATCTTATTGGGAGAAAGAACGCTTTTTTTCGCAAATCGTTTGACAGAAAAACCGGCACTGCTAGTATTGGGTATTGCTAATGTGTATGAACTAATTCTTGGTTTATTAGACGAGCCCGCAGACATCCCACCGCTCCAAGGAGGATCCCATGGCAGGAACCGTTCTCATAACGGGTGGAGCCGGCTTCATCGGTTCCCACCTGGCGGACGAGTTGCTACGTCACGGTTACCGGGTGCGCGTTCTGGACAGCCTGGTGCCGCAGGTGCACGGCCCCGGCGGTAGGCGCCCGGCCTATCTGGACCCGGAAGTCGAGTTGATCAAGGGGGACGTGCGGGACGCGAGGGCGGTGAAAAAGGCGCTGGCCGGGACGGCGGCGGTCTTTCATTTCGCGGCCATGGTCGGGGTCGGCCAGAGCATGTACGAGATCGAGCAGTACACCTCGGTCAATAACTGCGGCACCGCGGTGCTCCTCGAGGAGATGGCGCGCGCGAGGGGATCGAGGAAACTCATCGTCGCCTCGAGCATGAGCATCTACGGGGAAGGGCGCTACCGCGACGGGAGCGGAAACAGCTACGACGACATCATGCGCGACATCGAACAGTTGCGCTGCGGGAGCTGGGAGCCATGCGCCGCGAACCGCGAGCCGCTCGTCCCGGTCCCGACCCCGGAGGAGAAGGCCCCCTCGCTCGCCTCGGTCTACGCTCTCTCGAAATACGACCAGGAGCGGATGGCCCTCATCGTCGGAAACTGTTACCGCATCCCGGTGGTGGCGCTACGCTTCTTCAACGTCTACGGCACGCGCCAGGCCCTCTCCAACCCGTACACCGGGGTCCTCGCCATCTTCGCCTCGCGCCTGATGAACGGAAACGCCCCGCGCATCTTTGAGGACGGCCTCCAGCAGCGCGATTTCGTGAGCGTGCGCGACGTGGCGGTCGCCTGCCGCCTAGCCATGGAGGTTGACCCGAAGAAGCAATCCCTCTTCAACATAGGAAGCGGCGCGAGCATCTCGGTTTTGCAGCTCCTCGAGCGCTTCTGCCGGGTGCTCAACTGCACCACCATCGAACCGGAGATCACCGGGAGTTACCGGGCGGGCGACATCCGGCACTGCTTCGCCGACATCACCGCGGCGCGCGAGGTGCTTGGCTACGCGCCACGGGTCGGCTTCGAGGAGGGGCTCACCGAGCTCGCCTCGTGGCTCGAAGGGGAGGTGGCGGTAGACAGGGTGGCCGAGGCGCACGCCGAGCTCGCCCAGCGGGGACTCACGCTATGAGCCGCACATCCGTGGAACGGCTGCCGGAGCACCTGGGGCTGGTCGAGTGGTTTCGCCCCGGCGAGCGGGACCGGGTGGAGCGGGTGCTTGCCGACCTAGAAAAGCTCGGCGTGAAGCGCCTCAGGACCGGCATCTCCTGGGCGGACTGGTACACGAGCGAGGGGAAAAGCTGGTACGAGTGGCTCATCCCGCGCCTGTCCGGCGTCGTGGAGCTCCTCCCTTGCGTCCTTTACACGCCCCCCTCCATCGGCATCGAGCCTAAAACCTCCTCACCGCCTAGGCGCGCCCGGGACTACGCCGACTTCATCGACCTTTTCATCACCTCCTTTGGCGAACACTTCGAGTACGTAGAGCTCTGGAACGAGCCCAACAACCTGAGCGAATGGGACTGGACCCTCGACCCGCACTGGAGCGGCTTCGGCGAGATGATCGGGGCCGCCGCCTACTGGGCCAAAAAACGCGGTAAGAAAACCGTGCTGGGGGGCATGAGCCCGATCGACGGGCACTGGCTTTGTCGCATGTTCGACCTGGGCGTGATGGACTACATCGACGTGGTGGGAATCCACGGCTTCCCGGACATCTTCGACTACACCTGGAAGGGGTGGGCGCGCAACATCGCCATGGTGCGGGAGATCCTGGACGAGCGTGGCGCCGCCTGCGAGATCTGGGTCACCGAGGCGGGGTTTTCCACCTGGCAGCACGACGAGTTCAAGCAGGCCCGGGTCTTTCTGGAACTTCTCGGTGCCCCGGCGCAGCGCATCTACTGGTACGGCGCCGACGACCTCGACCCGGCGCTCGCTGCCGTGGACCGCTTCCATCTGGACGAGCGGGAATACTTCTTCGGCTTCAAAAAGGCGGACGGCACCCCGAAGCTCCTCTACCGGCTGCTGGAAAAGGAGAGCGTCACCGCGCTGAAGCGGATCGACCAGGCGGCTCGCACATGCGCCACGGCCGGTCCGGGGAAGGCCATCCTCGTCACCGGCGGCGCAGGCTTCATCGGGACGAACCTCGTACACCGCCTGACGCGGGACGGCCACCGGGTCATCGTCTACGACAACCTCTCGCGTGAAGGGGTGGAGGAGAACCTTCTCTGGCTCACCGAGAACTGCGGCGACCGGCTCGAGGTGCGGATCGCCGACACCCGGAACCACCTGGCACTCCAGGACGCCATCGCCCGCTCCTCGCACGTCTACCACTTCGCGGCGCAGGTTGCGGTGACCACGAGTGTCGACAACCCGTCCGCCGACTTCGCGGTGAACGGGCAAGGGACCTTCGCGCTCCTCGAGGCGATCCGCACCGCCAAGGAGCCCCCCTCGCTTCTGTTCACCTCGACCAACAAGGTCTACGGCGGGATCGAGGGATGCCGCATCCGCAAAAGCGGCTCGCGCTACGAACCGACCGACCCGGCGCTGCGTGAACGCGGCTTCGGCGAGGGAACCCCGCTCGACTTTTTGAGCCCGTACGGCTGCTCCAAGGGGTGCGCCGACCAGTACGTGCTCGATTACGCCCGCAGCTTCGGGATCCACGCCGCCGTCTTCCGGATGAGCTGCATCTACGGACCGCACCAGTACGGCACCGAGGACCAGGGGTGGGTGGCGCACTTCGCCATCCGCACCCTCAAGGGGGAGCCGATCACCCTGTACGGCGACGGCTGTCAGGTGCGCGACCTGCTCTTCGTCGAGGACCTGGTGGAGGCGATGTGCCGGGCCCGCGAGGAGATGCCGCGCCTCACCGGGCAGGCTTTCAACATCGGGGGAGGCCCCGAGCGCACCATAAGCCTCTTGGAACTTCTGGAGTTGTTGCGCGGGCTGCACGGCCGCCTGCCGCAGGTCTCCTTCGATGCATGGCGCACCGGCGACCAACGCTATTACGTGTCGGATATCGGCAAGTTCAACGGCGCCTGCGGCTGGACGCCGCGCCACTCGGTCGAGGAAGGGGTGGAGCGGCTGTACCGGTGGCTCTGTGCGTCGATGCGCCTTGAGCCCGAGCGGACCTCGGGTAAGGCGGGAAGAAAACGGTACCCGGCTTCGGGTGTGGAGGCGATGTGATGGGCGAGACCATGGACGCGGCGGTGATCACGGGACCGGGTGAAGCGGAGGTGAATAGGGTGCCGCGCCCCGAACCGGGTGCTGGCGAGGTGCTGGTCGCCCTTGAGGGGTGCGGCGTCTGCGCCTCGAACCTGCCGCTTTGGCAGGGGCGCCCCTGGTTCAGCTATCCGGCCCTTCCCGGCGCGCCGGGCCACGAGGGATGGGGAAGGGTGCAGGCGCTGGGGGACGGGGCGCAGGGTGTGAAGGTTGGGGACCGCATCGCCTTTCTCTCCAACAACGCCTACGCTCAGTTTGATCTGGTGCGCACCGACGCCCTGGTGAAGATCCCGCCATCCCTGGACGACCAGCCTTTCCCGGGCGAACCGGTCGGGTGCGCCATGAACGTCTTTCGCCGCAGCTGCATTGAGCCAGGGCAGACGGTGGCGCTGATCGGCGCCGGTTTTCTTGGGGCCATCTTCACTTCCCTTGCCGCCGCGCGCGGCGCACGGGTCATTGCCATCTCGCGTCGCAGCTTTGCGCTTGAGCTCGCCAGGCGCTGCGGCGCCGAAGAGACCGTGCTGCTCGACGACCACCAGCGGGTGATGGACCGGGTGCGGGAGATAGCCGGCGAGCGTGGGTGCGACCGCGTCATTGAGGCGACCGGTCATCAGTGGCCGCTGGACCTTGCCGGAGAGCTGGTCCGCGAGGGGGGCAAGATCATCATCGCCGGGTACCACCAGGACGGTCTGCGCCAGGTGAACCTCCAGCTCTGGAACTGGAAGGGGATCGACGTCATCAACGCGCACGAGCGCGACGCGCGGGTCTACCTGGAGGGGATGCGGGCGGGGATCGCCGCCGTTGAGTCGAGGATGTTCCCGCTCGGCGAACTCATCACGCACAGCTTTCCGCTTGCGGGGCTGGCACGCGCCTACCGGATCATGGAGGAGCGTCCCGACGGTTTTCTGAAGGGGATGATCCGCATCGGCCAGTAAAGGAAAGGGGAAAGGATGAAGAAGAAAATGGCATTGCCCAGGGTGGGTTTTCTGGGAACCGGCTGGATCGGCCGTCACAGGATGCAGGCCATTGCCTTGAGCGGCGAGGCGGAGGTCGCCGCGATCGCCGATCCCTGCGAGGAGAACGCGCGGGAGGCGGCGAAGCTTGCCCCCGAGGCGGTGCTGGTCGAGGACCTCGATGCGCTCTTGGAGCTCGACCTCGACGCAGTGGTGATCGCGACCCCTTCCGCCGGGCATTGCTACCAGGCCCTGCGCGCCCTGGACCGTGGGCTTGCCGTATTCTGCCAGAAGCCCTTGGGGAGAAACGCCGAGGAGGCCCAGCTCGTGGTGCATGCGGCCCGGTCGATGAACCGGCTTTTGGGGGTCGATTTCTCCTACCGTTTCGCCGACGGGATCATGAAGATCCACCAGTTGGTCAGCTCCGGTGAAATCGGTCAGGTCTACGCCGCTGACCTCACCTTCCACAACGCCTACGGCCCGGACAAGCCCTGGTTCTACGATCCCGAGCTTTCCGGTGGTGGCTGCCTGATTGATCTTGGCAGCCATCTGGTCGATCTCGCGCTCTGGTTTTTCGGCTACCCCGAGGTCCGCAGCGTCTCCAGCTCGATCTTCGCGGGCGGGGAGAGGTTGAAGACTGGGAGCGGCAAGGTCGAGGACTATGCGGTGGTGTCGCTCGTGCTGGAAGAGGGGCATGCCGTGCGCCTTGCCTGCTCCTGGAACGTCTCCGCGGGGCGCGACGCCGTCATCGAGTCGAGCTTCTACGGCACCCGCGGCGGCGTCAGCTTCAAGAACGTCCAGGGCTCCTTCTACGACTTCGTCGCCGAACGCTTCCGTGGCACCGCCTCGGAGACCATCTCCTCGCCTCCCGATGAGTGGGGTGGGCGCTGTGCCGTCGCCTGGGCGAGGCAGTTGCGGTTAGGCAAAGGCGCCTTCGACCCGCAGGCCGAGCACCTCGTGCGCGTGGCCCAGGTGCTGGACCAGGCGTACGGGAGATAGCGCGCGGTTCGTCTGGGGAATTCATGAAGGTATCTCTCAATGAAACCACGAAGCGCTGTCCGTGAATTCGCGTCCTCCCCTTTGCGAAGGGGAGACAGAGGGGATTTGCCTTGGGTTGACTCCTGAAACGGCTGCAGTGCTGGAAGAGATATTTCGTACATGCCGACGAAGAGCAAATCCCCCCTGTCCCCCCTTCGCAAAGTGGGGGACGTAAGGGCTCTTGCCGCGCTTCGTGGGCAGTTGAACTCTACGCTTCCGACCTTCCGGCAAAAACCACGCAATAAGGTTGGCTAAGGCGGGACTTACTTTGAGAGGCGTGTTGTTCATGAACGAACCGGTCCACACAGCAGGGAAGGGGGGCAAAATCACGCCGCCGGGACTCGTCCTGATGACGGCCGACCCCATCGGCGGGGTCTGGAATTACGCCCTCGAACTCGCGCGCGGGCTCTCGGTCCATGGCGTGCAGGTGGCGCTGGCGACGATGGGGCAGCCGCTCTCACCGGAACAGCGGCGTGAGGTGGCCGAGGAGGGAAACTTAACCCTCTACGAAAGCGGGTACCGCCTCGAGTGGATGGACGATCCCTGGCGCGACGTCGAGTTGAGCGGGGAGTGGCTTTTATCGCTCGAGGCGGAACTGCAGCCTGATCTCGTGCATCTGAACGGCTACGTCCACGCAGCACTCCCCTGGCGAAGCCCCTGCTTGGTCGTCGCCCACTCCTGCGTTCTTTCCTGGTATCAGGCGGTGCGCGGTAAAGAGGCGCCGCAGCGTCTGCACGAATACCGCGACCGGGTGACCCGAGGACTCGCCGCGGCAGGACTGGTCGCGGCCCCATCGGCGGCCATGCTGGAAGCAATACGCCGCATCTACCTCCCGCTGCCGGACGCGCAGGTGGTCTACAACGCGCGGGCACGCACCCGCTTCCGTCCGGGGAGGAAGGAGGATTTCATCCTCACCGTGGGACGGGTATGGGACGACGCGAAGAACATAGCGGCGCTCGTGAAGAACGCCTACGACCTGCCGTGGCCGGTGTACGTGGCGGGTGAGATCAACCGCCCAGACGGCGGGTCCGCTGCGGTGGAAGGGGTGAATCGCCTCGGCGTCCTCGCTCCCGACGCGCTTGCCCCCTGGTACGCGGCGGCGTCGGTCTACGCGCTCCCCGCGCGCTACGAGCCTTTCGGACTCACCGTTTTGGAGGCGGCCCTCTCGGGGTGCGCCCTCGTTCTCGGCGACATCCCGAGCCTGCGTGAGCTGTGGGATGGGGCGGCCGTATTCGTCGACCCGGAGTCCCCCGAGGCACTGCAAGGCGAGCTCTGCGCTCTCTGCGCCGACCGTAACCGCCAGGCGCGCCTTGGGGAAAAGGCGCTGGAACGAAGCCGCAGCTTCTCCGCCGCCAGAATGACCGCCGGCTACCTCGACCTCTACGACCGGCTCCGGGAGCAGGCGTAACAAATCACGCGACTACGGAAGGCCCCATGCACATCGTAATGTTCTACCACTCCATCGTTTCGGACTGGAACCACGGCAATGCCCATTTCCTGCGCGGCGTGGTCACCGAACTGCGCCTCATGGGGCATGAGGTCGCGGTGTACGAGCCCGAGGAAGGGTGGAGCTACCGGAACATGTTGCGCGACAGCGGCGAATACGCGCTGCAGGAGTTCGAACAGGTCTACCCGGGGCTTGTCGGGATACGTTACCGGCTGGATGAGCTGGATCTGGACCGGGCCCTCGCGCAGGCGGACCTGGTGATCGTGCACGAATGGAACGACCCGGAACTCGTCCGGCTGATCGGCCTGCACCGCAAGGGGGGCGGGCACTACCGGCTCCTCTTCCACGACACGCACCACCGAAGCGTCACCGATGCCGAGGGAATGGCCGCCTGTGATCTCTCAGGTTTCGACGGCGTCCTCGCCTATGGCGGGAAAATCAGGGACATCTACCTCGACCGCGGCTGGGCGAAAAGGGTGTGGGTCTGGCACGAGGCGGCGGACGTGAGGGTCTTCGCCCCGGTAGAGGGCGCTGACAAGGTGGGGGACGTGGTCTGGGTGGGCAACTGGGGCGACGACGAGCGCAGCGAGGAGATCCGCGAGTTTTTCGTCGAGCCGGTGCGACGCCTACATCTGAAAGCGGCGGTGTACGGGGTGCGCTACCCGCGCCAGGCGCTGCAGCTCCTCGCCGAAAGCGGGATCGGCTACGGCGGCTGGCTCCCCAACTTCAACGTCCCAAGGGTTTTCAGCAGGTTCCGGCTCACCGTTCACATACCGCGCCGCCCTTACATGGAGGCGCTCCCCGGCATCCCCACCATCCGCCCCTTCGAGGCGCTTGCCTGCGGCATCCCGCTCCTTTCCGCCCCGTGGGTCGACTGCGACGGGCTCTTCGAGGCGGGTAAGGATCTTCTCTACGCCCGCGACGGGCGGGAGATGGAAGCCCGGATGAAGGCGCTGCTCGAGGACCCGGGCGAGGCGCACCGACTCGCCGCGCACGGGCGGCAGACCATCCTCGCACGGCACACCTGCCGGCACCGCGTCGACGAACTGCTCGGCATCTGCCGCGAGTTTGGGGTGGCAGATTAGAAGTTCCGTGGGTATGGCTAAAAGGTCGTCCACGAAGCGTCGCAGGTGACCTTTTGCTCCCCCCTTTGCGAAGGGGGGCCGGGGGGGATTTGCTTTTTGTTGGCAGGTCCGAACAGAAGTTGCGCAGCATCTGCGATCAACTGCGCACTTTGCAGGAATGGTCTCGGTTGCATGGCAGAAACAAGGCAAATCCCCCCTTGCCCCCCTTCGCAAAGGGGGGGACGCTGGGCCCGCTTTCTGCTTCGTGGGAACACACATTGGTTCCCCGGATTCCCGGTCGAACCTCGGAATGCTCCGAAGAACTGCATAGAAAGGAAATAACTGCATGGCCGCACCGCTCAACATCTCCTTTTTCGCCTCGAGCCTGGTATCCGCCTACTGGAACGGTGCCGCCACCTATTACCGCGGCATGGTGCGGGCGCTCGCCCGCCTGGGGCACCGCGTCACCTTCTACGAGCCGGACGCCTACGGGCGACAGGCACACCGCGACATGGAGGACCCGGACTGGGCGACCGTCGTGGTCTACCCGGCGACCGAGGAGGGAGTGTTTAGTTCCCTCGAGGCGGCCCGCGGCTCGGATATCGTGGTGAAGGCGAGCGGAGTCGGGGTCTTCGACGCGCTGCTCGAGGCCGAAGTGCTCGGTCTGAAGCGGGAAGGAACCCAGGTGATCTTCTGGGACGTGGACGCACCGGCGACCTTGGAGCGGATCGGTACCCACCCGGCGGACCCGTTTCTCCCACTCGTGCCGCGGTACGACATGATCCTCACCTACGGCGGCGGCGACCCTGTCGTGCGGGCCTACCGGGGCTTCGGAGCGCGGGAGTGTATTCCCATCTACAACGCGCTCGACCCGGACACACATCACCCGGTCAGTCCCGACGAGCGCTTGCGCGCCGACCTCTCCTTCCTGGGGAACCGTCTGCCGGACCGCGAACGGCGCGTCGAGGAGTTCTTCCTGTCCGTAGCCGAAAGGCTACCCCGGCGCAGTTTCCTTTTGGCCGGCAGCGGCTGGGAGGACAAGTCCAAAAGCGAGAACGTCCGCTACATAGGACACCTCGGCACCGGCGACCACAACGCCTTCAACTGCAGCCCGATGGCGGTCCTCAACGTGAGCCGCGACGGCATGGCGAGATACGGCTTTTCCCCTGCCACCCGCGTTTTCGAGGCGGCGGGCGCAGGCGCCTGCATGATCACCGACCTATGGGAGGGGATCGGCGAGTTTTTCGAGCCGGAACGCGAGATCTTGGTCGCCGCGAACGGCGAGGAGGTGGCGCAGATCCTGGAGCGACTCACTCCCGCGCTTGCCGCGGAGGTGGGTAGAAAGGCGCGGGCGCGGGTACGTGCCGAGCACACCTACACGCACCGGGCAAGGCAGTTCGAGGAGATCTTCTCCGCCGGATCGGCGCGGCGCATCGGGAGGTTGCCATGAAGATAGTCGTCCTTGGGCTCTCCATCACCTCTTCCTGGGGAAACGGTCACGCCACCACCTACCGGGGCCTTTTGCGCGAGATGGATCGGCGCGGACACGAGATCCTCTTCCTCGAGCGCGACGCGCGCTGGTACGAGGCGCACCGCGACCTCCCGGAGCCGCCATTTTGCAGGACGCTTCTCTACGGCTCACTCGACGAGCTTTTCTCCGAATACGGCCCGGAGATCTGTGATGCCGACTGCGTCATCGTCGGCTCCTACGTCTACCAGGGGATCGAGGTCGGGAAGTGGGTGAGCCGGCACGCACGGGGGATCAAGGCCTTCTACGACATAGACACCCCGGTGACCCTGGCCGCCCTTGCCAGGGGGGAGTGCCAGTACCTGAGCGAGGACCTTATCCCCTGCTACGACCTCTACCTCTCTTTCACCGGCGGCCCGACCCTCGACCATCTTGAACGCCACTACGGCTCGCGTGCCGCGCGCCCCCTTTACTGTTCCGTCGACCCCCTGGTGCACTTCCCGATGCCGGTGACGCCGCGCTGGGATCTGGGCTACCTCGGCACCTACAGTGACGATCGGCAGCCCGGTCTGGAGCAGCTCCTTTTTCAGCCAGCCTTCCACTGGCGCAAGGGGCGTTTCGTGGTGGCAGGGGCGCAGTACCCCGCCTCGCTCAAGTGGCCTGAGAACACGCACCACATCGAGCATCTTCCTCCGGAGTGTCACAGCGAGTTCTACAGCTCGCAGCGCTTCACGCTCAACCTGACCCGCAGACAGATGCTAGTCGCGGGCTATTCCCCGAGCGTGCGCCTCTTCGAGGCGGCCGCCTGCGCCGTTCCCGTTGTGTCGGACCGCTGGCCTGGCCTTGAAGAGTTCTTTACCCCGGGCGAAGAGATCCTCGTAGCCTCCAGCGCCGAGGAAATGCTCCGCTTCCTGCAGCGCTTCCCCGAGGAGGAGCGCCGCGCCATCGGGGAGCGCGCCCGCGCCCGGGTACTCGGCCACCACTCAGCCGCCTGCCGGGCGGAAGAACTCGAAGAATACCTGACCGCGCTGTAGCGGCGGGGAAAACAATTCACGAAAGGTAGCCGCATGACCCACGCCAAAGCAAGAACGCTGGAAGACGACATCAAGGAACTCTCCCCCTGGTTTCACAACCTGCACCTGCCGGACGGCACCGAGACCGCCCCGGACCACTTCCTGGGAGACTTCCCTTCCTTCAAATGGCGCGAGATCGCCGAATGCATCCCCGAAGACCTGAGCGGCTGGAGCGCGCTCGATATCGGCTGCAACGCAGGCTTTTACAGCTTCGAGCTAGCGCGCCGCGGGGCACGCGTCCTGGGGATCGACTGCGACGGGCACTACCTCGAGCAGGCCGACTGGGCCGCCGAGCAGTACGGCCTGCGCGATCGCGTCGAATTCCGGCAGATGCAGGTGTACGACCTGGCGCGCATCAAGGGGAAATTCGACCTCGTCCTCTTCATGGGGGTCTTCTACCACCTGCGCTACCCGATGCTCGCCCTCGACATCGTGGCCCAGAAGACGGCGGGGATGCTCGTTTTCCAGGCCATCACCATGCCCGGCCGCGAGGTGGCGGGGCAGCACGATTTCTGGATCAACGAACGCGACGCCCTCCTCGAACCGGGGTGGCCGAAGATGTCCTTCATCGAGGAGCGCTTCGCCGGCGATCCTACCAACTGGTGGATCGCGAACCACGCGGGTATCGAGGCGATGCTCCGCTCCGCGGGTCTGCGCATCACCGGCCATCCCGGCGATGAAACCTACCTTTGCCAGCCCGATCCCATCCATCCTTCCTGCATGACCACCTGGAACCGGGCGGAATACCTGTCGGCTACCAATGGCGTTGGGTGAGGCACGGGTCGGGATTCCTCACTGACCATGTAAAATGTATACGCCTCCTCCCGTTTCCTTTTCTTGTTTACGCTATGTCGTTTGTGATATAACGTCTGCCTTCCTTGTTTTGTAAAACTCAGTCATAGATAAGCTTTACACAGTGGTCTCATGGCATATAATGTCTAAGCTTCCAGCGCAGACAGAGTAATGGACCTGTCTCTGCCATAGGAAGAACGACGAGGTGTTATTTTGAGTCAGGGCGCAAAACACGGCATTGAGCTTGAGGGGGCTCTCTGGTTCCACAAGGATGACCAGAAGTTCCTTGGGCTGGACCGGATCAAGCTGCTTGAGAAGATAGACGAGCTAGGCTCCATCACCAAGGCGGCGAAGGCGGTGGGGATCAGCTACAAGAACGCCTGGGACTTGGTCAACATGATCAACAACCTCGCCGAGAAACCGCTTGTCGAGCGGGTGACCGGCGGCAGGGGGGGCGGTGGGACGACCCTCACCCCGTACGGCAAAGATGTGGTGAAGCAGTACGGCGTGCTCCAGGAAGAGCACCGTAAATTCCTGGAGAATCTCGAGGGGAGGCTGGGCGACACAGCAAGCCTGTACCAGCTCCTGAGGAGGATTTCCATGAAAGTAAGCGCCCGCAACGTTTTGTCCGGAATCATCACCAGTATCACCCGGGGGCCGGTTAACGCCGAGGTCATCCTCACCCTCACCGGCGGGGCCCCGCTTGTCGCCGTCATCACCAACGGCGCCGTCGACAACCTTGCCCTCAGGGAAGGTGGCTCCGCCTACGCCATCATCAAGGCGAGCTCGGTCATGGTCGGCACCGACCTGCACGACGCGAAGATCAGCGCCCGCAACGTCATGTGCGGTACCGTCGTCAAGGTCATCGAGGGAGCGGTCTCCACGGAAATCGACGTCGAGGTGGGGGGCGGCAACACGATAAGCGCCGTGATCACGCACGAAAGCGGGACCACCCTGGGCCTCAAGGTCGGCGGACACGCCTGCACCCTCTTCAAGGCCTCAAGCGTCATCCTCGGCGTAAGCTGAAACCAGTAAGGGGACGAGACACACCGTCCCTTTTTCCGCGCGTGTCGCTATATCGGGAGCACTATCACGCTTCCCGGTACACATAAAAAAACATTTAAAAAGGAGTTGCCTGCATGAATCGAATCCTAAGAATGCTTCCCCTGTTCGTCGCCCTGTTCCTCCTGAGCGCGGTCGCCTCGGTCTCCACCGGTTGGGCCGCCGAGCAGAAGAACCTCATCCTCGCAACCACCACCTCCACCCAGGACTCCGGTCTTCTCGACGTGCTGATCCCGCTCTTCGAGAAGCAGACCGGCTACTTCGTGAAGACCATCTCGGTCGGTTCCGGCCAGGCCATGAAGATGGGTGAGAAGGGTGAGGCGGACGTGCTCCTCGTGCACTCCCCGGAGGCGGAGAAGAAGTTCATGGAAGGTGGCTTCGGCCAGAACAGAAAGCTCGTCATGCACAACGACTTCATCATCCTCGGACCTGCCAACGATCCCGCTAAGGTCCGCGGCACGAAGACCGCTGCCGAGGCGCTGAAGACCATCGCGAAGACCGGCTCCCTCTGGCTCTCCAGGGGCGACAACTCCGGGACCCACGCCAAGGAAAAGGGGCTTTTGAAGGCAGCCGGCATCAACGCCGAAGGGCAGAAGTGGTTCCAGCAGACCGGTCTCGGCATGGGTGAGACCCTGAACGTCGCCGCCGAGAAGAAGGGGTACCTCCTTTCCGACCGCGGCACCTACCTCGCCCTCAACAAGAAGGCGCATCTCGGCCTGCAGATCATGGTGGAAGGCGAGCCGAAGCTCCTCAACGTCTACCACGTCATCGAGGTGAACCCGGCCAAGTGGCCCAAGGTGAACAACGCCGGCGCCAAGGCGTTCGCCGACTTCATGGTCTCCAAGAAGGTCCAGGGGATCATCGCCACCTTCGGCAAGAAGGAGTTCGGCGCTCCGCTCTTCTTCCCGGATGCCGGCAAAGACCCGAAAACCCTGGGCCTGTAATTAATGGACGTAATCCTCGAAGGGATCTTAAAGGCCGCCCAGCTCCTCGCCTCGCTCGACAGCGAGGTGCTGGGCATCGCCTTGCTGTCGCTCAAGGTCTCCGGGCTCGCCACGCTCTTCTCTCTTGTCATAGGCATCTTGGTGGGGACACTGGTCGCCCTGACCAGCTTCCCCGGCAAGAAGATCCTGGTGAGCGTGGTAAACACCGGGATGGGCCTGCCGCCGGTGGTGGTGGGCCTTTTCGTCTCCATCATGCTCTGGAGAAACGGCCCCCTGGGCTACCTGGAACTCCTCTACACCCCGACCGCCATCGTCATCGCGCAGACCGTCATCGCCACCCCCATCGTCATGGGGATCACCATTGGCGCCATGCAGAACCTCCCGGCGAATCTGAGACTGCAGATTCTGGCCCTTGGCGCTACCAGGACCCAGATGGTCAGGATGCTCATACGGGAGGCGAGGCTGCCGCTCATGGCAGGCGTCATGGCCGGTTTCGGCGGGGTCATCTCCGAGGTGGGCGCCTCCATCATGGTCGGCGGCAACGTGCGCGGCTACACCCGCGTCCTCACCACGGCGACGGTGATGGAGACCGGGCGGGGCAATTTCGACATCGCCATTGCCCTGTCGGTGATCCTTCTGCTATTCTGCTTCGCGGTCAACTACATCCTTACCTACATCCAGCAGCGAGAAAGGCCTAGATGACACAGCAACAAAACGTGCTCGACCTGAATGGGCTGAGGGTGGATCGAGGCGGCGTGCCGGTGCTCGATATACCCTCTTTTTCTTTGTCGGAAAACGAATTCATCTCACTGATCGGACCCAACGGTGCGGGGAAGTCTACGCTGCTTCTCTCCCTTTTGGGTCTCATCAAGCGCAGCAGCGGCACCGTCTCCTACCGGGGGCGCGAGATAGTGAATTCCGCCGACTGGCTCAAGGTGCGCCGCAGCATCGCCATGGTGCTGCAGGAACCGCTTCTCTTCGACGCCACCGTGTTCGATAACGTGGCGAGCGGGCTGAAGATCAGGGGGATGGGGCGCGGCGAGATCAAGAGCCGGGTCACGTCCTATCTGGAGCGCTTCCGGCTTGCCGACATGGCGCAGCGCTCGGCTAGAAAGCTCTCCGGCGGCGAGGCGCGCCGCGTGAGTCTCGCCCGCGCCTTTGCCGTGGAACCCGAGGTGATCCTCTTCGACGAGCCTTTCGCCAACCTCGATCCCCCCACGAGACAGGCGCTCACCGAAGACATGGACGAGGTCATCCGTGACCGCGGCATTGCCGCCATCCTGGTCACCCACGACCAGTCCGAGGCGCTCAGGATGTCGCAGCGCATCGTAGTGATGAACGGGGGGCGCATAGTCCAGGAAGGGACCCCAGCTGCGGTGATGAACCACCCGGTGAACGAGTTCGTTGCCAATTTCGTCGGGATGGAGACCATCCTGGAGGGAGAGGTGGTGGAAAACCGGGACCAGCGGATGACGGTGCAGGTGGCGGGAAGCGAGATCGACACGGTGGGGGAGGCGCAGCCCGGTGCGCTCGTCTACTGCTGCATCCGTCCCGAGAACGTCACCGTGAGCCTGGGCCATTCCGAGGAGAAAAGCAGTGCCCGCAACCATTTCGCCGGGCGCGTCGCCGGCATCGCCTCCATGGGGCCCTTCCTCAAGTTGCGACTTGACTGCGGTTTTCCGCTCACCGCCTACGTCACCCGCGAATCCTTCGCGGAGCTTGCCCTGTTAGAGGGGAAGGAGATCTTCGCTTCCTTCAAGGCCACTTCGGTGCACGTGATCGGCAGACGCGCGGCGTAATATCCTTTTCAAAAGCAGGCTTACGCTATATAGTCCTGCACTGACTACATCTGAGGGAGGAAATGCTATGAAATCACATTTCGGTTTTCTTGCGGCCCTTTGCGTGACCCTGGCGGCGTTTGACTGTGCATCCGCCGCCGATTCCGAGAGCATGCGGTGCAAGGGGGGGATCGTCTCCATCGGCAATTCAGCAGGCGAGGTGGTGGCGAAATGCGGGGAGCCCGCCACAGCGACGCAGAGCTCCAGGAAGTTGGTGGAAAAGGGGACTTACGGGACCAAGACCGCGACCGTCACCACCATCGTCGTGGACAACTGGATCTTCAACTTCGGCCCCAGCGAATTCCAGTACCAGCTCGAGCTTCAGGACGGCCGCGTTTGCCGAATCCAGAGCCTCGACTACGGGTACTAGTACGGGCCATATCAGCAGGAGAAACAATGGATTGGATCAGCATCATGGGGATCGCCGTGGCCCTCGCCATGGACGCCTTCGCCGTCGCCCTCGCTGCGGGCGCGGTCTTGAACCCCATCACCGGGCGGCACCTTTTCCGCCTGGGCTTTCACTTCGGCCTTTTCCAGGCCCTCATGCCTATCGCGGGGTGGCTTTTGGGACTCACGGTCCAGAAATGGATCACCTCCTATGACCACTGGATCGCTTTCGGCCTGCTTGCCTACGTCGGCGGAAGGATGATCGTCGAGGCCTTCGATGACGAAGAGGATGGGGACCCCGCCGATCCGACCCGCGGACTCACCATGGTGATGCTTTCGATAGCCACCAGCATCGACGCCTTCGCGGTCGGTCTTTCCCTCGCCATGCTGGGCGTCAGCGTATGGGTTCCCTCCGTGGTCATAGGCCTAGTCGCCGGCGTCCTCACGGTAACCGGCATGCTCCTTGGACGAAAGCTGGGCGACAACTGGGGAAAGAGGGTGGAGGTGTGCGGCGGGGTGGTCCTCTGTCTCATCGGACTCAAGATCCTTCTCGAACACACGCTCTTGAAATAGCAATGCACGCGCCGCCTCCTCATGGGGGCGAGCGCCGCTCCATCCTTCCTACCTCCACATACCTTGTGCTCCGCCACCTCCTTTGGGTACCGAAGCAGCCTTCCTCTCCAGTTTCGGCAGTCATGACGTCATTGTCGTATGGCATAGCCTCCATTGACTGTCATATTCATTGCCTTGAACTGTCACGAAATATCTGTATATTTTCCGCATGTCGTATTTCCCAATGCGTTGTCAGGTTCTTGATACATTGCCACCCGCATGAATTTCATTTTTATGCGACTGTGAAGTCATTGAGGTACGAGTGATCGACAAGCCAAGGGATACCGAAGAAACCGCGCTCTACCGCTTCATCATCGATACCATCCCGCAGATCGTTTGGACCGCCACGCCTGACGGGGCGCAGGACTTTGCAAACCTGCGCTGGTACGAGTTCAACGGACTGATCCCCGGCGAGCCCGATCCTGAGCCGTGGCGCAGCATCATCCATCCCGACGACGTCGACATGACTGCACAGAAGTGGAAACACTCGCTGGAAACCGGGGAGCCTTACAATTGCCTGCACCGCAACCGCAGGTTCGACGGCGAGTACCGCTGGGTGCTCTCCCGGGCCGTGGCGCAGCGCGACGAGTCCGGACGGATCGTGCGCTGGATCGGCAGCGGCACCGACATCACCGAGCAGAAGGTCGCCGAGGCCGAGATGCTCAGGTACCGCGACCACCTGGAGGAAGTGGTGCGGGAGCGGACCGCCGAGCTGGTCGTGGCCAAGGAGCGGGCCGAGGTGGCGGCACGCGCCGTCCTCGAGGCGAACGAACTGCTGGAGCTGCGGGTTGAAGAGCGGACCGCGGAGCTGAGAAGGACGGAAAAGGAGCTCAGACAGGCCCAGAAGATGGAGGCGATCGGAACGCTGGCCGCCGGGATCGCCCACGATTTCAACAACATCCTCACCTCGATCCTCGGCTTCACCGACATGGTGCTGCACAAGCTGCCACAGGACGGGGCGGGGCGCCCCGAGATGGAGCAGGTCTTCACGGCGGCCCAGCGCGCGGCGGATCTGGTGCGGCAGATCCTGAGCTTCAGCAGGCGCACCGAACAGGAGCGGAAGCCGGTGCATCTGCTGACGGTGATGGACGACGCCATGAGGCTGCTCCGTTCCTCGCTTCCTACCTCGATCGCCATCCGCAAGGAAATTTCCGTCCCGCCCGAAGCCGACAAGGTGCTTGCCGACGCCACCCAGTTGCACCAGGTGCTGATGAACCTCTGCACCAACGCCTACCATGCCATGCTGCCGCAGGGGGGGATCCTGACCGTCTCTCTGGAGTTGGTCCCTGCAGGCTCACCACTGCTCCTCCCATTCCCTTTTCTCGACCCGGTCGACCACCTGAGGCTGTCGGTGCGCGACACCGGATGCGGCATAGAAAGCCGCACCCTCGAGCGTATCTTCGATCCCTACTTCACGACGAAACCGGCCGGGCAGGGTACCGGGCTCGGGCTCGCCGTGGTGCAGGGGATCGTCAAGAACCACGGCGGTGCCATCTCCGTGCACAGCGAGGTCGGCGCGGGGACCTGCTTCGAGATCCTCCTCCCCGTGGTGGTCGATGAGATCGTACGTGAGGAGGACGTGCCGGAGCAGATGCTCCAGGGGCGTGAGCGCATCCTGTTCGTGGATGACGAGGAATCCCTTACCGTCCTGGGCAGGGGAATACTGGAGAACCTGGGTTACAGCGTGGTCACCGCCCTCAGCGGCACGGCAGCCTTGGAGCTTTTTCGGGCCGATCCCGCCGCTTTCGACCTGGTAATCACCGATCTCACCATGCCGGGACTTTCCGGCAAGGCACTCGCCCGCGAGATCACCGCCCTGCGGCCGGACATCCCCATCATCCTTTGCACCGGGTTCAAGGGGACCTTCGAGGAGGCGGACCGAGAGGTCGGTATCCGGGCCTGCCTCATGAAACCTTACACCATGAAGGTGCTCGGTCATACGATAAGGCAGGTGCTGGACCCCCGGTCTCTGCCATGAATAGGAGGTCAGCATGTGGAACTACGTAACCCAGGCCCTCACCGCGTTGGTGAGTTTCGCCCTCATGGTGATGTTCATGACCGCGGCCGTGAAGCGTGGCGTGTCGGTCCCCTTCGCCATGCTGGTGCTCTCGTTGGTGCTGACGGTATCGTTCGCGGTCTGGTCGGCGGGAGATTGGGGGATGTGGGATGCGTGGAAGTCCGCAGTTCCCCTGCTGGTCGCAGCGGGTGCCTGCAGCGTGCTCGGGAACTGGGCCATGTTTCTCGCCACCGCGTCGAGCGCGAACGCCGGGTACGCCCTCGCCATCATCGGCTGCCAGTCCGCCCTGGTGCTGCTCCTTTCCTACTGGTTCCTCGGTGGGGAGATGCACTGGCTGAGGCTCGTCGGCATCGCCACTTGCGTGCTCGGCGTGGTCATCATCAGTTGGCCGCTAGCGCCCGCCGTGAAGGGGTAAGTTCGGCGGCTTGCGATCAGGCGGGGCGGAAAAGCGGACGTGCCCAGGGGGTGACGACGCTGAGCGCGCCGCGGCAGCCGCGGCTCTGGATGAGGAGGGCGCAAGGAGCGAGCGCTTCCAGAAAGAGCGTCTCCCCGCTGCGTACCTTGAGCCGTGCTCCCGCCGACAGACAGTAATCGCGGGTGTCGTCGGTTCTCGTGAGCCAGAGCTTCCCAGTGGTAAGGGTAATCGACGCGATCGCGTCCCCAGGCTGCAGGGTGAGTAGCTCTCCTTTTTGCAGCTCGCAACGCATGGCAACCTCCTTTTTAAAAACAAAGGCTTATTTAACAGAGATGAAGGGGATAAAAGGGATAAATCCTTGAAAAGAAAAAGACTTTGAGGGTAAACCAAAATCCTTTCCATGTTTCTGCTTGTCTTTGCGCCTTTGCGGCTTTGCGTGAGACAGGTTTTATGCCTGTATCCCCTGCATCCCCTTCATCCCTGTTTGAATCGGTTTTAAAGCACCCCAAAGGACTAAAACCGCGTCCGGTAGGCGATCGGGGTGACGCCGACCTCTCGGATGAAGGTGCGCCGCATCTGTTCGGCGCCGGTGAAACCGCTGTCACGCGCCACCCGCTCGAGCGGCAGCGTGGTCTCCTCCAAGAGGGCGATGGAGCGCTCCAGCTTCAACTGGTCCAGGTACCTGGCCGGCGTCGTGCCGGTCTCGCGGACGAAGACCCTGGCGAAGTTCCTAGGGCTCATCGCCGCCCGGTCCGCCAACTCCTCGACGGTGACCCTGCCGCACCGGTTTTCCTTAAGCCAGGACAGAAGCGGCGCTAGCTGCCCCCCCTCGACCATCTGGGCCCTCAGCTGCGTGCTGAACTGGGCCTGCCCGCCCGGTCTCTTCAGGAACATCACCAGGCGCCTTGCCACGGCGAGCGCCATCTTCCTGCCGAAATCCTCCTCGACGAGTGCCAGGGCCAGATCCATCCCCGCGGTCACCCCGGCCGAAGTGGCCACCGAACCGTCGCGGGTGTAGATGGCGTCATTCTCCACCTCCACCTCCGGGTATTCGCGGCGCAGCGCTCCAGGTCGAGCCAGTGCGTCGTGGCGCGGCGGCCGTTTAAAAGTCCCGCCTCGGCGAGCAGGAAGGCCCCGGTGCAGACCGAGACGAGGCGCCGTGTGCGCGGTCCGGCCTGTGCCAGCCATTCGATGAGCCGCCGGTTCTTAAGCGCCACCTCCAGCGCCGCGTCCGGGCTTCCTGGAACCAGGATGGTGTCCGCGGTCTCCGGGAACTCATCCCAGGCGTGGTCCGCCACGATCCGCACCCCGGGACAGGTGGTGAAGGGACCGCTCTTCTCCGCGAGCAGCACGATCCGGTACCCCGGCTGTTCCGGCGCCGTTTCCGAAAGGCAGCGGTTCAGCATGTTGAACACCTCGATCGGCCCGGTCACGTCGAGCAGTTCCGCCCCCTCATAGGCCGCCACCGCCACGGTGCGCGCCGCATCCTTTATCTCTCTCTTTTTCATGGCCCTCTCCATGGCGCAGATAATTGCACAACCGCCCGCGCGGTTCAATGACAACGAACCTGCAGATCCTGCCAATGTAGATTTCGGCGAGGGGGTGGGAAGTGGTGAGCTATTTAATCGGGGGAGGGGAGAGGAGTTCTTGACAGGTATAAACAATCTGTTTACATTCTGCCATGATCGTATCGTTTGCAAACAAGGAAACAGAAAGGCTCTTCGCCGCGGGGAAGTCGAGAAAGCTTCCTCCGGAGATCCTTCAGCGTGCAATACTGGACAGCGCGCGCGAAGTCACTGACCTGCTGCTGCCACCGTCAAACCGGCTTGAAGCCCTTTCCGGCACAAGATCAGGCCAGTGGAGTATCAGAATCAACGACCAGTGGCGTATTTGTTTTTCATTCGCGAACGGCGAAGCAACGGTTGTCGAAATAACTGATTACCATTGAGGAAAAGATCATGCCCACCCCAAATGGCCTTCCTGCCATTCATCCCGGTGTATTCCTGAAGGAGATACTCGACGAACTCCACGTATCTCAGAATGCCTTTTCAAAGGCGATAGGCGTTTCTCCAATGCGGGTTTCGCATGTCATCAAAGGAGCGCGCCCTGTCACTGCGGAGTTGGCGCTCCTTTTCGGGAAAGCCTTAAATCAGACGCCGACTTACTGGATGAATTTGCAGACGACCTATGATCTGAAGACGGCAGAGAAGGAACTTGCCCTGAAGGTACGTCAGGTGCACCCGCTTTCGAAGGCTGCGTAGGAGGAGGCGGAGCCGTGGCTCCGCCTCGTTTGAGTCTTTACATCTTCAACGCGCCGATCATCAGCTCGTAGTCTTCCAGAAGCGACTGCAGGTCCTCCTCGTGCTCGACTTCCTGTTGCAGGATGGTGAGCACCATGTTGTAGGTGACCGGGTCCTTCTCGCGGGTCAGGTCGAGGAGTTTCTTGTACACGCTGATGGCGCACTGCTCACCCTTGATGTTCTGCTCCAGGATCTTCTTTACGAAGGGGTCGTCCGGGGCGTCGTAGCCGCAGTTGGTGAACTTGTACCACTCCTCGGGTTTTGTTACCGGCGTTCCCCCCAGCTGGATGATGCGCAGGGCAACCATGTCGGCGTGCGCCAACTCTTCGGTCGCGTGCACCAGCAGTTCGGCGCCGACGGCGTCCTTCATCGGTCCCTTCACGACCTTTGCCCCGAGCCAGTACTGGTAATAGGCGAACCACTCATCGCAGAAGGCGCGGTTCAACAGAGTGAGGAGCTCTTCCACGTCCATTCCGACAATTTCGCGTCCCTTAGATCCCATCTTGTTTCTCCCTTTGTTCAAGAAGTTTCCAGCCTGATCCTGTATGAGCGTGGAAGAGGCTGTGTCAATAGCCAAGGCTCAAACGAGTATAGCGGCGCTCTGTCAATGCGCAAATTATCGTTGAAGCAGAAACACTTCGGCTCATTAACAAGTTGACCCTCGCTCCCAGTTGGCGTATAGATTTTCGATGACTTCGTGGCTTCCCGGGACCCTCCGGTAGTGCGAAACGTTACCCGCAATAACCTCTGTCGGAAGGAAGGCAACGTGAAGAAGAAGCTCGCAGGACTGTCCCCGTTACCGCAGGAAATCCCCCCCCAGTACCGTATCGAGAACCCGATCCGCCAGGAACTCTACCTGATCGGCGGCGAGCTGCGCCGCTGGGAAGGGCCGATGCAGGAGGTGCTTTCGCCGGTACAGGTGCGAGCGGGTGAGCAGTCCGAAGCGCAAAGGGTAGGGGAGGCGCCGGCGTTGTCTGTTCCCGCAGCGCTGGAGGCGCTCGACGTCGCGGTGGCCGCGTACGATAACGGCCGGGGCGCCTGGCCCACCATGTCGGTCGGCGAGCGGATCCAGTGCGTGCAATGCTTCGCAAAGGCGGTAAAGGAGCGACGCGCCGAGGTGGTGAAGCTCCTCATGTGGGAGATCGGCAAGTCGATCAAGGAGGCGGAGGCCGAGTTCGACCGCGCGCTCGCCTACGTGAAGGACACCATCGACGCACTCAAGGAACTGGACCGCGTTTCGTCCCGCTTCGTCATCCAGCAGGGGATCATTGGTCAGATCCGCCGCGCCCCCTTGGGGGTCGTCCTCTGCATGGGCCCATACAACTTCCCGCTCTACGAGACCTTCACAACGCTCATCCCGTCGCTCGTCATGGGTAACACCATTGTGCTGAAGCCTCCCCGCTTCGGCGTCCTCATCTTCGAGCCGCTGCTGGAAGCCTTCCGCGACTGCTTTCCTGCGGGTGTCGTCAACACGGTGTACGGCGACGGCGAAGAGATCCTTCCGCCGCTCATGGCGACCGGCCGCGTCGATGTCCTCGGCTTCATCGGGACAAGCCGCGTGGCCGATGGGCTGCGCGCGAGTCACCCCCGCCCGCACCGGCTTCGCTGCGTGCTCGGGCTGGACGCGAAAAACCCCGCCATCGTCCTGCCGGACGCGGACCTGGAACTGGCGGTAGAGGAGTGCCTATCGGGTGCACTGAGCTTCAACGGGCAGCGCTGCACCGCGCTCAAGATCATCTTCGTGCACCGCAGCATCGCGGAGGGATTCCTGAAGGGAATGGCGGAGGGGATCGGTCGGCTGAAATGCGGCGTACCCTGGCAGGAGAAGGTGGCGATCACCGCACTCCCCGAGCCGGAAAAGCCGGAGTACCTGGAAGGGCTTTTGCGCGACGCGGAGAAGCACGGTGCGCAGGTGGTGAACGACTGCGGGGGAACAAGGAGCGGCTCCTTCTTCTACCCGGCGCTCCTTTACCCGGTGACGCCGCAGATGCGCGTCTACCACGAGGAGCAGTTCGGCCCGGTGGTCCCGGTGGTGGTCTTCGATGATCTGAAGGAGACCATCGACTACGTGGTCAGCTCCCCCTACGGCCAGCAGGCGAGCATCTTCGGGCGCAACGAGGACCAGTTGGCCCAGTTGATCGACGCGCTGGTGAACCAGGTCTGCCGCATCAACATCAACAGCAAGTGCCAGAGAAGCCCGGACAGTTTCCCCTTCAACGGCCGGAAAAACTCAGCCGAGGGGACCCAGTCCGTAGCGGATGCGCTGCGCGTCTTCTCCATCAGGATCGTGGTCGCCGCGAGGGAAACCGACGCGAACCGGGAGATCATCACCGGCATCGTGAAGGAGAGGAAATCCCATTTCCTCTCCACCGATTACATCCTCTGATTCTTTAAACACATGCCGCAAAAAAAACTCCGAAAGCGCCTTGAGCGTTCTCGGAGTTTTTTCTTTTGGGTGCGTTGGCTGGGGCGACCACGCCTCACGCGCCGGTCGCGAAGCAAAAGACGGGGTCTTCCTCCGAACTGCGATACTGGTGCACCGCCGTGTGCAGCGCGGTGGCTGCCATGCGGCAGCAGTACATCTTCTCCTCCGGCACACCGCCGAGGGCCGTGGCGATGGCAGCGGGGCCTATGGTCAGCACTTCGTCCAGGGACTTGCCGACGGCAAGTTCCGTCGCCACTGAGGAGGCGGCTACAGCGGCGGGGTTACCCTTGGCGAGGAAACGCACCGCTTCAACCTGCTCATCACGGATCTTGAACAGGTAGAGAAAAGCGTCCCCCTGTGAAGGATCTCCCGCCTGTACCAGCACGTCGGCGTCGGTGAGGAATCCGAGGTTGCGCGGGTTCCTGGCGTGATCCCAGATCTTGGTGCTGAACAGCTCGGCCATCATACCTCCATAGCTAGGTGCATCGGACAGGTCGGCGTTTTATCATCTAGAAATATGAATGTCAAGATATAACAGCCACGCCTGCAGTTGCGACGCTATCGACGGCGTTTTATTGGTTCTTCATGGAACTGACCCTTGGAGTACAGCTGTCCAGGAAGCGCAGCATGAGCCGTACGTTCCCCCCTTCGCCAAGGCTACGGGGGGCAGGGGGGAAGGGGGGATGCTGGATTCAGGAGTGTTGAGCCCGAAGCTCACAGCAAGGAGGCAAGCCCCTGCCAGACGAACCATCCACCCGCGATGGCGACGATTGCGCCGCTTAACCGCTTGGCCCACGTGGAGAGCCCCTGGATCCCCTTCGACTTGGCGAAGGATTCCACGAACCCGGTGCAGGTCCCGGCGAAAAGCATGAGGAGACAGTGCCCGATGGCGTAGCAAAACAGGAGGGCGATGCCGTAGAGGACCTGTGCCTTGCTCGCCACCAAGGTGAGCAGTACGACGAGCACCGGCGTCGCGCATGGGGATGAGACGATGCCGAAGAAAAGGCCGAGGATGAAGGCGCCGAAAAGCCCGGCCTGCCGCGGGCGCCACTCGGTGCGCCACGGCAGTTCGAACCGGTACATCTCCATCATCTGCAGCCCCATGAGAAGGGCGATGGTCCCCGCGATCAGGTACCACTTCCCGCCGAGGGTGCCGAACATGGTGCCGAGAAGTCCCGCCGCCGCCCCGAAGGCGGTGAAGGTGAGCGAAAGACCGAAGATGAAGCAAAGCGAGTAACGAAACGCCTTCAGCCGATCACCGTCGGCGTATCCCCCGGTGAACCCGACCACAAGTGGGATGGTGGTCAGGACGCATGGCGAGGCGGAGGAAAGGACACCGGCAAGAAACACCGCCCCGAACGCCGCGAAAGGGTAGAGCGCGATGATGCGCTCGATGTCCTCGAGCATGCTCACTTGAGCCCCGCAGCCTTGAGATCCCGGACCATTTCGGTCTTTTCCATGGATCCGATGTGGCGCTTGATCTCCTTGCCGTTTTTATCGAAGAAGACCTGGGTCGGGATCATCTGCACGCGGAACTTCTCCGCGGCCGCCTGGTTTTCGTTAACGTCGATGAAGAGGACGGAGGCCTTGCCGCGGTACTCGGCGGCGAGGTTCTCCAGGATCGGCGCCATCTTCCTGCACGGGATGCAGGTGCGGGCCCCGAGGTCGATGACGGTCGGTTTTCCGGAGCGAAGTGCACTGGCCACGGCGGCGTCCGTTGCGGAGGGTAGCTCGGCGTGGGCGAGGGCGGCGGAGGCGAGTAAAAGCGCGAGGGTGGTGGCGATTTTCATGGCGGTTTCCTTTCCGTGGTAATGGCGGCTACAGGAGCGCCATGATCTCTATGACCGACGCGGCTTTGCCGGAGAAGGCGACCTTGCCGTCGATGACGAGGGCGGGCGTGCTCATGACGCCGTACTTCATGATGGAAGGGATATCCTCGACTTTCACGACCTCGGCCTCCTTGCCGCTGTTGGCGACGGCAGTAACGGTGTGTTCGTAGAGGGTCTTACATTTGGCGCAGCCGGTTCCGAGCACTTCGATTTTCATGTCGTTCTCCTTTTCTGGGTGGTTAGAGGATGGCGTTGAAGAGATACCCCACTATCGTTATCGCTACGGCGACGATGCCGAAGAAAGTTGCCAGAAGCGGCCTTTTGAGGACGTTGCTGAGGATCACCGCCTCCGGGAGCGAAAGTGCCGTCACCGCCATCATGAAGGCGAGCACGGTCCCCATCGCCATACCCTTCTCCATGAGGGCGTGCACGATGGGGATCACCCCGGCGGCGTTACTGTAAAGCGGCACGCCGAGGGCCACCGCGACCGGCACCGCGAAAGGATTGTCGCGCCCCGCGAAGCGAGCGAGAAAGTCGGCGGGAACGTAGCCGTGGATGAAGGCGCCGAGCCCGATCCCGACGATCACGTAGGGCCAGATCTTTTTCAGAAGGCCAATGGTGTACTCCCGGGCGTAATCAAGCTTTCCCCGGAAGTCCGGTATGACGAGATCGGCCTGTCCCACCTTCATCTGCCAGACGTAGTCCTGGACGTAACGCTCCATCTTCAGTTTCCCGATGACGATGCCGGCCACGATGGCGACTACGAGTCCCGTCCCGATGTAGATGGCTGCTATCTTCCAGCCGAAGAGCCCCCAGAGCATGATGAGCGCCACCTCGTTGACCATCGGGGAGGAGACCAGGAAGGAGAAGGTCACGCCGAGCGGCACCCCGCTCTCCACGAAGCCGATGAAGAGGGGGACCGCCGAGCAGGAACAAAAGGGTGTGACGATGCCTAAAAGGGCGGCTAGCACGTTGCCGACGTACTCCCTTTTGTGCGCCAGCATGCGCTTGGTCTTCTCCGGCGGGAAGGATGAGCGGACCACCGCCACGACGAAGATGATGGAGGTGAGCAGGAGAAAGATCTTCACCGTGTCGTAGAGAAAGAAGTTGAGTGCCTCGCCGCCGCGGGAGCCGGGCACGAGGCCCAGCAGATCGAAGGTGAGGTAGTCCGCCGCTTGTTTCAGCATTTCAATCCCCCTACGCCGCCGTCATCCGGCGCTGAAACCAGAAGGCGACGTTGACGAGACCGATCATCACCGGCACCTCGACCAGGGGGCCGATGACCGCGGCGAAGGCTGCTCCGGAATTGAGGCCGAAGACCGCTACCGCGACGGCTATGGCGAGCTCGAAGTTGTTGCTCGCGGCGGTGAAGGCAAGCGTCGTGGTCTTGCTGTAGTCGGCTCCCATCCGTTTCCCCATCAGGAAGGAGACGAGGAACATGACGATGAAGTAGATGAGCATGGGGATCGCGATGCGCACGACGTCCATGGGAAGCTGCACGATCAGATGCCCCTTCAGGCTGAACATCACCACGATGGTGAAGAGGAGGGCGATCAGCGTGATGGGACCGACCTTCGGGACGAACTCCCGGTGGTAGCGCTCCTTGCCCATGATCTTCACGCCGAAAAGGCGGGTCAGGGCGCCGGCGATGCAGGGGATGCCGAGGTAGATGAAGACGCTTTTCGCGATGTCGCCTATGCTCACGTCCACAGCCACACCCTGAAGACCCACGAGGGGCGGCAGCACGGTGATGAAGAACCAGGCGTAGACGCTGTAGAAGAGGACCTGGAAGATGCTGTTGAAGGCTACGAGGCCCGCGGCGTACTCGGTGCTACCCTTCGCGAGCTCGTTCCACACCACCACCATGGCGATGCAGCGCGCGAGACCGATCATGATGAGGCCGACCATGTACTCCGGCTTGTCCGGGAGAAAGATGACCGCTAGCACGAACATGAGCACAGGTCCTATCAGCCAGTTCTGTACGAGAGACAGCGCGAGGACCTTCTTGTTGCGGAAGACCTCCGGCATCTCCTCGTACTTCACCTTGGCGAAGGGTGGATACATCATCAGGATGAGTCCCGCCGCGATCGGTATGTTCGTGGTGCCGACCTGGAAGCTGTTGACGAGTGTCTCGACGCCCGGGACGAAGTAGCCGAGCCCCACGCCGAGCGCCATGGCGGCGAAGATCCAAAGGGTCAGCCAGCGGTCGAGGAAAGAGAGTTTGCGGGAAAGATGTTCGCTCACTTGGTGCCTCCAAACGTTTCCATGATCCAGTTCTTTATTTCGTCACGCACGCGGCGAAACTGCGGCAGGACTTCCTCCTCGCTTCCCTGGACACGCGAGGGGTCGTCGAAGCCGTGGTGGGTGCGCGTGACACCTCCGATGAAGAGGGGGCACTTGTCGTTGGCGTCCCCGCAGAGGGTGATGACGTGATCGAAGCTTTGCCCCTCGAACTCATCGACGGTCTTCGAGTACTGGCCGGAGATGTCGATGCCGATTTCGGTGAGGACTTTCGCGGCGAGCGGGTTCACGCGGGTCGCTTCGGTTCCGGCGGAGAAGGCTTCCACCTTGTCTTCAAGGAAATAGTTCGCGAGCCCCTCGGCCATCTGCGAGCGGCAGGAATTGTGGGTGCAGAGAAACAGGATCTTTTTCCGGGGCATGTGCGGTCTCCAATATCCGTTCCGGCGGATATATGCGGGCAAAATTTTTTTTAGGCGCAGCTGTTGTCGCAACCGAAGCCGGCGAGGGTTTCGCGGTCGTCCGCCGAGGTGCTGGTCTTCAGGAGCTGTTTTTTCAGAAGCGGGATGAGCTCCCTTTGCGGTCCCGCGTTCTCGCGCACGGAATAATAGATCCAGAGGCCGCAGCGGCGGTCATTCACCCATCCGGTCTTCTTCAGGATGGCAAGCTGGCGCGAGATGGTAGACTGTGGGAGTTTCAAAGCGGCGATGATGTCGCAGACGCAGAGCTCACCACCCTCGCCAAGAAGCAGCGCGAGGATGCGCAGTCTGGTCTCATCGGCCAGCGATTTGTAGAGCAGCAGGATGTCGTTCATGGGTGGGGACTATATCCGTGTTGGCGGATGTAGTCAATGGTGATTTAATTGTCTTCACAGATTCTTGCTGCGGCTGTAACGAAACCGCAACATTTGGCTCCTATAGTTTCCACAAACAGACAAAGGAGGAAATGAATGATTCAGACCATCAAAAAGGCATTTTTCGCTCTCGCTTTGGTAGCCGCAGTGGGCGGCGCAGGCCAGGCAAACGCAGCAACACTCATAAACGGAGCCGGCGCAACCTTCCCGTATCCGCTGTACTCCAAATGGTTCACCGAGTACGCCAAGGTGGACAAGAGCGTCAAGTTCAACTACCAGTCCATCGGTTCGGGCGGCGGCATCAAACAGATCACCGCGCAGACCGTTGACTTCGGCGCAAGCGACAAGTTCCTCTCCGACGCCGAGCTTAAGGGCGCGCCGGGCAAACTGATCCACATCCCGACCGTGATGGGCGCCGTTGTTGTCACCTACAACCTCCCCGGCGTTCCCTCAGGCATCAAGCTGAACTCCGAGGACGTGGCCAACATCTACCTCGGCAAGATAACCAAATGGAACGATCCTCGAATCGCTGACGACAACAAGGGTGTGAACCTTCCCGCCAAGCCGATCATCGTCGTGCACCGCTCCGACGGGTCCGGCACCACCAGCATCTTCACCGACTACCTCTCCGGCGTGAATGCGGAGTGGAAGAGCAGGGTCGGCACGGGCGCCGCGGTCAAGTGGCCTGTCGGTCTTGGCGGCAAGGGTAACGAAGGTGTCGCAGGGCAGATCAAGACCACCCCGTACTCCATCGGCTACGTCGAACTTGCCTATGCCTTCGAAAACAAGCTCCCCTATGCCTCGCTGAAGAACAAGGCCGGTGTCTTCGTGGCGCCTTCCATCAAGTCGACGAGCGCTGCCGCGGCAGGTGCGGTGAAGAACATGCCGGCCGACTACCGCATCTCGCTGGTTAACCAGCCCGGCAAAGACGCTTACCCGGTGGTCGGTTTCACCTGGCTCCTCGTCTACGAAAAACAGAAGGACGCTGCCAAGGGGAAACACCTGGTCGAGTTCCTGAACTGGGCCATGACCAGGGGACAGAAGATGGCCGCCCCGATGCTCTACGCGCCGCTGCCGGACAGCGTGGTGAAGATGGTGCAGAAGACGATAAAGACCATCAAGTAGTCCGCTCCGAAAAATAGAAGGAACCATCCATCCGGGTGCACGGCATATGCTGTCACCCGGATTTTTTTATCTCTGTAAAACAGGAGCTTGCTTCATCCTCGCACTGTGATTGAGTGCATCTTCACTTGATATTTGCCTAAGAGCTTGGAGAATGTAACCAGCAGCACTAAAGGAGGCAATCATGTTCAGAAAAATGATGGTCTGCACCGATCTGACTCCTGCTTCATTTTCCCTCATCGGATGTGCAGCTCAGTTACAGCAGATCGGCACCAAAGAGATTGTCTTGGCTCACGTAGTAGAGTCCATCGCCTCAGCGGAAAGGACGCTTTTATCACAGGAATTGGAGGCTGTCTTCCGAAGGCAAAAGGAGATGCTCGAGCAGCGCGGCCTCGATGTCACCGCAGAGGTGCTTCACGGCTTGCCGGTCTCGACCCTGGATGCCGCCGCAGAAAAGCACGACGTGGGGGGCATCGTGGTCGGCTCGCACAGTAAGGCCGTTATCGCTCTTGCCACCCTGGGAAGCGTATCCGCGGCTCTTCTGGCTCTAACCCTGCGCCCGCTGCTGCTTTACCGTGTCGATTTTGTCGCTGAGGGGAGAGGGGAGGTGGAGTGCGGCAGTCTGTTCCGGCACGTCCTTTTCCCCACCGACTTCTCGGAAGCTGCGGAACTTGGGCTCGACTACCTGGGCAAGATCGCGTTGGAGCAGCACGGCGCGGAGATAACACTCTTTCACGTCCTTCCCATGGACGAGGAAGCCGAGGACGGACGAACCGAAGAGGATGCGCGGTATCTGCTGGAAGCGAAGAAAAGGCGACTGGAGCGGCTGGGGGCAAGCGAGGTAGGGATCGAACTCGTACGCGGCGAGGCGGCGGACGAAGTGATTGCAAGGGGGAAGGCCGGGCTTTATTCGCTTGTTGTCATGGGGTGCCAGGGGAAAGGGCCACTGAAGCGGGTATTGGCCGGGAGTACCGCCGAGCAGGTCACGCGCCGCATCGAAATCCCGGTGCTGCTCGTACCGGGAAAACACCACGTGGAATAGCCGTTTCGAAAAACAGCGGCGTTAACGAAAAATGCCACGGCAGCCGCCGTGGCATTTTTTTTGTTCCTTCTGGATTTGGGATAAAGGGTGATTCCCATGGCTGGAAGCATGCCGTAAATCTTTTAGCCCGCGTCCCGAAGCGCTGCATGAGCCCCAGCGTCCCCCCCTTTGCGAAGGGGGGACAGGGGGGATTTGCCTTTGGGGTGCACATTTACGCGATGGTATGCCGGATGTCCTTCCCCTTGATCATGAAGATGACCATCTCCGCGATGTTGGTGGCGTGGTCCGCGATGCGCTCCAGCCCTTTGGAGACCTGAATGATCTTCATGGCGCGGCTGATGCACTTCGGATCTCCCATCATGAAAGTCAAAAGCTCGCGCTGGATCTGCTCGTTCAGCTCATCCACGCACTGGTCGTCCTGGCAGACCTTTATGGCCAGGGCGTCGTCGCCGCGAACGAAGGCATCAAGCGCCTCTTTCACCATGTCCGAGGCCGCTTGCGCCATGCGCGGCAGGTCGATGTACGGCTTCAGGGCCGGCTCCTGGTTCAACTCCCGCGCCCTCTTGCAGATGTTGGCGCACTGGTCACCGATACGCTCAAGGTCGGTTACGATCTTCAGCGCCAGCGTGATGAAGCGCAGGTCGCGCGCGGCAGGCTGACGGCGGGCCAAAACCTCCAGGCACTTCTCGTCGATGACCATCTCGAGCGTATTGATCTCGTGATCGAAGGCGATGGTCCGCTCGGCTAGCTCCGTGTCCCGCTCGACGAGGGACTTCATGGCGTTGGCGATCATCACCTCGACCTTTCCCCCCATCTCAAGGAGCTTCTCGCGTATCTGGTTCAGCTCGTTGTCGAACTGTCTGCTGAAATGTTCTCTCTCCATGTCTTCTCCGCTTTCCTTGGTGGCGCTGCTTATGTGTTAGCCGAAACGGCCCGTGATGTAGTCCTCGGTGCGCTTCTCTTCCGGGGTCGTGAATATCTTCTTCGTTTCGCCACACTCGACCAGGTCTCCCATGTAGAGAAAGGCGGTGTAGTCGGAGACGCGGGCGGCCTGCTGCATGTTGTGCGTCACGATGATGATGGTGTAACGCTCCTTCAGCTCCTCGATCAGTTCCTCTATCTTCAGGGTCGAGATGGGGTCGAGAGCCGAGGCGGGTTCGTCCATGAGGATCACCTCGGGCTTCACCGCGATGGTGCGCGCGATGCAGAGGCGCTGCTGCTGCCCGCCGGAGAGCATCATGGCGTTACTCTTCAGACGGTCCTTCACCTCGTCCCAGAGCGCCACGCGCTTAAGGCAGCTCTCTACGATCTCGTCCGCCTCCTCGCGCGGCAGCCTTCCGTTCAGCTTGTAGCCTGCGATGACGTTGTCATAGATCGACATGGCGGGGAAGGGGTTCGGTTTCTGGAACACCATGCCGACGCGGCGCCTGATTGCGACGGGATCGACACCCCTTTCGTAGATGTCGCCGCTGTCGACGAGGATCTTGCCGGTGACCCGTGCCGATGGAACCAGGTCGTGCATCCTGTTCATGGAACGCAAAAGGGTCGACTTGCCGCACCCGGACGGCCCGATGATGGCGGTGACGCTGTTCTCCGGGAAGCTCATGTTGATGTCGCGCACCGCGTGGGTCTTGCCGAAGTGTATGTTTACTTCTTCCAGTTGTACCTTGTTGTTCATCGTATCCTCTGTCTTTCCTTGAAAACGTGGGGAGCTAGTGCGCCTGCCTGCTTCTGCTGAAGTAGCGGGCGGTGAGGCTTAAGCCGAACATGACGCTTACCAGCACGAGGGCGCCGGCCCAGGCGAGCTTGTGCCAGTCCTCGTAGGGTGCTATGGCGAAGCTGAAGATCTGCAGGGGGAGTGCCGCCATCGGCTGCATGACGTTCTTGCTCCAGAACTGGTTGCCGAGCGCGGTGAAAAGAAGCGGTGCGGTCTCGCCCGCGATCCTCGCCACCGCGAGCAGGATACCGGTGAGCACGCCGGACATGGCACTTCTGAGTGTCACCTTGAGGCTCGTGCGCCAGAAGGGGACGCCGAGTGCGAGCGACGCTTCGCGCAGCGAACCCGGGACCATCTTCAACTGTTCCTCGGTGGTGCGCAGCACGATCGGGATCATGATCATGGCGAGCGCCACCGCACCGGCAAGCCCGGAGAACCCTTTCATCGGGACCACGAGCAGCGTATAGGCGACCATGCCGGTGATGATCGACGGCGTGCCGGAGAGAACGTCCGCGGCGAACCTGATCGTCGTCGACATCTTGGAGCCGCCGAATTCGGAGAGGTAGATGGCCCCGAGGATGCCGATGGGAAGTCCGATCAGCGACGCTCCGCCGATCATGATGAGCGAGCCGAGCATCCCGTTGGCCATGCCGCCGCCCGGTTCACCGGTGGGCGCCGGGATGTGGGTGAAGAAGTCGATCGAGAGCGAACTGAGCCCCATCTTCACGATGTGTACGAAGATGAGTGCGAGCGGGATGAGGACCGCCAGGGTGCAGGCAAGCATGACGAAGCTCATCAGGTGGTTCTTCGCTTTGCGGAAAGCCATGCCGTTCATCATGCCGCACCTCCCTTCGCTTCACGCGAGACGCTCCAGATCAAGAGCCTCGCCAGTGCGTTCACGATCAGGGTAACCACCATGAGGATGAGGCCTATCTCCATGAGCGCGGAGGAGTGCAGCTTCGTGGTCGCCTCGGCGAACTCGTTGGCGATGACGCTCGGCATGGTGTAGGCCGGAGACAAAAGCGACAGCGAGATATTCGGAGCGTTGCCGATCACCATGGTGACCGCCATGGTCTCGCCGATGGCGCGGCCTAGCCCCAGGATTGCGGCGCCCAGGATGCCGGACTTGCCGTAGGGGAGGATGGCGACTTTGATGGTCTCCCAACGCGTGGCGCCGAGGGCTATCGCCGCCTCCTTCTGGCTTTGCGGTACGGCGAGGAGCACCTCGCGGGTGATCGAGGTGATGATCGGGACCACCATGATCATGAGGATGAAGATGGCGGCGAGCATGCTGACGCCGTAAGGGGCGCCCTCAAAGAGCGGGATGAAACCGAAGTGCTCGATCAGGAAGGGCTGCACCGTGGTCTGCAGCCAGGGGGCCATGACCAGCACGCCCCAGAGGCCGTAGATGACCGACGGTATCGCCGCCAGCAGTTCCACAAGCGGCGCCACGATGGAGCCCAGGCGCCCCGGCGCGATCTCGGTGATGAAGAGGGCCGCCCCGATGCTCAAGGGGGTGGCGAGCAGAAGGGCCAGCACCGAGGAAACCACCGACCCGTACAGGTAGGGGAGGGCGCCGAAGGTTTCCTGCACGGCATCCCAATCCTTCGAGCTTACGAATTTCCACCCGAACGCCTTGATGGCGGGCATGCTCTCACCGGCCATCTCGTAAAGCATGAGGGCGAGTATCGCGAGGATGCTGAAGGCGAAGAAGGTGGTGAGGTAGCGGAATACCGCGTCCCCGTTCAGCCTCTTCGCCGTATCCGGCTCACGTCTTTTCGTCGTCGCTCGTGCCACGTCTTTCTCCGTTTCACTGGTGCAGTAGGAACTGCGTACGTCAATGTCCAAGTGTTGCCTCCGGGAGCGTTTCGAGCCGCCAACCGACTGCCGCGCGGCCCATGTGAGGGGGCAGCGACCGCGTCGCGCTCGAACCTTCAATGCTCCCTAGGATGCCGGAGAAATGTTACAGCGTTGTTACAGATTGGCTAAATGTTTATGAACCTTTCACCGTTGTTTAGCCGGTTCGAAAGGAGCTCGGTGTGGGGAAGGCTGTGGTTTAAATGGTGAGTTGGCAGGAAGTTAGTCGCGCAGAAGGGGGGGGCGCTCACATCCCCTCTCCCTCTGGGAGAGGGCCAGGGTGAGGGCATTGGCAGCTGCAACTACTCACTTCGGGGCAACGCCCTCGCGCAGGCCCGGAGGGAGAGGGGAGCTAAGGGGTATCCGGTCCGGCCTGGCGCTCCGCATGATGTTCCTGGCATGCGACATCGGCCCTGGGGAGAAAGATGGTGCAGGTGGTACCCCTGCCGGTTTCGCTTTCCACCTTGATGAAGCCCCCGTGGCGTTTCACGATGCCGTAGCTGATGGACAGCCCGAGACCCGTTCCCCGGCCGACCTCCTTGGTGGTGAAGAAGGGATCGAAGATCCTGGCCCGCGTGGCCTCGTCGATGCCGGAACCCGTGTCCGAAACGGAAATGCGGACATAGGGGCCGGGCTTGGCGTAGCCGTCCACATCGTCGGCCCCGAGGACCGCGCCGTCCAGCGTCATCGTGAGCCTGCCCCCGTCCGGCATGGCGTCCCGGGCATTGGTCACCAGGTTCACCAGGACCTGCTCCATCTGCGCCTGATCCACCAGCACCGTCTGCAGCGACCGTGACGGACGCCATTCGAAGGCGACGGACTGGCCCGCCAGCCTTTCCAGCAGCACGACCACGTTTTCCACAAGCGTGTTGCCGTCCATGCGCGCGGTGTAGACGGGTTCCTGCCTGCTGTAGGCGAGCAGGTTTCTGACCAGCGCGATGGCCCGGTTCGAAGAGGTGTGGATGTTCTCGAGGAATCCCTTGAAAGGAGCGGGAGGGTTGAATTCCATCATCAGGAGATCGGTGTAGCCGATGACCGCGGTCATGATGTTGTTGAAATCGTGCGCGATGCCGCCGGCGAGGGTGCCGATCGCCTCCATCTTCTGCGCTTGGAGGAGCTGGCTTTCCATCTTCTTCAGTTCGGTGATGTCGTGGAAGGTCCAGACCCTGCCGGCAAGCTGTCCATCCTCGTAGTGCGGCCTGGAATAGCGCTCAAGCCACCGGCCGTCCCGCATCTCCACCAGGTCGTAGCTCTCGAGGTCGGGCTGCCAGTAAAGTTCGGTCACCTTCTCGAAGAAGAGGACAGGGTCGCGCACCTGGCCGAGCAGGGATATCAGCATCCGGTTCGAATCGCCCGATACCAGGATCTCCTCGTCGATCTCCCACATCTGCTGGAAGCGCCGGTTGCATGCGACGATTTCGCCCCCCGCGTCGACGGCCATGATGCCGTCCAGGGTGGCTTCGATGGTCGCTGAGAGCATCGAACTGACGTCGTTGCGCCGACTGGAAAGCCCGGCGAAACTGCGCAGTCGCCGGATCGGTACGGGAGCGATGCCGTCCGGAGGCATGGCGCCCGTGTCGGCGCTGTAATTGTCCTGGCAGTTCGTTGACCGCTCTTGCATCATTTGTTCGTTCTCCATGCTGAACCTTCCGCCGCTGCGGGCTGCGGATGCAGTCACCATTCGTTCAGGATGCGGGCCAACTGCTCGCCGTAGATCTCCACGTTGAGTTCCCGGTAGGAGTCCCGAATTTCCCGCAGCTTTTCGAGCGGGCGGTCCATGTCGTGAAAGAGCCTGCCGAACAAGTAGTTGATCGCCTTCATGCCGTCCCCTCCTTCCGCCCACCCTGAGCCTTTACCGGTGCCGCCAGCAGGAACACTCCGGTCATCTTGAACAGCATGCTGTGCGTCTGGTTCAGCCCCTCGATGCGGATTTCGGCCTTGTCGCTGATCTCCTTGAAGCAGCGCAGGATGAGGGCGATCCCCATGGAGTTGATGCGACCGGCCAGGCTGAAGTCGAACCTCGCCACCGGGTGTTTGACCTTCTTCGGGATCTCTTTCAGCGCGTCTTCGGCGTGCGCGTCGATGATCCCCTCAAGGATGAAGCAGTCCTCTTCGTTTGATACGTAATTTGCCAGATTCATGCAGCTACCTCCTCACAACGGTTCATGATGTGGAATCCCCGCGGTGCTTCGGGGGGAAGTGTCGACTTTAGATGCAGGTTGCCGCCGACCCTGGTCGAGTGGCCCGGCGTTACGGCGACGTGGAAGCGGTCCAGGAAGCGCCACACGATGAAGAGCCCACGGCCGCCGGGGTCGCCGCAATCGAGCGTCTCCTCCTCGTTTCGGGTCAGGTACTCGAGCACCTCGTCCGGGTCCAGGCTGCCCCAGTTGTCGGTAAGGGCGAGCGACAGGGTCTCACCGTCGAAACCGAAGCTGAAGACGATGTCCTCCCGCGGCAGCATGCTGCGCCGCTGTCCCTTGCTGAAAAGACGGTCCCCGCAGCCGCTCCGGGGGGCGTCGTACATCGCGTTCTCCAGGAGCTCGTCGGCGAGAAGCGCGCCTTTTTGCCTGAGCAGTTCCATCTCCTCGCCCTCGCCGTCCAGGAGCTCTTCGAGTTTCGCGATGAGGTCCTCTTTTTCGTCGCTGGAGCTCAACCGATAGGAGTGCAGCACGGTTCCCTCTTTGAGGCAGCAGGAGATGTCCCAGCCACGCTGCTTGAGCAGCATGTCGATCACGGCCGAGAGGCATGCTTCGTTCACCCCTGCTTGCCCCGGCATTATGCAGAGGTGTCTGATGCGGTCCTCGATGAGTGGCTTAAGCGGTGGTGCACAAGCCTCCCGCGAGATCAGGAGCACCTCCAGGTCCGGGTTCAGCTCGCGCAGCAAGCCGACCAGTCCCGGGTGAGGGTACGGGTACAACAGTGAGGAAATCACCGCCACGCGCAGGTCCTCCCCAATGGCGCGTATGCTATCCAGCGCCCGGGTCAGACCGTTCTCCGCGGTTACGGTCATGACGTGCGGTATCCCCCGGAAAGCCTCGTCCCATCCCTTGCGGTCCGTCTCATCGAGGCAGAGCACGGCTATCTTTTGCATTTGTTTCTCCCTGTAATTGATCATCACGCAGAACGTTGAACGGGCTCTAAGTCTCGAATCGGGCAGCCAGGGTGGTGACGTCGTCCTCCAACGCTCCGCCCCCGGTAAAGCCCGCCACGGCGCTCATGAGGTAATCGTGCATCCGCCCCACCGGAAGCTCCCTGCCGCGGACCAGAAGCTCTTCCAGCCGATCGTATCCGAGTTCCTCACCGCCTGGGGGCGTGCTCTCCACGAGGCCGTCCGTGTAAAGAAAAAGAAGGTCTCCGGGTGCGAAAGCGCTGCTCGTTTCCGGGTAGCAGGCCTCGCGGTCGAACCCGAGCGGGAACCCGGACTCCGTATCCAGCAGCTCGGCGCGCGCCGCCTCACGACGCAGCAGAAGCGGATAGTTGTGCCCGGCGTTGGCGAAGGTGATCACCCCTCGGCCCAGGTCGACGCAGGCGATCAGGCCGGTCATCAGGAGGGTGCGGCGCGCCGTGGCGAGAATGGCCCTGTTCATACCGGCCAAAAGCCCGGAAGGGGTGGTGACGCCGAGGGATACCAGGGTGTGGAGACTCGCCTTGGCGGCGGTGGTGACCATGCCCGCCTGCACGCCGTGGCCGCTTACGTCCGCGATTACCATGCCGAGGATGTTGTCACCCGCACTGAAATAGTCGAAGAAGTCACCGCCGATCTCGGAACAGGTGGCTATGCCGGCCCCGACCGTCAGGCTGCCGAAGCGATAGTCGGGCGGGGGGAGAAGGTCCTGCTGGATCTTCATGCCGAGGGCGACCTCCTCGCGCAGGCGGGAGCTCAGGCGGTCCAGCGCCCCCAGCAGCTCCTTTTGCCGTTCCGCCACCGTCATCATGAGGTCGGAAACGGATACGATGCCGCGACAGCGCCTGTCATCCACCAGGGCCAACGCCTCGGTCTGCAGGGTGGGGTCGAGCGAGAGGAGCTGCACCGCGGCCTCGTCCACGTCGAGCTCGGGCGGGAGTACGATCCGTTTTCCCTTCAGGTCCTGCATGAGGGTGAGCACCGGCTTCTTCGCGTACAGCTCCATGGCGAAGGGGCGGCTCAGCAGGGTCAGGAGCTCCTTGCGGTTCACGCACCCCCGGAAGTCCCCCTCTTCTTCGATGACTACGCTAAGCAGATCGGGGTCCCTTTGAAACAGGGCGAGCACCCCCTGCACCGGCAGGTGAGGCGGGGCTGCGACGGCACCCCTGCTTATGTCGGCCAGCCTGGCACGGCTTCGCTGCATGTGGCCTCCTCCTTAGAGATGGCCGCAGCATAGGTGAGAATTCTTGTGGTTGTGTTACGAAGGTGTGAAAGTTTTGGTGAGACTTGGGGCGGGGCTACCGGCGAAGAGCGGTTACGCCGACTTCAGCCGGTAGCCGACGCCGAGCTCGGTGATGATGTAGCGGGGGCGGGAGGGGGCGGGTTCTATCTTCTGGCGCAGGTTGCTCATGGTCACCCTGAGCACGTTCTGCTGGTCGGCGTACGTGTTCCCCCACACCTGCTTCAGGATCTGGCCGTGGGTGAGCACCATTCCCGCGTGGTTCGCCAGCAGGCGCAGCAGGTCGTACTCGGTGGGGGTGAGCTGGATCTCGACCCCGCCGCGCGTGACCTTTCTCCGCTGCAGATCGATCTCCAGCTCGTCGAAGCGGTAGACCGGCTCGGGGGCCTGCTGCAGCGAGCGGCGCAGCACCACCCTGATCCTCGCCTGCAGCTCCGCCACCCCGAACGGCTTCACCAGATAGTCGTCCGCGCCCGCGTCGAGCGCGGCGACCTTGTCGTCCTCGCGGTCGCGCACCGATAACACGATGATGGGAAGCGGTGACCATTCGCGGATCCGCCTGATCACCTCAACGCCGTCCAGGTCGGGAAGCCCGAGATCGAGCAGGATGAGGTCGGGACGCGCCGCAGCGGCGGCGGCGAGCGCCGCATGGCCGTTCTCTGCGAAGTGCAGCGAGTACTCCTCGCCCGGCAGGGCGCTCTTCAGGAAACGCAGGATGGCCGCCTCGTCGTCGACCACGAGGATGCGGGGGCGGCCGCTATCGGTTTTCACCTTTTGCATCTTTTCACCTTCCTTTTCAGATCACGGGAAGCGAGACGGTGACGCGCAGGCCGCCGCCAGAGCGGTTGTGCGCCTCGATGGTTCCCCCGTGGGCCTCGACGATGCCACGGCAGATGGAGAGCCCGAGCCCGGTCCCTCCTGCGCCTTCCGGTACCGGCACCCGGTAGAACTTGTCGAAGATGTGGGAGAGATCCCCGGCGGGAACGCCGCGACCCCGGTCGGACACCTCCAGGGTGAGCCAGTTCCCCACGATGTCGGCTGCCACCTCGACCGGGCTTGTAGGGGGAGAATACTTGAGCGCGTTGTCCAATAGGTTCACCAGCACCTGGGTCATGAGCACCATGTCCATCCGTACCGGGGGGAGCCCGGAGGGGACCGCTATGTTCACGCTGCGCCGTCCCAGATGCGGCTCCAGCACTGCCAGGGCGCACCCGACCAAGTCCTGGACGTCGGTGTGCGACTCCTTCACCTTAAGGGCACCCGATTCCAGCCGCGTCATGTCCAGGAGGTTCCCGACGAAACGGTTCAGCCTCCCCGCCTCCTCCCACGCAGCCTCCAAGAGGTCGCTTTTTGCCTCGGACGCCAGTGCGACACCCTTCTCGCGCAGGGCGCCGAGCGCGCCGGTTATGGTGACGAGCGGGGTGCGCAGGTCGTGCGAGACCGAGTTCAAAAGCGCCCGCTCCAGGCTCTCACGAGCCTTCAGGATCTGCGCCTGTTCCGCCTGCCTTGCGAACTGCGCCCGCTCCACGGCGAGCGCAGCCTGGGCGGCGTAGGCCTGCACCAGCCGACGGCACTCGGGCGAGGTGAACTCTTGCTCCTCGCGAAACCTGATGCCGATAACGCCCAGGACGTCGCCGCTTGTCTGCAAGGGGAGGTGGAGGAGCTTCGCGGAGCCAAGCGTATCCGTTCCCTTCCCCGCGGGTGCACGGTTCCTGAAGGCCCAGTCGGCGACGGCGGCCTCCTTGGCCCCCAGGGTGAACCCGCCGCTTGCCGCCTGCACCTCGAGGCGCTCCCCTTCGGAGAGAAGCACGACCACCTGCGCCTGCAGGTTCTCCTCGATGTTCCTCACCAGCGCGTCGAGGATCGCATCGAGACCGGAGACCGCAGCGAGGTCGCGACTCAGGTAGTAAAGGGTCGCGGTCTGCGCCTCCCGCTGGCGTATCGCCTCGGCCCGCTCGCGCGTCTGCGAAACCAGGGTGCTGATCACGACGCCGACTACGAAAAGCGCAAGGAAGGTGATCAGGTACTGCGTGTCGGAGACGGCGAAGGTGAACCTCGGGGGGACGAAGAAGAAATCGTAGGCGAGGACGCTCAGAAAGGCGGTGAAGGTCGCCTCCTGGCGCCCTAAGCGCAGCGCCGCCAGCACCACGGCCAAGAGGTAGATCATCACGAGGTTCGTAGGCGCGAGGAAGGCGTGGACCGGCTGGCATAAAAGCGAGGCGGCCAGCACGAGCAAAAGGCTCTTCAGGAAGCCGGAGAGCGGTGGGCGCTTCCGGCGCAGCACCCCCTCCTTCTTCGCCGCGTCGGCCGGCGCGATGCTGACCACGTAGACGTCGATGCTGCCGGAAAGGCGGATCATCTGGTCCACGAGGGGGGTGCGGAGAAACTCTCGCCACCTCGGCTTGGTCGGTTTCCCCACCACGATCTTGGTGACGTGGTTCTTCCTCGCGTAGTCGATGAGTGCCTCGGGAACCGAGGCGCCGGTGAGGGTCGCCACCTGGGCGCCCAGGCTCTCGGCGAGGCGCAGGTCCTTCCATACCCGTTCCCGGTTCTCCTGGAGCTGCTTCCCGGCGCCCGGCGTCTCGACGTAGACCGTGTGCCAGGTGGACTTAAGGTCGTCGGCGAGGCGCCTCGTGGTGCGGATCAGGGTCTCGCTGAAGGGGCTGCCGCTCACGCAGACGAGGATGCGCTCCGCCACCGGCCAGGGACCGGGGATGGAGCGGGACTCCATGTAGGCGCGCACCTGGTCGTCGACGCGCGCGGCGGCGCGGCGCAGGGAGAGCTCGCGCAGCGCCATCAGGTTTCCGGGCTTGAAGAAGTTCTCCGCGGCGTGCGCCGCCTTTTCCGGGATGTAGACCTTCCCCTCTTTGAGGCGCTGCAAAAGGTCCTCGGGGGGGATGTCCACCAGCCGGATCTCCACGGCCTGGTCGAGGATCGAGTCGGGGACGTTCTCCCTGACCACGACCCCGGTGATCTGCGCCACCACGTCCCTCAGGCTCTCGAAATGCTGGATGTTCACCGTGGTGTAGACGTCGATCCCGGCGGAAAGGATCTCCTCGACGTCCTGCCACCTTTTCGGGTGACGGCTTCCGGGGGCGTTGGTGTGGGCGAGCTCATCGACGAGGACGATCTGCGGCCTGCGCGCGAGCACCGCGTCGAGGTCGAGCTCGGGAAGGGCGACGCTGAGGTACTCGACCTGTACCCGGGGGACCACCTCGAGCCCCTCGAGCAGGAGGTCCGTCTCGCTGCGGCCGTGGGATTCCACGTACCCTACCACCACGTCCCGGCCGTCGTGCAGGCGCTCGTGCGCGGCCTGCAGCATGGCGTAGGTCTTGCCGACCCCGGCGGCGTAACCGAGGAAGATCTTCAGCTTCCCCTTCGCGGCCTGGGCCTCCTCGGCCTGCGCCACCTTTAGCAGCGTCTCCGGTGAGGGTCTTGATGTCTCGTCGTCTCGCATCGAGGCTCCTACTTCATCGTGTCAAGGGCCAGGTTCAACTCCAGCACGTTCACCCGCGGCTCCCCTATGAAGCCGAGCTGCCGCCCCTGCGTGTGCTTGGTGATCAGGCGTTCCAGGTCGGCCGCCTTCATCCCGCGCGCCCGCGCCACCCGCTCCGCCTGGATGGCGGCCCCCTGCGGCGAGATTTCCGGGTCGAGACCGCTCGCGGACGCCTGCACCAGCTCGGCAGGCAGCGTCCGCGTCGCGCCGCTTTCCCTTAAGGCCCGCACCCTTTGCGCAACCGTCTTCAGGTAGTCCGGGTTGGTGGGGCCCGCGTTGGAGCCACCCGAGGCCATCGGGTTGTAGGGGAAGCCGTCGGTGGCCGAGGGGCGGGGCCAGAAGTATTTCGCCCCGGTGAAGGGCTGGCCGATCAGCCTGGAACCGACGCTGACTCCGGCGGCATCGGCAATGAAGCTGCCGTCTGCCTGGCTCGGGAAGGCGAGCTGGGCGATGCCGGTTACGACGAGCGGGTAGGCGCCACCCAAAAGCAGCGTGAAGGCGATGAACAGCATAAGCGTCGGGCGTATGTCTTTCATGTCGGTTCTCCTATAGCATCAAGCCGACCAGGATGTCGATCAGCTTGATGCCGACGAAGGGGGCGACGACCCCGCCGACGCCGAAAACGAGCAGGTTGCGGATCAAGAGCCTCTCGGCTGGCATGGGGCGAAACTTGGTCCCCTTGAGTGCCAGCGGCACGAGGAACGGGATGATTAGGGCGTTGAAGATGACCGCCGAGAGGATCGCGGAGAGCGGACTGCCAAGCCGCATCACGTTCAGCGCACCGAGCTGCGGGTAGATGGAGAGGAGCATCGCGGGGACGATGGCAAAGTACTTGGCGACGTCGTTGGAGATCGAGAAGGTGGTCAGGTTGCCGCGGGTCATCAGGATTTGCTTACCGACCTCGACTATGTCCAGGAGCTTCGTCGGGTTCGAGTCGAGGTCGATGATGTTGGCCGCCTCGCGCGCGGGCTGCGTCCCGGTGTTCATCGCCACCGCCACGTCCGCCTGTGCGAGGGCAGGCGCGTCGTTGGTGCCGTCTCCGGTCATCGCCACCATGAAACCCGCCTCCTGGTGCTCTCTTATCAGGCGGAGCTTGTCTTCGGGTTTTGCCTGGGCGAGGAAGTCGTCCACCTGGGCCTCGGCGGCGATGGCGGCCGCGGTCAACTGGTTGTCCCCGGTGATCATCACCGTCTTGATCCCCATGCTGCGCAGTTGCTGGAAGCGCTCCTGGATCCCCCCCTTTATGATGTCCTTAAGGTTGATCACCCCGATCACGTCGGCGTCGCGCGACACCACGAGCGGCGTCGCCCCGGCGCGGGCGATGCGGTCCACAATTACGGGTAGGTCGGCCGGAACGCCTGACGCGCCGAGGCTCACGACGAAGGCGACCGCCGAGTCGGCAGCGCCCTTGCGGTACTTCACCCCCGCCGTGTCCAGCCCCGAGAGACGGGTCTCGGCTGAGAAGGGGACGCTCCGTCCGTCGGCCGGGAGCTCGGCCACAAGGCCGTGCTTCTCGCGGGCGAGGGCGACGATGCTGCGCCCCTCCGGGGTCTCGTCGGAGAGCGACGCCATGAGTGCGGCCTGCGCCACCTCCGCTTCCGTGTGGCCGCCGACCGGGACGAATTCCACCGCCTCGCGGTTGCCGAGCGTGATGGTGCCGGTCTTGTCGAGCAGTAGCACGCTCACGTCCCCGGCCGCCTCGATGGCGCGCCCGGAGAGGGCGATGACGTTCTTCTGGAAGAGCCGGTCCATCCCGGCGATGCCGATCGCGGGGAGGAGGGCTGCTATCGTGGTGGGGGCCAGGCAGACGAAGAGGGCGACGAGCACGGTGAGCGAGACCGGCGCACCGTGCCCCGCGGCCCCCGCGCTGTAGAGCGACAGCGGGCGGATGTTCACGCAGACCAGGAAAAAGACCAGGGTGAGCGCGATGAGGAGCACCTCGAGCGCGATCTCGTTCGGCGTCTTCCTCCTTTTCGCCCCCTCGATGAGCGAGATCATCCGGTCGAGGAAGGTCTCACCCGGGTTCGCGGTGATCCGCACCACGATGCTGTTTGCGATCACCTCGGTCCCGCCGGTGACGGCGCTGCGATCGCCGCCGGATTCGCGCACCACCGGGGCCGATTCTCCGGTCACCGCCGCCTCGTTCACAAGGGCAGCTCCGGCGACCACGTCCCCGTCGCCGGCGATCATCTCGTGCGCCCCGACCAGGATGTAGTCGTCCTTTCTTAGGTGCTCGGCCGGGACCTTCTCGTAGGGGGCGTCCAGTTCCGGGCGCTTGAGCCTTTTCGCCGTCACCTCGGTGCGGCTTTTGCGAAGGGATGCGGCGCGCGCCTTGCCGCGCCCCTCGGCGAGGGATTCGGCGAAGGTCGAGAAGATCACGGTGAGCCAGAGAAAGAGCGAGACGAGGCCGGTGAAAAAGGGAGGCTCGCCGTTTTTGCCCGCGAGGGACATGGCGAAGGTGCAGAGGGTGACGACGCTCGCCACCTCGACGCTCAGCATGACCGGGTTGCGCCAGAGCGCGCGCGGGTCGAGTTTTCTGAAGGACTCGACGAGCGCGGGTTTAAGGATGCGCGGGTCGAACATGGAAACCGGTGCCGGTGCGTGTTTGGACATGGCTATTTCCCTCCCAGCATGGTCACGTGCTCGACGATGGGCCCGAGGCTCAAAGCCGGGAAGAAGGTGAGCGCGCCGACGACGAGGATGACCAGGGAGAGCCAGAGGGCGAAGGGGACCTTGTCCGTTGGGAGCGTCCCGAGACTCGGCGGGACGTACTTCTTTCCGACGAGCGACCCCGCCATGGCGAGGGAAGCGACGATGGGGGCGAAACGCCCGACGAACATGGCGAGGGAGCCGGTCAGGTTGTAGAAGAGGGTGTTCGCGGCGAGACCTGCGAAGGCGCTGCCGTTGTTGTTGGACATGGAGGCGAAGGCGTAGAGGATCTCGGAAAGGCCGTGGGCGCCGGGGTTCGCCATGGAGGCGACCGCTTGAGGGGTCCAAAGGGCCAGGGTCGTGAAGAAGAGCACCAGGACACCGGAGGTCATCACGGTCACGATGGACATCCACATCTCGCGCACCTCGATCTTCTTGCCGAGAAATTCCGGGGTGCGCCCGATCATGAGCCCCGCCACGAAAACCGCAATCACCACGAAGGCGATCATGGTGTAAAGCCCGGTTCCCACGCCGCCGACCACCACCTCGGAGAGGAGGATGAGCGACAGGGGTACCATCCCGCCAAGCGGAGTCATCGAGTCGTGCATCGCGTTTACCGCGCCGCATGAGGTGCCGGTGGTGGCGCTGCTGAAAAGGGCACTTCCCGCAACGCCGAAGCGCGTTTCCTTACCCTCCAAGTTCACCTGTTGCACGCCGAGTTTTGCAACGAGCGGGTTTCCGGCGGACTCGGCCGCGTAGTTGATCCCGATGGCCAGGACCAGCAGGGCGAGCATCACCGCGAGGATGGCCCACCCCTGGCGCGGGTTCCCCGCCATCTCCCCGAAGGTCAAGGTGAGCGAGGCGCCGATCAGCAGGATCAGGAAGGCCTCGATCAGGTTGGTAAGCGGCGTCGGGTTCTCGTAGGGGTGCGCCGAGTTGGCGTTGAAGAAGCCGCCTCCGTTGGTCCCGAGCTCCTTGATCGCCTCCTGCGAGGCCACCGGTCCCATCGGTACCGTCACCTCCCGCACGACAACCCTTTCGGTGACTGCGTTACCCCGCGCGTCGCGCACCGCGTTGCCCCCGCCGTCCACCTTCGCCTTGTCGTAAGTGAGGGGCTGGACCAGAGGCATCATTTTGTAGGGGCCCAGGTTCTGGATCACCCCCTGGGAAACCAGAAGGGGGGCTACGAGCAGCGAGACCGGGAGGAGCACGTAGAGGATTGACCGGGTGAGATCGACATGGAAGTTGCCGATGAGATCGGAGCGGTGCCTTGCGAAGCCGCGTATCGTCGCGATGGCCACCGCGATCCCGGTTGCGGCGGATAGGAAGTTGTGCACCGTGAAGCCGAACATCTGGGTGAAATAGCTCGCCGAGGTCTCGCCCGAGTAGGCCTGCCAGTTGGTGTTGGTCATGAAGCTCACCGCGGCGTTCAGCGCTAGGTGCCAGGGAAAGGAGGTGAACTTTTGCGGGTTGAAGGGGAGCGCGCCCTGCAAAAGCAGGATGGCGAAGAGTGCTACGCCCCCTGCCAGGTTGAAAAGGACGAGCGACAGCGCGTAACGCCGCCAGGGCATCTCCTCGTTTCTGTCCACACCGCACACCCGGTACAGGATGTTTTCGCACGGGACGAGCAGAGGCGACAGGAAGGTACGCTCGCCGCGGAACACCCGGGCGAGGTAAGCCCCGAACGGTTTGACCGCCGCCAGGAGTATCACGAAAAAGACGATGGTTTGCATCCATCCGTAGTTATTCATTATCTCTCTCCACCTTTCAGTTTACCGCACTGTCAAAGATAGTCTTCCGAGCCTTAAGACGGCGTCAAAATAGGTCCCGAAGGCATTAAGAGAGCGTTAAAACCGGATTGCCTGCGCTACTGTCACCGCCAGGCCAGGGGGATGCGGGGCCTTTGCCTGGTGGCGATGACTGTGCGCTCGAAATCTTCTGATCGAATTAACGCGACTGCAACACCGCTGCAACATACCGGCGCTATCCTTCCCTTAAAAAAATGAGAAGAGAGAGAAGGAGTGAACACATGGATCTTATGCCGGTAGGTGATCGTTACATCTGGTACTGCGACTGGTGCGACACGAAGAACGTGACGCCTTGGGTGAGAGTGAGTGAGAAGGAAGTCTGCTGCGCGGCATGCCACAAGAGCTTCCCGTCTTCCGGCAAACCGGAGCCTGTGATGGCCTCGGCAGGTCGGAGACAGTTGCTATGACAAAGCGGTCTTTGAGCGGTGCGGTCAGGACGGGAAGAAAAGGGGTGACCATGAAGTGGTACGCGGGACTTCCGCTCGGAAGGAAGATCCTAGCCGGCTTTTTGCTGGTGGCCGGGCTTTGCGGGGTGAGCGGCATGGTGGCGGCGGGGAGCATCTACGAGGTCGGGGCACGCGCGGAAACGATGTACGTCGGGAACCTGGTCCCCCTTAGCAAACTTCCGGAGCTGGTCAGGGACTACCAGGCCTCCCTGTACCTGCTGCGGGACATCATCATGGACCCTTCCGAACAGGAGCGGCAGGAGCACCGGGAGCAGCTGAACCGCTGCACGCAAAAGGTGGAGCAGGGGCTGGCGGAGTTCTTCGCCTCGAACCGCACCCCGCAGGGGAGGGAGCTGCAAAAAAGCATCGCCGAGGACCTGAAGCTGTACGGCTTCTTCAGGGACAAGATCGTCGATCTGGCCGCCGAGGGGCGCCGGGACGAAGCGATCAACATCATGCGCAACCAGGGGGGAGATGTCATCGCCAGGGTCGACCAGGGGATCGCCGCGGTCGTTGCCCTGAACAGAACCCAGGCGCAAAAGAGTTTTGCCGACAACGACCGGATGGCGCGGCTCGCGCTCGGGGTGAGCGCGCTCTTCCTTTCGCTGGGAGCGGCGGCCGCCTTGGCCGCGGGGTACTTCTTATCCCGCAGCATCACCGCGCCCCTCGCAGCTGTCGGGGGGAAGGTCGCCGAGATCGCCTCGGGGGATCTCACCGTTCGGGTCGATGCGGCACATGCGGAAGAAGACTCCCGGAACGAACTGCACCGTCTCTCCCGCAACGTGAACCAGATGGCGCAGACGCTGCACTCGGTCGTTTCCTGCATCGCCACGGAATCGAAGAGCCTTTCCAGCGCCTCCGGCACATTGAGCGAGAGATCCGCGGGGATGGTGCAGCGTGCGGTGCTGGCGGGCAAGGAGATAGACTCGGTGGCCGGTTCCAGCGCGGAGATCAACGTCACGGCATCCGAGATCGCACGGAACTGTTCGGTTGCCGCCGACAACGTCGCCATCGCGAACCGCGCCGTGGAATCGGCTCGCGGCGTCATGGGCGAGACCATCGAGACCATGCAGGCGATAGGGGCGCATTCCCGCGAGACCTCCCTCGTCGTTGCGGAGCTCGGCAGGCGCTCTCAGCAGATAGGCGAGATCACCGACACCATCAACGACATCGCGGACCAGACCAACCTGCTGGCCTTAAACGCAGCCATCGAGGCCGCCCGCGCGGGAGAGCAGGGGAGGGGCTTCGCGGTGGTCGCCGACGAGGTCCGCGCCCTGGCTTCGCGCACCACGGCCGCCACGCGTGAGATCTCCGAAATGATCAAGGCGATCCAGCGGGAGACGCGTCGCGCCATGGATGCCATGGAAAAAGGGGTTGGCGAGGCGGAGCGCGGCGTGGCCAAGGCGTTTTCCACGGGCGAGGCCCTGAATGCCGTCACGGCGACCATCGAATCGATTGCCGGAGAGGTGAGTCAGATCGCCACGGCCGCAGAGGAGCAGAGCCTGTCGGTGCATGCGGTGGCTGGGAACATCAGTCACGTCACCGGAGTCATCAGAGAAAGCGGCGCCGGAGCCCAGGAATTCGCCAACGCCGCAGCGCATATGCACGCGATCGCCGAAGAACTGAAGGTTGTCGTGAGCCGCTTCCAAATTGGACAGCGGGATAATGATTGTAGAGAGTTGGAAGAGGCGGTGGAGCCCCGGGCATCGTATCTTGTCACGGCACCAGCCATGTCCTAGACAGCGGTATTTTTTCATGCCTTCCTGCCCGCGGCCCCACGAAGGTGAGCCGGAAAACAGCTTTGGTGGCCGAGGATGCTGTAAACCATTGACACACGGCAAGTTACGTGCGATATCCATGAGCCCGAAGCCGCGCATGCCGTAGAGGAGCCTCAGGCTTCCAGGCGTCAAAGGAGAAGCCATGGAAAATATAAGCGCCTGCTGTTTGTCAGTGCTGAATTCGATACCGCTCATAATTTTCGTGGTGGACAACGATGTGCGGATACGCGATCTGAACAAGACGGCGGCAACGACCTTCGGTCTCGACAAAGACGCGATCTACAACAAACGCGGTGGAGAGGTTTTCCACTGCCTGCATTCCCACGATGTCCCGGAAGGATGCGGTAGGGCGCCGATCTGCAAGAGCTGCGTGGTCAGAAACTCGGTTACGCTGAGTTTCGGCGGCCAGACCGTTTCCAAGAGCCGGGCGAAGTTCGAGATTCAGGTCGGAGGCTCCAAAAAGGAGCTGGAGCTGCTGATAACGACCAGTCCCGTTGAGTTAAACGGCGAGAAGCTGGTTCTTCTTATGCTGGAAGACATCAGTGAGTTCACCATGCTGAAGAACATCATCCCGATCTGCATGCACTGCAAGAAGATCCGTGATGATCAGGACTACTGGCATAGCGTTGAAGAGTACTTCAACGCATACGTCGGGGTCGATTTCTCCCACGGCATCTGCCAGAGCTGCCTCGACAAACTCCACCCGGAAGTGCGTGAGGCGCTCAACCGGAAATAGCTGCCGTGCTTCTCCTTGTGGCGCGAGCCTTCCATCGATCATTCGACTCCCGTTTCCCACCTCTGTTGTTTCTTTTCCCGCATGACCGATCATCCTGGCAGGCACCGCCGATGTGGCGGTGCCTGCCAGCCCCGCGTAGAAGTCCGCTTTAGTTTTCGCTTCCCTTCCTGGACGGAAAATTAAGCAGGAAAACGGCTTGACCGAAAAAAGGTAATAAGGTACCTTTATACGCCAATAGCCTCCGGCAACCACCTCGCTGGTAGTGAAGCTGCACCCAAAATGGGATCCGTGATGACCGGTTTCTTGCGCAGGCACAAGGTTTCACTGACTCTCGCGGCCGTCGTCGCCCTGACCGTTTACGCACTGATCATCATCGTTGACGCCAACGACGATGTGCGCGCGGAGGCGAGGGCGAGGTTCTTCGAGCAGTACAGCCGGCAGCAGTACCTGGTGGCGCAGTTGACGGCGAACTCCCTGGACGAGCTCTTCGCCACGCTGCACCGGAATCTTGACCTGGTCGCCAGTCTGTTCGAGGGTCAACGGGTGGACCCGCGAAGAGCACGGGCGGTGCGTGCAAGCCTCGGCAAGATCTACGTCTCCCTTTCCGGCACGCCGGTCATCGACCTGGTGGTTTTCGACGCGAACGGGACCGCCGCCGCCATAGAGCCCCACGATTCCTTCACCCTCGGGCGCAGCTATGCCTGGCGCGACTACTACCGGTGGATGCGTGACCGGAGGGAGCCGGGGCGCATGTACGTGTCGCCCCTCATGCGCATGGAAGGGGGACGCTTGCGCGGCGCGAAGGAACTCATCGTCGCGGAGGGGATCTACGGCGTCGGCGGCGAGTTCCGCGGCGTGGTCGCCTGCACCGTCGACTTCGATCAGCTGGCACGCAAACACATCCTGTCGGTGAGGATGGGAAAACACGGCCATGCCTGGCTCATGGACAACACCACGAGGACCATCCTGGTCGATCCGAACGGCAGGATCGCGGGGATGGGCTTCGACGAGGCGCTGCGAAACAAGTGGGACCGCCTGTACCGACTGCTCATGCGGGCCGGCGACGGCAGGCCGGGGAGCGGCTGGTACGACTTTCATGATCCGGACGACCCTTCCCGGCAGGTGCGCAAACTGGTGAGCTACCACCCGGTGCGCCTCGACAACCGGCTCTGGACGGTCGGCGTGGCGACCCCGGAGCGGGAGGTCGAGGCGCTGCTCACCTCCTTTTTGCAACGGCAGGAATTCATCTCAACCGCCCTCCTTACCACCATTCTCGGGGTGGCCGCCTTTCTGCTCGCCCTTCTTTTCAACTGGAACAGAACCCTCTCCACCCAGGTGGCGCTCCATACCCGTGCGCTGAGCGACACCCATGCCCGCCTTAAGTCCACCTTCGACGAACTGCTGGTGGCGAAGAAGGTGGCCGCGACCGGTCACCTGGCCCTGGGGCTTGCCCACGAGATCCGCAATCCCCTATCCGCCATCAGGATGAACATGCAGATGATCCGCAAGAGGATAGAACCCTCCGGCGTCATGTTCGAGAACTTCTCCATCGTCGAAGGGGAGATCAAGCGCCTGAACCGTCTGTTGAACGACGTGCTGGACTTCGCGCGTCCGCGCCCGCTCAGGCTGCGGAACGTCCCGGTGGCCGAACTCGCCGGGCGCCTCATGCAACTCATGTCACAGCGCCTGACCGACCGCGGCATCACCGTTACCACCGATCTCGACCCGGAGCTGCGCCTTGTCTGCGATCCGGAACAAATCCACCAGGTGCTTTTGAACCTCGTTCTGAACGCGATGGAGGCGATGGAGGGGAGTGAGCGGAAGCAACTGGAGATCAGGGCACGCGCGAAGGGGGAGCACGCCCTCATCGAGGTGTGCGACACGGGGGCGGGGATTGCGCCCGGCAAATGCGAGCAGCTGTTCGATCCCTTCTACACGACGAAAGCAGTGGGGGGGCTCGGGCTTTCGATCCTGCAGACCATAGTGATGAACCACGGCGGAGGCGTCAGCGTCCATAGCGAGCCCGGTGCGGGGGCCGCTTTCACCATTACCCTGCCGCGAAGCGGTCCGCCGGGAAACGGAGAATGCATTGAAGACCATCCTTATTGCTGACGACGATGCCGCCATCAGGCGCACCCTGGAACTGCACCTTTGCGAGGAGGGATACTCCGTGGTCACCGCGGGAAACGGACGCAGCGCCGTGGAGATCGCCGCCGAGAGCCGCATCGACCTGGTCCTTCTCGACCTGCGCCTTGGGGGAGTGGACGGTTTCGAGGCGTTAAAGCTCATGAAGGAGCGCCGGGGGGATTTGCCGGTGGTGATGGTCACCGCCTACGACGACATGCAGACGGCGATCGAGGCGATAAGGCTTGGCGCCATAGATCACCTGGGCAAGCCGGTCGATCTCGACCACCTGGACAAGGTGATCGCCCGCATCTTCCAGATGAGCGCCCTTTCCAAAAGCGGGGTGGCCTTCTGCGATTCCCCCGATCCCCCGTTCGAGCCGAACACCATGGTGGGACGCTCCAGGGGGATCAAGGAGATATACAAGGTGATCGGGGCGGTCGCGGACTCGCGCGCGACCGTGCTGATTCAGGGGGAGAGCGGCACCGGCAAGGAGATGGTGGCGAGGGCGCTTCATTTCAACAGCAGTTTCCGCAACCGTCCCTTCATCGCGGTCGCCTGCTCCTCGCTCGCCCCGACCATCCTGGAAAGCGAGCTCTTCGGCCACGAGAAAGGGGCCTTCACCGGCGCCTACCGGACCAAACCGGGCAAGTTCGAACTGGCCCAGGGGGGGACGCTGTTTCTCGACGAGATCTCGGAGGTGAGCCAGGAGATCCAGGTGAAGCTCTTGCGCTTTCTCCAGGAGAGGGAGTTCGAGAGGGTGGGGGGAGTGGAGACCATCAAGGCGGACGTGCGCGTGGTCACCGCGACCAACAAGGCGCTCGCTGGACTTGTGGCTACCGGGGAGTTCCGGCAGGACCTCTACTACCGCCTGAACGTGGTGACCATCGACCTGCCGCCGCTTAGGGATCGAAAGGACGACATCCTCCTCCTGGTCCGCTTCTTCCTCGGGAAGATCAGGCTGGAAACCGGGAAGAACGTGGACGTGGTCCCCCAGGAGACGCTGGATCTGATCCTCGCGCATCCATGGCCGGGAAACGTGCGGGAGCTGGAGAACGCGCTGCGGCGGGCCGTGCTCCTGTCCCGCGGCAGCGTACTCTTGCCGGAATCCCTGCACCTTGGAAGCACGGGAGGGCGGGAGCGGTTCCCCCTGGTGATGAAGCCTCTCCACGAGGTGGAGCGCGAGCATATCGAGAACGTGCTTGCCTTCACCTGCTACGAGAAGAAAAGGGCGGCCGAGATACTGGGGATATCCCGGCCGACCCTGGACCGGCGGCTGAAGGAGTACGGGGTGGAAGAGCCGACGGCGTGAACTGAACCATCACCGGGGATTCAGAAGGGGTCAGCAGTTCCCCTGCTCGGCCGGATTCCCTCCGGGGACGGCGGCGCGCGAGGCGGCGGGCTCGGGCGCCGTTCTCACCAGGGGCCATTTGTCGAAGAAGGTGTTCAGCAAAAGAAGCGTCATGAGCAGGGCGAACTGTCCGGCCAGCACCCCGAGCGGGGGGACGCCCATTCCGAGGTCGTTCGCGCCGTAGGGGATGAGCTTGAAGCTCTTCAGCCAGACGATGCCGTACAGCGTCCCCCCTCCGAACCACGCCGCCATCCTGCAGAGGATCCGAGCGGCTGTGCCCGGCACAAGCTGGGCGTTCGGGTAGTCGTCGAAGAGGTGGTGCCAGGCCAGCATGAAGACGATTACGGAAAGTTCGAGCGAGGCGACCGCCACATCGGCGGGGAGCCCGGGTACGAGGTTCAGCGGGACGATGACGGCCTTGATCGCGGGGGGGAGGAGAAACCCGGCGGCAAGAGCGATGATGAACCCGGCGATCCCCATGAACGGCTGTTTCTTCGCAAAAAACTTCATCGGGTACAGCTCGCCACCCTCGACCGGCATGATGGCGAAGATGACGTAGGCCTGGCAGAAGGCGGCGAAGGCGGGCCACCCCCCGAGGGGCGCGGTGACCACCTGCTCTTCCCCGATGGCGAGCTTCATCCAGCTCGGCACGATCAGCGCCATCCAGGCGATGAAGGTGACGGCGGTGCCAAGCGCCAGGGTCGCCCAACTCTCGAACGGCTTCTCACCCTTGCCTGCGAAAGGCCACTTCTGGAAGAGCGAAACCAGCGGGATCTGCGCGATGATCACGGCCAGCGCGTAGAAGTTCGACGCCTCCCACGCCTCCAGGGCGAGATGGGCCTCGGCTGCGGAACCGGGGGTGAACATGACGGCGAGGCTGAAAGGCTTCCACCAGATCCCGAGGAAGCTGATCAGGACGAGAAACCCGACCGCTCCCGCGCAGAAGGCGATCAGGGTGTAACGGATGCCGGTCCAGGGCTGCCTGGTCGCCACGGCGCTCTTGCCGTGATTTCCCATGACCAGGGTGAGCCAGATCCAGCTGTTGATCACGGTCCAGAAGAAGGTCCCCCTGGCGACCGAGCCGATCAGGTTGCCCGCCGTTTTCGGATCCGCGGCGGCGAGCCCCGCGGCGGCCAGGTTCTGGTAGATCGCCTTCACGGTGAGCGACCACGCCGGCCAGATCAGCATGGCGGCGATGAAGCTCAGCACGAGGGCGGCGGCGCCGGTGGCAAGCGGGCTTTCGAACTGTCTCTTCGTCGTGTGTTGCTCCATAAGATCTCCTTTTCATGCCTGACGTTGCTTCGGGATTAAAAGAAGTAAAAGGCCGAGACCCGGTAGACGTTCGCCACCCCTTTATCGGAGGTGCCCGCCGCGTTGTTGCCGTAGCGGGTGTCCAGGTGCTGGTATTCCGTTCCGAAGCGGATGGCTGCGTTGATGTCGTAGGAGACGTTGGCGAAGATCTGCGAGCTCCATTTCTGGAAGTTCGCGATCCCGTCGTAGCTTCCGTAATCGTAGGCGTTGCGCCTACCGTAACCGGCGGCGAAGCCCAGGTTTTGCGTCGGGTAGAAGATACCCTGGCCGAACATGCCGTACCCTTTCGCCGGGACCTTATGTCCCGCAGGCCCGGTGAGCGGTGTGGCGGTGGCGTAGTTGAAAGACATGTTCGCCGCCTGGTAGGTCTGGGCCTCGAGGCTCGCGGTCATCGCGCGGCTCTTGCCGTCTTTGGACGGCAGAAGCGGCACGAAGAGGTAGCCGCCGTACCCCCAGGAGGCGACGCTCCTGTCGTTCTCGCCAACGTCCTCCCTGCCGTACAGGCCGAAGAGCCCGGCCTGCAACGGGTTCATGGAGAGCCCCCAGAAACCAGGTGCTACGCCGAGGCTTTTGCTCACCAGCATCGCCTGGCCCGCGGTGTTCACCGCGCCTCCCCAGGTGTCCGTGGCCGCGCCTGACTGCTGGTTCGAGTCCTGTACCGGGTTTTGCAGCGAGAGGCTCAGCTTCAAAAGGTTCTGCTCGGAGAGTTTCACCTTCTGCGTGACCCTGAGCTGCGCCACGCGTGGCTGCTGCGGGTTGCCGGCGGTGGCGCCCAGGCCGAAATCGAGGGTGGAGGCGTTTGCCACGCCGAAGTTATCCCAGTACTGGCCGAAAAGGAGCTGGGTGTTCTCCCAGTCCAGCGTGCCGTAGGCGTGGCGCATGCGCAGGTTCCCTGACTCATTCGTGCCGTTGGCGCCGTAGAAGTCGACCTCGATAAGCGCCGCGGTCTTGGCGCCCAGTACGGGAGGTCCGGCGACCTTGAACCAGAGGCGCGACTGACGCGCGGTGAAGACCGACTGGTCCTGCTTTCCGGCGGGTGAGCTCGTCTTCGGGATGCCCCCCTGCTGCAACGTCGCCAAGGCGCCGTTACCCCCAAGGTTCACCGAGTTGTGGACGTAGTCGAGCTTCACCATCCCGCCGAGGCTCAGGTTGAACTTGCTCGTAACGGGCGACGAGAGCTTGCCGTAGAAGCCGGGGGCCACCTCGCAGGAGGGGTCGAAGTCGCAGTTGTAGGCCGGTGCAGCACTCGGGGCGAGTTCCTGGCCGAAGGCGGGAGCGGCGAGAAGTAAAATGGCGGCTGAGAGGCTTTTCTTGTTGAGCACGGATGCCCTCCTTTTCAATTGATGCCGCATCTGTCAGGCGGCCTTTTGTTGCTGCAGCATGTCGCGCAGTTCGAAGCGCTTGATCTTGCCGGTGGCGGTCTTCGGGAGCTCATCCATGAACCTGATCCAGCGCGGGTACTTGTACAGGGCGAGCGACGACTTAACGAACTCCTTCAGCTCGGACTCCACCTTCTCAGACGGCTCCTTAGAAGCGGCAAGGACCACGAAGGCCATCGGCTTTACCAGGTCGTCCTCGTCGGACGCGCCGATGACGGCGCATTCGAGAACATCTGGATGCTCGATGAGACATGCCTCCACCTCGTTCGGGGAAACCCAGATCCCCCCGACCTTCAGCATGTCGTCGGAGCGCCCGGCGCAGTAGAAGTACCCTTTTTCGTCGCAGTAGTACTTGTCGCCGGTGTTCACCCACGACCCCATCATGGTCTCGGTGGTTTTCTTGTGCTTGTTCCAGTAGAAGGCGGCGGCACTGTCCCCCTTGACGAGGAGCGTTCCGATCTCCCCGCCGGCCACGTCGCGCATCTCCTCGTCGACGATGCGCGCCTCGTAGCCCGGCACCACCTTGCCGGAGCTTCCCGCGGCGATTTCGCCGGGACGGTTGGATACGAAGATGTGCGCCATCTCGGTCGAGCCGATGCCGTCCAGGATGTCGAGCTGGAAGCGGGCCTTCCAGCGGTGCAGGTAGGAGGGGGGGAGGGCCTCTCCGGCCGAGACGCAAAGACGGACACCGGCCATCTGCCCGTCCTGTTCGAGCATCTGCCCGTAGAGGGTCGGGACCCCAAAATAGAGGGTAGGGCGGTGGCGGCGCACGGTGGCGTAGACCTGTTCGGGAGTCGGCCGGTGGGGCAGGTACACGGCGGTCGCGCCGACGTGGAAGGGGAAGTAGATGCCGTTGCCGAGGCCGTAGGCGAAGAAGAGCTTGGCCGCCGAGAAGAAGACGTCATCCTCCTTGATCTCCAGGATCTTCATGCCGTAGGTGCTCGCCGCGTACACCATGTCGTGTTGCAGGTGCACCGTTCCCTTCGGAGAGCCCGTCGATCCAGAACTGTAGAGCCAGAAACAGGCGTCGTCCCGGCAGGTGGGAGCCGCGTCGAGCCGGTCCGACTGGGCCGCCAAAAGCGTGTCGAAATCCAGATCCCCCGGTCGCATGCCGTTCACTGGTGGCTCGTCCGAGCAAGAAGGGGCTTGTCCCCCGTAGCCTTGGCGAAGGGGGAAGCCTTGGCGAAGGGGGACGACGATTACGTGCTCAAGGAAGGGGAGCTCATTGCGGATCGGCTCGATCAGTTCCAGCAGGGGCGCATCCACCACCAGGACTCGCGTCCTGGAATCGTTCAGGTAGAACCGGAAATCCTGCGAGCGGTTCATCGTGTTCAGACAGACCGGCACCGCACCAATCTTTATGGCGCCGAAGAAGGCCTGCGGATACACCTCCGTATCCAGAAGCAGCAGGGACACCCGCTCCTCCATGCGGACCCCAAGCGACTTCAGGGCGTTGCCGAACCGGTTCATGCCATCCTGCATCCCGGCATAGGTGAGCAAGCGGTCCTCGCAGAGGACAGCCGCTTTTTCCCCTCTTCCCTCACGGACGTTGCGGTCGACGAAATAATCGGCGGCGTTGAAAGCGTCGGGCAGATTCAGACTGTACGGCATGGCGACCTCCTGTTTGGGCGTGGGTTGTGATGAATTCTGAAAAGATGTTTTGCAGATCACGAGCCATATCCAGATTTAAAATTCAAGATTGGCATTAAAAGTGTAAGTCGTTGTATTGTGGCTGTAATTTATGGTGAGTTTATGTGTAACGCTGTTTACTTTTAATGATTGGTGCGACTTGCGTGTAACGTTTTGAGGGGCGGGTGTAAAGGTTTGCATCGGGGAAGGGGGGGCTTTATGGACCGGGAATCGGCGGAGCATTATCGACGGAAACTGACGACGGCGGACGAGGCGGTGCGGCAGATCCAATCCGGTTGGCGCGTCTTTCTCGGCTCGGGCTGCGCGGTGCCGCAGGCGCTTTTGTCCGCGCTGGTGAGGAACGCGGGACGTTTTCACGACCTGGAACTGATACAGCTCTTGGCCTTCGGTACGGCGGACTACTGCACCGGGGATTACGCCGGTCATCTGAGGCACAACTCGTTCTTCATAAGCGGCAAGATCCGGGAGGCGGTCCGCGAAGGGCGGGCGGATTACACCCCGATTTTTCTCAGCGAGATCCCCGAGTTGATCCGCTCCGGGCAGAGGGGGTGCCAGGCGGCCTTGCTGCAACTGTCTCCGCCCGACCGCCACGGCTACTGCAGCATGGGAATCAACGTGGACATACAGCGGGCCGCACTCGACCGGGCGAAGCTCGTCATCGCCGAGATCAACCCGCGCATGCCGCGCACCTTCGGGGATACCTCCGTGCACCTGAGCCGGATCGACCTCGTGGTGGAGTCCGACCTCCCCATCCTGGTCTCCGAGGCAAAGGAACCGGACGAGGTGGAACTGCAGATCGGCTACCACATCTCGCGGCTCGTGGAGAACGGCAGCTGCCTTCAGATGGGTATCGGGGCCATCCCTGGAACCGTCCTCAAGTACCTCGCCGACAAGCGCGATCTAGGGATCCATACTGAGATGTTCAGCGAGTCGCTTTTGCCGCTCATCGAGCAGGGCAATATCACCAACAGGCTTAAAAAGGTGCATCCCTTGAAGAGCGTGGCGAGCTTCGTCATCGGAAGCCGCGCCCTCTATGATTTCGTGGACGGCAACCCCGGCGTTGAGTTCCACCCGTCAGACCATGTCAACGACCCCCGGGTGATCAGCGCGAACGACAACGTGGTCGCCATCAACTCTGCCCTCCAGGTCGATCTCACCGGGCAGATCTGCGCGGACAGCATCGGCTACACCTTCTACAGCGGCATCGGAGGCCAGGTCGATTTCACGCGCGGGGCGGCCATGAGCCGCGGCGGCAAGCCGGTCATCGCGATCCGGAGCACGGCCGGGGAACTTGGCGTAAGCCGCATCGTGGCGCGCATCGACGACGGAACCGGGGTGGTGACGAGCCGAGGCGACGCGCATTACGTGGTGTCGGAATACGGCATCGCCTATCTGCACGGCAAGACGATCCGGGAGCGCGCCCTCGCCCTCATCTCCATCGCCCACCCCGATTACCGCAGGGATTTGCTCGATTTCGTCAAGAAGAAGCACTACGTATACGAGGACGAACAGGTGTGGCAGCAGGCGCTCGACCGTTACCCGCGTGACTACGAGGAGTCGCGCTCGTTCAAGGGGGTGGAGCTTCTGGTGCGCCCGCTGAAGGCGGTGGACGAACGCCTCCTGCAGGAGTTCTTCTACAGTCTCGACCCAGAGAGCGTGTACAACCGGTTCTTCGGCAGCAAGGTCCGGATGGCCCACCGCGAGGCGGCGAAGCTTGTCTGCATCGATTACGACAGTCGGATGGCGCTGGCGGCCTTTGAGCGGGAGGAGGGGGTGGAGAGGATGGTGGCGGTGGCGCGCTACGCGGTGAATCCCCGAAGCGGGATGGCGGAGACCGCCGTGGTCGTGAACGACGGCTTCCGCCGCCTGGGTGTCGCCCGTCATCTCATGCGCCGCCTGGAAAAGTACGCCAGGGGGCGCGGTGTTGAGGGATTTCAGGCCGAGATCCTGCCGACAAACGAGGCGATGCTCCGTTACCACCGCGAGCTCGGGCATTCGCTGGCCCTTTCCCAGGAAAGCGGCAACTTTCACATGGAGTACCGCTTTGAGGCATGAGGCGGCTTATCTGGTAACGGCGTTATTGTTTTACGTCGTCGTCGTTTCCTCCATAACCGTCTCCGACGGAGTGTCCTGCTCTCTAAGCGTTTAATTTGTGCAGTTTCAGCCTCTTATTCCGATTAGGCTCCACTATGGTCCTCTGCTAGAAAAAAAAACCAATTCCGCTTGACAGGTAAAATGGTATTGTGGTACCTATTTACACAAAACAAAGTTTTGCTGATTTGGCTCGGTCCTGTCAGCCATTAACGAAGGAGGAGGTTTTATGTCCAAGCAAGCGTATCGCTGGTCCATGACGGCCGTTGGTGAACCTATGGCGAAGAGCGAATTCACCCCGACCCCCGGAGCAGGCGAGGTCGTGGTCGAGGTTGCCGGTTGCGGCGTCTGCCACACCGATCTCGGCTTCTACTACAGCGGTGTCCGTTTCAACCATCCCGCTCCGCTCACGCTGGGGCATGAGATCAGCGGCCGCGTGGTGGCGACCGGGGAGGGCGCCGGCGCCTGGGCGGGGAAGGCCGTCCTGATCCCGGCGGTCATGCCTTGCGGCGAGTGCGACCTCTGTCTTTCAAGCCACGGCACCATCTGCCGCGCCCAGCAGATGCCGGGTAACGACATCCACGGCGGGTTCGCCTCGCACATCGTCGTTCCGGCGAAGACGCTCTGCCCGGTGGACGAGAAACGCCTCGCCGCGGCCGGTCTCAACCTGGCCGACATCTCGGTCGTGGCCGACGCTGTGACGACGCCCTACCAAGCCGCGGTCCAGGCCGAGGTGAAACCGGGTGACGTAGCCATCGTCATCGGCATCGGCGGGGTGGGGGGCTACGCGGTCCAGGTGGCCAACGCGCTCGGCGCAACCGTCATCGCCATCGACGTCGACCAGGCGAAGCTGGACAACATGGCCAAGCATGGCGCGGCGCTCACCCTGAACTCCCGCGAGATCCAGGGCAAAGAGCTCAAGAAGGCGATCAACACCTTCGTGAAGGAGAAGGGGCTCAAGGAGACCTGCTGGAAGATCTTCGAATGCTCGGGGAGCGCTCCAGGCCAGGATACCGCCTTCGGTCTGCTGACCTACGGCGCGACCCTCTCCGTGGTTGGCTTCACCATGGACAAGATCGAGCTGCGCCTCTCCAACCTGATGGCCTTCCATGCGCGGGCGCTCGGGAACTGGGGATGCCTCACCGAACTCTATCCGGCGGCGCTCGACCTCGTCCTGGACGGCAAGGTGAACCTCGCCCCCTTCATCGAGAAGCACCCCCTGGACAACATCAACGAGGTCTTCGCCTCGGCCCATGCCCACAAGCTCACAAGGCGCGCCATCCTGGTTCCGGGCGCGCAGGGAGGTGCGTGATGAGCGAAGCCGCGGCAGCAGCACAGAACGCGACGGCACAGGTCAACTCCCCGCTCAAGGTGAGCCTCGAGCGCGATGGCCGCCTGCTTAAACTCACCCTCGCGCGTCCCAAGGCGAACATAGTCGACGCGGCCATGATCGCCGCGTTGCAGGGCGCCCTTGACGAACACCTCGCCCGTCCGGAGCTTAGAGCCGTGCTCCTTGCGGCCGAGGGGTCGCACTTCAGCTTCGGGGCGAGCGTCGACGAGCACATGCCGGACTCCTGCGCCCAGATGCTCAAATCGCTGCACGCGCTAGTGCTGAGGCTCGTGGAGAGCCCGGTTCCGGTGCTGGTCGCGGTGCGCGGACAGTGCCTGGGCGGCGGGCTTGAGGTGGTCGCTGCGGGCAACTTCATCTTTGCCGCACCGAACGCGCAACTCGGGCAGCCCGAGATCAAGCTCGCTGTCTTCGCACCCGCCGCCTCCTGCCTGCTGCCGGAGCGGATCGGGCAGGCGCAGGCGGAGGATCTCCTCTTTTCGGGCCGCAGTGTGAGCGCCGAGGAGGCCCTCCTCATGGGTCTTGTGTCGGTAGTTGCGGAGGACCCGGACCAGGCGGCCTACGACTACTTCGACAAGCATCTCGCCTCCGTGAGCGCGAGCACCCTGCGCTTCGCCGTCAAGGCCGCCCGCACCCAGTTCGCGCAGCGGGTCAGGGCGAAGATCGAGTTCGTGGAGAAGCTGTACCTTGAAGAGATGATGAAGACGCACGACTCGGTCGAGGGGCTCATGGCCTTCGTCGAGAAACGTCAGCCGACCTGGCTCGACCGTTAGCCGTGCGATAACGTACTCACCCCCCGCAAGGGGGGAGGGGGGATTGCCGTTCTCTCGGACAGGCGGCAATCCCCCTGAGTCCAAAAAATCCATCTGTGACCACGAAGCGCTGCATGAGAACTCGCGTCCCCCCCCCCCTTTTTGCGTAGGTTCTTCGGGGGAAAACCGGGAATCGCGGAGTACAGCAGTCAACTAAGCGCTGCACGAGCCCAGCGTCCCCCCCCCTTGCGAAGGGGGGACAGAGGGGATTTGCCTTTTAGCTTTCAAGGATGAGGGGCAAATGTGACGCGGATTCTTCTTCGTGTACAGGTGGGGGCGGTTGTAGAAAGCACAACAAATCAAATCCCCCCTGTCCCCCCTGCGCCAAGGCTACGGGGGGCAGGCTCCCCCTTCGCAAAGGGGGGGACGTGACGCCAAGGTTGCCCCTTTGAGGGAGCACGACCGGCTGGGGGAGTTCTATCCAACTGCTTTAGAGGGGGCGACATGAGCAGCTTTCTGAATTTCGAGGGACGGACCGCGGTGGTCACCGGTGGCGCGCGCGGACTGGGGCTTTCCATCACCCGCACGCTCCTGGCGCACGGCGCTAAGGTGCATGTCTTCGACGTGGCCGAGGGGGAAGGGGGAGGCGGCTACCAGTTCCACAAGGTCGACATCACCGACCCCGCGAGCGTCTCGGCCGCCGTCGCCACCATCCCGGAACAGGTGACCCTTCTGGTCAACAACGCGGGCATCACCCGCGACCGCAGCGTCCTGAAAATGTCCGACGACGAGTGGCAGTCCGTCCTCGGGGTCAACCTGACGGGCGCCTTCAACGTGGTCAGGGCCTTCGCCCCCGGCATGAGGGACGCGGGCTACGGTCGCATCGTGAACATCACCTCGATCAACGGCATCCGCGGCAAGTTCGGCCAGGCCAACTACGCCGCCTCCAAGGCTGGTCTCATAGGTCTCACCAAGACCCTCGCCCGCGAGCTCGGGCCGAAAGGGGTCACCGTGAACGCGGTGGCGCCTGGCATGGTGCTTACCGACATGGCGCTCGCTCTCCCCGCGGAGATCCTCGACAAGGCGAGAAACGAGTGCCTGCTCCCGGATCTCGCGAGGCCGGAGGACATCGCCAACGCGGTCGCGTTCCTTCTTTCGGACGCGGCCGGCAAGATAACCGGCGAGGTGATAAGGGTGGATTCCGGGCAGTACATCTGAGAACCCTAAGGCTTTAACGCGGAGACGCAAAGCCGCGAAGACGCGGTGAAAACCTTGTACGGAAGGGCTTTGCCCTAAATGCTTTCTTAGCGCCTCCGCGCCTTTGCGCCTTTGCGTTAATGCTTTTAGGTTCTACTAAAATCAGGCCTGACGCTGCGGCGGTGGGCATGGAGGTTCATGTGCGTGAAGCGGTGATAATCGATGCGGTGCGGACGCCGGTTGGGAAATTCGGCGGCGCTTTGGGAAAGGTTAGGCCGGACGACCTGGCGGCGCTTTGCATTTCGGAACTGGTAGAGCGCAACCGGCTCGATGCTTCCCTCATCGAGGACGTGATCCTCGGATGCACCAACCAGGCGGGCGAGGACAACCGCAACGTGGCGCGCATGGCGGGGCTCCTCGCCGGGCTGCCGCACAGCGTCGGCGGCCAGACCATAAACCGCCTCTGCGGCTCTGGGCTGAACGCGGTCAACGCGGCGGCGCTCGCCATCAAGGCGGGGGAGGGGGACGTCTTCATCGCCGGAGGCGTCGAGTCGATGACCCGCGCCCCCTTCGTCTTCGCCAAGGCTGGCTCCCCGTTCTCCCGCGACATGAAGATTTTCGACTCGACCATCGGCTGGCGCTTCGTGAATCCCCGGATGACCGAGCCGTACGCGAAGGAGGCGATGGGAGACACAGCGGAGAACGTGGCGCAGCGCTACGGGATCACCCGGGAAGAGCAGGACGAGTTCGCTCTTGCGACCCAGAGGAAGTGGAGCGCGGCGCAGGCGGCCGGTAAGTTCGCCGACGAGCTGGTGCCGGTTCCCGTCCCGCAAAGAAAAGGGGAGCCGATTATCGTGGACCGTGACGAGTTCCCACGCCCGGAGGTGACCATCGAACAGCTCGGGAAGCTCCCTGCCGCCTTCAAGAAGGAAGGTAGCGTCACCGCCGGGAACTCAAGCGGCATCAACGACGGGGCCGCCGCGGTCCTTCTCATGGAAGCCGAACGCGCCCGTGCTCTGGGATACCGCCCCATGGCGCGGGTGGTGGCGAGCGCCGTGGCTGGCTGCGATCCCTCCTACATGGGGTTGGGTCCCATCCCGGCCATTCGCAAGGCGCTCGAGCGCGCGGGGCTCTCCATCGACGACATCGATCTCTTCGAGATAAACGAGGCGTTCGCCGCCCAGGCCATCCCCTGCTTAAGGGAGCTCGGCATCGACCCGGAGAAGGTCAACGTCAACGGCGGCTCCATCGCCATCGGCCATCCGCTCGGCTCCACCGGCGCGCGCATCACGGCGACGCTCGTGCACGAGATGAGAAGGCGCGGCTCGCGCTACGGCATCGCCTCGCTCTGCATCGGCCTCGGGCAGGGGATCGCCACCATCGTGGAGCGGGTCTGAAGGTAAGGAGGCAGCCATGACGGCGCCAGGGGAACAGAAACCGCGGCCTTTGAGGATCGATTTTCACGTGCACCTCGCCTCGTACGACGGCTCTCTGCACCCCTGGGTGGTGGATTGGATGCGGCTGTCGCACCCGGTTGATTACGAGGATTACGTCGCCCGCTACAGCGACCCCGGCGCCTTCGAAACGCTCCTCGAGGAGGAGGGGGTGGATTACGCCTGCCTCCTCGCCGAGTTGAACCCCGTCACTACCGGCGTTTGCAGCAACGACCAGGTGCGCGAGTTTTGCCGCGGTAGGAAGAGGCTGATTCCTTTTTGCGACCTGAACCCGTACCTGCACACGGACCTGGGGGGGAGCTGCGCCGCAAGGTGGAAAAAGAAGGTTTCCGCGGCATAAAGCTCTATCCCAGCTATCAGCACTACTACCTGAACGAGCCGAGGATGTACCCCCTGTACCAGGTCGCGCAGGAACTCGGCATCCCCGTCCTGATCCATACCGGTTCCTCCGTCTTCAAGCAGACGCGGCTCAAGTACGCGAACCCCCTGCACCTGGACGACGTGGCGGTCGACTTCCCGGACCTTCCCCTAGTCATGGCCCATTCCGGACGTGGCTTCTGGTACGACCGCGCCTTCTTCCTCTCCAAGCTGCATAAAAACGTCTACATGGAGCTTTCCGGGCTTCCCCCGGTGAAGCTTTTGACCTATTTCCCCGAGCTCGCACGCAACACGGACAAGACCATCTTCGGCAGCGACTGGCCCGGCATGCCGCGCATCCGTCACAACATGGATGCGATCGCGGAACTGCCGCTGCCTGCCGACGGTGTCGCGGCGATCCTCGGCGGAAACGCGGCCCGGATTCTCAAGTTGTAAGTCCGGAAGGAGCACGGCATGTCTCTGATCGATTCCTACGGCAGGCGCATCAACTATCTACGGCTCTCGGTGACGGACCGCTGCAACCTGCGCTGCCGTTACTGCATGCCCGCCAAAGGGGTGCAACTGCTCCCGCAAGACGGGATCCTTTCCTTTGAGGACCTCCTGAGAATTTCGGAACAGGCGGTTCTCGCCGGAATCCGGAAGATACGGGTGACCGGCGGCGAACCCCTGGTGCGCAAGGGGATTCTTCCCTTCCTCTCGAACCTTTCGCGGCTCCCCGATCTGAAGGAACTGGTGCTTACCACGAACGGCACCTACCTGGGTGAGATGGCCAAGGAACTCAGAGAGGCAGGGGTGCAGCGGCTCAATATCAGCCTCGACTCCTTGAAGCCCGAAACCTACGCGAGGATCACCCGCGGCGGACGGCTCTCCGACGCCCTTTCCGGCATCGAAGCGGCGGAAAAGGCGGGCTTCCCGCCGCACAAGATCAACGTGGTGCTGATGCGGGGCGTAAACGACAGCGAGATCATGGACTTCGTGGAACTAACCAGGGAACGCGCCTACAACGTCCGGTTCATCGAGTACATGCCGACAGGCCACTCTGGCAACTGGCGCGCCCTTTCCATCCCCGGCTCCGAGGTCATCGAGCGGATCGCGCAGCGCCACCTGATCGAGAAGGTGGCGCCGACCGAGCACTCCGGCCCGGCGAGCAATTTCAAGGTGCGCGGAGCGCCGGGTACGCTCGGGATCATCTCCGCCATGACCGGGCATTTTTGCGACGGGTGCAACCGGCTGAGGGTAACTGCGTCGGGAGTGGCGCGGGGATGTCTTTTCTCCGGGGAAGGGGTCGACTTGAGACCCGCCCTGGAGAGCGGAACCGACGCCTTGCTCAGGCGGGAAATACGAAACCTCGCGCTGGCTAAGCCTGCGGGACACGAGATGAGGGGGAGCCGCGCCTCTTTCCCTCCCGTTTCCTTCCACATGTCCGCCATAGGCGGCTGACGAAGATGGGGTGCGAGTAACGACTGCGGCGGAGGAACCATGACGTGGGTCTACAGGTATGAAAAGGGGACGTTGTCGGCGCGGGAGCGCGAGGTGGTCGAGGAGGTCCCGGTCGTCCTCAACGTGAACGGAAGGGAGCTCGCGACGCTGATCGCCTCTCCGCACGACCTCCGTTTCCTGGTGGCGGGATTTTTGCGCATGCAGGGACTCGTCCAGTCGGTGGAGGACTTTCATCTCCTCTCGGTTTGCAGCGATTTCGGCATGGCCAAAGTCGAGATCCGGGGGGAGCTCCCGGAGAGCCTCAAACCGGTGCTCACCTCAGGGTGTGGGACCGGGATCAGCTTCACCATCCCGAAGGCGCGCCAGGTGAACCCCGAAGGGACCGCCGGGAAGAGCTACCGCCCCGCGGCGGTTTTCGCAATGATGGACGCCCTTGCGCAAAAAGCTGGCGCCTACCAAAGCCACGGCGGCATACATTCCGCGGCGGTGGGGGACGGGAGCGTGGCCCTTTTTTCCGAGGACCTGGGGCGTCACAACACCATTGACCGGATCGCAGGCGAGGCGCTTTTAAAGGGGGTCGATCTGAAGGGGATGATGCTCGTCACCTCCGGGCGGATCTCCACCGAGCTTGTGGCGAAGGCGGCACTGCTCGGCATCGGTCTGGTGGCCTCCCGCACCTCCCCGACATCGACGGCGGTCCGGATGGCGGAGGAGGCCGGGGTGACCGTCATCGGCTACGTCAAGGCCGATCGCTTCGAGGCTTATTCTCATCCTGACCGGCTGGATCTGGTTGGCGCGACCTGACCCTTTTGGTCAAGAAGGTTGACATACGTATGTGATATTTCGTATACACAATGCGTTCGCCTTGCCGTGCGGTCGAGATTTTCTCGCAGCCCCGGGCGACTCTTCTTGCCCTTTAGCATAAGCGGGGAAAGGGAATATGGACCAGGCCATCGACATAGCCGGACCGGCTGCAGGCAACTCCGTTGACGATTGGGCCCCTTCGGGGATCCTGCACCTCGATGCACAGCTCTGCGTCGTCTCGCTGGACGAGGCCGCCGGCGCCATGCTCGGCGCCGCGCCACATACTCTGCTTGGGCGCAGGCTGGACGAGATCGCCGATCTGGCGGATCTCGGCGCCCTCATGAAGAGCGGCACCGTCTTCAACGGTCAACCGATCGCGGTCAAAGGACGCCGGATCCTTTGCGATTACCTCCCGACCGTCGAGTCCGATCAGGTAGTCGGTGGGGTGCTCTCGCTGCAGCGGGTTTTGCCGGAGGTGCACGACTCCCAGGTGGACCTGAAGGAATTGCTCCAGTCAGCGGGTGCCTACCTCGACCTCAACTACGACGGGATCGTCATCTGTGACCGTGCCGGTATCATCGTCATGGTCAACCAGGCCTTCGCGGAACTCCTCGATACGACTCCCCACGCCATGATAGGCAGGCACCTCGACGAAGCCTATCCCAACTCGCAGCCGTCGCGCCTTCCCGGCGTGATGGAGACAGCGTCCCCGCAGATAGGCATCACACACTACCTGAACGGCAAACAGGTGTACGCCTCCCTCTATCCCATCCAGAAGGACGGGAAGGTGGTGGGGGGGATCGGCAAGATCCTCTTCAAGGACATCCGTGAGATCACCCTGATCGCGAACCGGCTGCAGGCGGCCCCGGAGACGCGTGCGCTGGCCGGTAGCGTGACGAGAAAAGAAACCAGTTCACGCTACGACGTGAACAGCATTGTCGGCCAGAGCAAGAAGATCCTCGATCTCAAGGAATCCCTGCTGCGCGTGGCGGCGAAGAACTCCAACGTCCTTTTGCTGGGGGATAGCGGTACCGGGAAAGAACTCTTCGCGCACGCGATCCATGCTGCTAGCAACCGGCGCTATGCACAGTTCGTCAAGGTGAACTGTGCCGCGATACCCGAGCACCTCCTCGAATCGGAGCTGTTCGGCTACTCCGAGGGGGCCTTCACGGGCGCCAGGAAAGGCGGCCAGCTGGGCAAGTTCGAGCAGGCGCACCTCGGCACGATCTTCCTGGACGAGATAGGCGACATGCCTCTCTACATGCAGGCGAAGATGCTGCGCGTCCTCCAGGAGCGGGAACTGACCCCGCTCGGCGGGGGCGCCCCAAAGATGGTCGACGTGAGGGTGGTAGCCGCCACCAACTGCAACCTTGAGCACCTGGTGCGCGAGGGGAAGTTCCGGCAGGACCTCTATTACCGCCTTAAGGTGGTAACCCTCAGCATCCCGTCCCTTAGGGAGCGCAAGGAGGACATCCGCCCTCTCACCATGAACTTCATCCAGCAGTTCAACGAGGAGTTCGGGCTGGAGGTGCAGGGGCTGAGCCTCGAGGCGAGGGAAATCATCATGCGCTACGACTGGCCCGGCAACGTGAGGGAGCTACGTAACGTCATAGAAAGCGCCTTCAACCTTGTCACCGGCCCCCTGATCCTGCGCGATCACCTGCCGGAACAACTCTCAAGGATGCACACCGATTCCGGGATAGAAGCTTCCGCTGCGCAGGACATCGGTGGGTACATCCGGCAGAGGCTCGGGTCCGCGCCGCTCTCGGAGATCGTGGATGAGTTCGAGAAACTGCTTGTGGAAGCCGCCATCGAGGCGAGCCACGGCAACAAACTCCACGCTGCTGACCTGCTGGGCATCTCCCGGCAGTGGCTCTACAAGAAACTGCACAAGTACGGCGCCGATCCCGGCGAGGATCACTGACCCGAGCTCAGCTTTCCCACATCCGTTCCCCTCCGTCTTACCTGTATAAATCCCCTCTTAGCCAAAAACCTTGTTTTGCTCATCGTTATTTCATAACCGTTTCAGTACGTATCTTTGCCGGACTTTTCACCGTGCATGACAGTGGGGTGATAGTGTAAACAAATTGGATAATAATTAAAGGTGGTGTGTATATCTCGCTAAGTGCTAGTTTTTGCACTGTTTTAAGGATACTGTCTCCTGTCGGTGTCAACGGATATTTACATGCCCCTCCATGGCCGTTCGAGGTTGTTGTGAAAATATACGAACACTGTTTTGTTGTATGTTGCGCACTTGCGATAAAAATAAATGACTTTCGTCAGAAAAGACGGCTTTTGGTATTGCCGTTGCTATATCTCCGTCACAAACACGAGCCTGTCGTCAGGACGTTCAACCCTAAAGGATGGAGGTACCACCCGTGAAGAGTATCGCTCTGGCAAAAAGTAGTTTTGAACAGGAATACCGTCAGAAACGTTGTACGCCCGCTGAGGCAGCCTCGGTCGTTAGATCAGGAGATCACCTCTGTTTCCCGCTCGGCGTGGGGGAGCCGACCCTTTTCGTGAAAGCGCTGGCGGCGCGCAAGCGCGAGCTCGAAGGGGTGGTGGTGAACCAGCAGCATCACCTCTGTCCCGACTACTTCACCGAGGATTCGGTGCCGCACATCAAGGTGAACGCCTGGTTCACCAGTCACGTTTCCCGTGAGGCGGTGCAGAAGGGGTGGGCGGACTTCGTGCCGAACCATTTCCACGAGGTGCCGAAGCTCCTGAGGGAATACTGGCCGGTGGACGTGGCCGGTACCGTTGTCTCGCCGATGGACGAGTTCGGCTACTTCACCTGTAGTCTCTCGGTGGGGTACACGATGGAGGCGGTGAAGAAGGCCGATAAGGTGGTGGTGCAGGTGAATCCGCATGCCCCCCGCACCCACGGCAACTGCCACATCCACATCTCGGAGGTGGATCACATCATCGAGTGCGACGAGCCTCTGAAGGAGTTGCAGATCCCCGAGGTCTCCCCGGTTGAGGAGGCGATCGGCGGGTATCTCGCGGAGATGATCCCGGACGGCTCCTGTCTGCAACTCGGCTGGGGCGGCATCCCCAACGCCGTTACGCGAGCGCTACTGCACAAGAAGGACCTGGGTATCCACACCGAGCTCATGTCGGACGGCATCGTCGACCTGATGCTCTCCGGTGCGGTGAATAACTCCAGGAAGAACATCCATCGCGGCAAGGCTCTAGCCACCTTCGCCCTTGGCACCAAGCGGCTCTTCGACTTCATGAACGAGAACCCGATGATCGAGATGCATCCGGTCGACTACGTGAACGACCCGGCCGTGATCGGCTCCATCGACAACGTGGTGGCCATCAACGCCACCATACAGGTCGACCTTTTGGGACAGTGCTGTTCCGAGTCCTTCGGGCACCTGCAGTGGAGCGGCACCGGCGGGCAGGCGGACTTCGCGCGCGGCGCGAACCGTTCGCGCGGCGGCAGGGCCTTCATCGCGACGGCGTCAACCGCTAAGAAAGGGACCGTCTCCTGCATCGTACCGACCCTCACGCCGGGGTCGTCGGTGACGACCAGCAAGAACGACGTCGACCACGTGGTGACGGAGTTCGGCGTGGCGAAGCTGCGCGGGCAGACCGCGAAGCAGCGGGCCATGAACCTGATCAACGTGGCGCACCCGGATTTCCGCGGCGAGCTGATGGAAGCCGCGAGGAAGATGAACAGGATTTAGTTTGGCGGAAAGAGGCTTCCTTTTAGTTGGAGGCCTCAGGTGAAGGATCCCCTCCCCCGGAGGGGGAGGGCTAGGGGGGGGAGCGCAGCATCTAGACCGGCTTCCCCCCTCCCAGCCTCCCCCCTCCGGGGGGAGGAGCGCCGAGCGAGGTGCGTTGGAAACTGGCCCTTTTGCAGGCGGCCGGGGGGTCAGCTTTTGGGAGCTTCCTTCTGGGAGGCGAGTTCGGCGCGCAGGCGGGTGTTTTTGAGGGCGGTGGCGAGGGTGATGGTGTCGAGGATGGCCCGGGTCACCGTGTCGATCTCGTTGGTGATCGCATGCAACTCCTCGACGACGGGATCGGCCGCCTTGTTCCAGTGCGGCATGTCGAGGTCGGATTCCATCGTCTCGAAGAGCTTTATGATGTCGAGCAGCGTGGTGCGGTTCACGTTTCCCGCGAAGCGGTAGCCGCCGCCGACGCCGCGCATCGCCTGCACCACCCCCTCGTGCACCAGGTTGCGCATCACCTTGGCCAGGTGGTGCGAGGAGATGCCGTACTTGTCGGCGATGTCGGCGGTGGAAAGCTGCCGCTCCGGCTCGCTTGCCAGCTCCAGCACGGAAATAAGCCCGAAGAGACTTGCCTTGTTCAGCTTCATGATTGCTTGCTCCAGTGGGGCGCTCGGGCGCCCCTAGTCGATTTGCTTTTCCAGTTCGATGTAGCGGCCGGTGCGCATCCCCATGCCGCGGAAGAAGGAGAGGGTGAGCTTGCTGTCGATATCCACCATGGTCCGGACCGTTGAGACCCCGGCCTCTTTGAGGCGCGCGCAGATCTCGTCGAACATCTTCTTGCCGATGCCCCCTTCGCGGACGGAAGGGGAAACGGTGAGCGCGAAGACCCAGCCGCAGGGAGGGGAGCCGAATTCCCAGGCGCGGACTTCGCCGATGATGAACCCGACGGGGGTACCCCCCTGCTTGGCCACCAGGAACACCCGGTCGTTGCGGCCGCTTTCGACGTAGCGTTGGAACACGCCGCGCCAGTAGCCGATCTTGTCTTCCTTCAACCCGGCGCGGTCTAAGGCGATGACCGCCTCCAGGTCGCCCTGCACGGCATCTTCAATGCTTATTTGCTGGTCCATGTTTTCTCGCTTGTGATCGCGCCGACAAATCGGGTGGCACGATCAGGATGAGGTGTCTGCCAAGCGGCAGAGAATATTAAAGTGGTAATTTAGTACCATAAATACCAAGGTATGGCAAGTGCCCGGGGAAAAATAGCAGTGGGAAGCAAAAAAGATCTTGACACTAATTTGGTATAGTGATACCAATTTAATCACTGAAACGTTGTTCTGATATTTGTAGACGAGAGCGAGGTTTCCGATGACTGATAGTTTCCGTTACTACATGAGGGTGCGCTACTACGAATGCGATGCGCAGAAGGTCGTGTACAACGCCAACTACGGAAACTACGTCAGCGTCGCCACCACCGAGTTCCTGCGGGCCCTGCCAGGCCGGGACCTCTTGCACGGCGATCTCGACTATAAGGTGGTGAAGCAGGAGATGAAGTGGCACGCTCCGGCCAGGTACGATGAGGTTTTGGAGGTGTCGGTCTCGGTAAAGCAGCTGGGGCGCAGCTCGGTCACCATCACCACCGACTTCCGCATCGCGGGCACCGACGCGGTGATCGCTTCGGCGGAGACGGTTCGAGTCGTGGTGGATGCCGCGACCATGGAGAAAAAGGGGATCCCGCACGACGTGCGCGAAGTGCTGAAAGCGGGAGCGCCTGATGTGGTAGTCGATCACGCAGGCTACCTTTCGATGGATGACATAGTCTTTTCGTAAAACGTAGTCTTTTTTTTTGATCATAAAATCGTATTGAGGTACCGTAATACAAGTTAAGGCGATCCGAACACACTAAAAACAAAACAGACAAGCAAAGGGGGAAGCCGTGGCAACTACAGACGAAATCATAAAGACGACCGCACCGTCCCATCTCATCGACCACAACCTGATCGACCGCGAGGTGGAGAGCCTGTGCGACGGGATGGTCAAGTACGAGAAGCGCCCTGCCAAACGCCGCGACGGCAGCGTGGTGGACGGCCTGTACAACGCCTGGATCATCTTCAACAACCCCAAGCAGTTCAACTCCTACACCACGGACATGGTCAAGGCCACCATCCTCGCCTTCCGTCGCGCCTCGGTCGACCGCCAGGTGAACGCGGTGGTCTTCACCGGGGTTGGCGAGAAGGCCTTCTGCACCGGCGGCAACACCAAGGAATACGCTGAGTACTACGCCGGTAACCCGCAGGAATACCGCCAGTACATGCGCCTTTTCAACGACATGGTCTCCGCGATTCTCGGCTGCGACAAGCCGGTCATCTGCCGCGTGAACGGCATGAGGATCGGCGGCGGCCAGGAGATCGGCATGGCCTGTGACTTCTCCGTCGCCCACGACCTCGCCAACTTCGGCCAGGCGGGCCCGAAACACGGCTCGGCAGCCATCGGCGGCGCCACCGACTTCCTCCCGGTCATGATCGGCTGCGAGCAGGCGATGGTCTCCGGCACCCTGTGCGAGCCGTTCTCGGCGCACAAGGCCGCGCGCCTCGGCATTATCGCCGACGCGGTTCCGGCGCTGAAGATCGACGGCAAGTTCGTCGCGAACCCGACCGTGGTCACCGACCGCTTCATCGACGAGTACGGCCGCGTCGTGCACGGCGAGTTCAGGACCGGTTCCCAGTTCAAGGAAGGGCAGGCGCTGATCAAGGAAGGCGAGATCGACCTCTCGCTTCTCGACCAGAAGGTCGAGGAACTCTGCGCGAAACTCCTCGACACCTTCCCCGAGTGCATGACCAAGAGCCTCGAGGAGCTGAGAAAGCCGAAGCTGAACGCCTGGAACCAGAACAAGGAAAACTCCAGGGCATGGCTTGCCCTCAACATGATGAACGAGGCGAGGACCGGCTTCAGGGCCTTCAACGAGGGGACCAAGGAGACCGGCCGCGAGATCGATTTCGTGAAGCTGCGCCAGGGGCTCGCCGTCGGCACCCCGTGGACCGAGCAGCTGGTGGACAGTCTCATGCCGCAGGCGGCCAAGTAGCGCACTGGACGGGGGCTTCCCCCGTCACCGGTCCCGATCGTCGGAGCCCGAACTTAAGGTAACCAACCAAGGGGTAACACTATGAGGTATGCAGAGACAGGATATGTGCTGGAAGTCGATCTGACCAAGGGGAACATCGAACGGGTGGCGACCGACCCGAGGGATACCGAGCTCTACCTCGGCGGCCTCGGCACCAACGCCAAGATGCTGTGGGACAGGGTCCCCGCCGATGTCGATCCCTTTTCGCCGGACAACCTTTTGATCTTCGCCGCCGGGCTTCTGTGCGGAACGCCCGCCACCGGTTGCAACCGCACCATCGTCTCGACGATCTCTCCGCAGACGAAGCTGATGGCCTTCTCCATGATGGGGGGCTTCTGGGCGCCGGAGCTCAAGTACGCGGGATACGACAAGGTGGTCTTGCGCGGCAAGTCCAAAGACCTCGTCTATCTCTACATCAACAACGACAAGGTCGAGATCCGTGACGCCTCCCACCTGAAGGGGAAGGGGGCGATCGAGACCGCCGAGATCATCAAGAAGGAGCTGAACGAGCCGCGCGCCCAGGTGGCGGCCATCGGCCTCGCCGGTGAGAACCGGGTCTTCTACGCCTCCATCGAGCAGGGCAGATCCTCCGCCTCGCGCGGCGGCATCGGCGCCGTGATGGGTGACAAGGGTGTGAAGGCGGTGGTCGTGCGCGGCACGAAGGACGTCGTCGTCGCGAAGCCCCAGGAGTACATGGATCTTTGCAGCGAGGTGCTCGACTACATCAAGCACCGCGAGGATAACCCGATCCCCGACGTGATGCCGATCCTGGCCGGGCTTGGCAGCCCGCAGGAGATGAAGGTGCACGACGAGAAGTGGCACACCGAGAACTTCAACTGGGGCAACGCTCGCACCCGCCGCAAGGACTTCTGGACCGAGGAGGTCGACAAGTCCTGGGGCGAGACCATGGAGAAGGCGAGGACGAGGCTCATCAGCTGTTACAACTGTCCCATGAAGTGCGGCGCCACCATCTCGATGGAGGGGCTCCCGACCTACATGATGAAGTGCTTCACCAAGCTCACCTACACCATGGCCGCCTACTCCGACCTCGATTTCGGCCTCAGGATCGCGCAGAAGGCGACCGAGTACGGCCTGGACGGCTTCTCCGCCCCGCAGGTCATGGCCTTCGCCCTCGAACTCCTTGAGAAGGGGATCCTGAAGGACTCCGACTTCCCCGGGATGCCGGAGGACAACGAGGGGAGGTTCTTCTACCTCCTCGACAAGATCGTGAACCGCGAGGGGATCGGCAATGTTCTCGCCAACGGCACCTACTGGGCCGCGCAAGAGATCGGCAACGGCGCCGAGGATTTCGCCCACAACAACATCAAGAAGCACGAGCAGCTTCCCTTGAAGCTCTCCATGCTGAACCCCATCTACTACCTCATGTACTGCACCGGGGAGAAGATCAACATCACCCAGATCGAGGGGCAGTTCCCGCAGGCGCCGTATCCCACCATGGAGCAGCGCGAGGCCTTCGTGAAGGACTGGGTCCAGGTGCCGGACGACAAGTTCAAGGACATCTTCCTTCAGTGGGAGCCGCGCGGCGAGAAGTCGATGCCGCACTTCCCGACCGTGGACATGTGCTGCGACATCGTCGACTGGCAGGAGATGATGCACTACATAGACGACGCGCTCGGCCAGTGCGCGGGTCTCTCCTCCTTCCCGCTCAAACCGCCGTACCACATCCATAACTACCCGAAATTCATCTCGGCCGGTGCGGGCATCGAGATGGACGAGGAGAAGCTCAAGAAGGCGGCCAAGCGCTACCGCACCCTGGTCCGCGCCAACAACATCCGCCGCGGCATGAGAAGGGCGGACGAGCAGCCGCCGGCGAATCACTGGAAGAACAGGTTCCCCGAGCTGGAGAAGGATCTCCTCGACTCGTACTACAAGCTGAAGGGGTGGAACGAGGACGGCATCCCGACCAAGGAGACCCTCGAGGAACTGGGGCTTGGCTACGTCGCCGCCGAGTTCGAAAGGACCGGCGTGTACGGCGGCGCACAGGCAGCCCAGGCGCCGCGTCAGCAGGAGACACTTAACGTCGGGGGGGTACAGCCGTGAGCACCGAGACCAAAAAGAGAACGATAAAAACCATCAACATCGATGCGGACAAGTGCAACGGCTGCCGGGCCTGCGAGGTGATCTGCTCCTCCTTCCACGCGGCCCCGCAGTACAGCAGCAACAACCCGGCCCGCTCCAGGGTGCGCGTGGTGCGCGATCCGCTTCGCGACATCTACATCCCGCTCTACGCCGGTGACTACACCGAAAGCGAGTGCATGGGGCGCGACAAGTTCATCATCGACGGCAAGGAGTACGACGAGTGCGGCTTCTGCCGGACCTCTTGCCCCTCGCGCGATCTCTTCAGGGAACCGGATTCCGGGCTCCCCCTGAAGTGCGACCTCTGCGACGGCGAGCCCGAACCGCTCTGCGTCAAGTGGTGCCTGGTCGGCGCGCTCTCCGTGACGGAGCGGGAAATCGAGGAGCCCTCCGAGGAGACGAAGCAGGGCGAGCTGGAGATCGGTCTCGAGTCGCTGGTCAGAAGGTTCGGCCAGGAGAAGCTCCTCGACACGGTCGCCCAGATTACCAAAGGACGCTGACGCGAAAGGACGGTGCACCGTGGAAACCGTGACTCCATTCAAAGAGATCATAGATGTCATCAAAGAGAAGGGGGGCGACTCGCTCAAGTACTGCTACCAGTGCGGCCTGTGCGACTCGGTCTGCCCTTGGAACCGGGTGCGGCAGTTCAGCATGCGCAAGGTGGTGCGCCAGGGTGTCTTCGGCCTCACCGAGATCGAGCAGGAAGAGATCTGGCGCTGCAGTACCTGCGGCACCTGCCCCTCCCGCTGCCCTAGAGGGGTGAACCAGATCGAGGCGGGGGTCGCCCTTCGCACCATGGGGGCCGAGTACGACGTCTATCCCGGCCACGTGGCCACCATCAGAAACGTAGTGGCGAGCCTCACCAGCGAGGGTAACTCCATCGGAGGCGAGCGTGCGAAGAGGGGCGAGTGGGCGAAGGATCTCCCGGTGAAGCCGTACGAGGAGGGGATGGAAGCCCTCTACTTCACCGGCTGCTACTTAAGCTACGACCCCCGGATGAGGAGGGTCGCCCAGGCGACCGCCACGATCCTGAACAAGGCGGGGGTGAAGTTCGGAATCCTCGGCGACAAGGAGAGCTGCTGCGGCGAGAGCATCAGAAAGACCGGCAACGAGGAGCTCTTCAAGAAGCTCGCCAAGGACAACATCAGGAACTTCATCGACCGCGGCGTGAAGAAGGTGATCGTCTCCTCGCCGCACTGCTACCACACCTTCAAGAACGAGTACCCGGAGTTCATGGTGCACTTCGAGGTGGTCTTCATCTCCCAGTTCATCGAGGAGCTGATCGCGGCGGGCAGGCTCACCATCAAGGGGGAGTTCGCCAAGAAGGTGACCTATCACGATCCCTGCTACCTCGGGCGCCACAACGGCGTCTACGATGAGCCGAGGAACCTGCTGAAAAGGGTCCCGGGGCTCCAGTTCGCCGAGATGGCCGAAAACCGCGAGTTCTCGCTTTGCTGCGGCGGTGGCGGCGGCCGGATCTGGATGGAGACCCCGAAAGAGGAGCGCTTCGCCGACCTGAGGCTCAGGCAGGCGGTGGACGTGGGAGCCGAGGTGCTCGCCACCTCCTGTCCCTACTGCATCACCAACTTCACCGATTCGAGCCTCGACCTGGCCGACGACGAGAAGTTGGAGGTGAAGGACCTGACGGAGATCATCGCCGAGGTGATTTGAGGCAACGAACCCTAGTGGAAGGAATACTTCTATGAATACCGCAGAGAGAAATATTGGCGACGTACTCATCGTGGGGGGAGGGATCAGCGGTATTCAGGCCGCGCTCGATCTCGCCAACTCCGGCTTCAGGGTCTTCCTGGTGGACAAGTCCCCGGCGCTCGGGGGCAAGATGTCCCAGTTGGACAAGACCTTCCCGACCAACGACTGTTCCATGTGCATCGAGAGCCCGAAGTTCATCGAGTGCTCGAGAAACCCGAACATCGAGATCATCACCTACACCGAGGTCGACCGCGTCGAAGGCGAGGCGGGCGACTTCAAGGTGACCCTCACCAAGAAGCCTAGGTACATCTCGGAGGAGAAGTGCACCGGGTGCAACATCTGCGTGGACTACTGTCCCGTGAAGATCAAGGACCCGTTCAACCAGGAGCTCTCCGATAACAAGGCGGTGCACATCTACTTCTCGCAGGCGGTGCCGCTGGTCACCTACGTCGACCCGGAGACCTGCCTCTACCTGAAGGAAGGGAAGTGCCAGATCTGCGTCGGCGCCTGCAAGACCAACGCGATCGACCTGCACCAGAAGCCCGAGACCTTCCAGATCGAGGTCGGCGCCATCCTCCTTTCCCCGGGCTACTCGACCTTCGACCCGAAACTCCGGGGAGATTTCGGCTACGGCCGCATGCAGAACGTGGTCACGAGCCTCGACTTCGAGCGCATCCTCTGCGCCACCGGCCCCTACGAGGGTGAGGTGCTGCGCCCCTCGGACAAGGCCCACCCGCATAAGATCGCCTGGATCCAGTGCGTCGGCTCCCGTCAGGTGACCCCGGGCGGCAACAACTACTGCTCGGCCGTCTGCTGCGCCTACTCGCAAAAGCAGGTGATCCTCGCCAAAGACCACAGCCCGAGCCTGCAGGCGACCATCTTCCACAACGACGTCCGCGCTTACGGCAAGGATTTCGAGCGCTTCCACCAGAGGGCCGAAAAGCTCTCGGATGTCCGCTTCATCAGAAGCTACGTCACGGTGGGGAGGGAGATCGAGAGCACCAAGAACGTCACCATCAGGTACTCCACCGTCGACCAGGGGGTCAAGGAGGAGGAGTTCGACATGGTGGTCCTCTCGGTCGGCTTGAACCCGCCCAAGGACGTCGAGGCCCTCGCCGCCAAGTTCGGCATCGAGCTCACCGACCAGAAATTCTGCAAGAACAACCCCTACAACCCGATCGAGACCTCGAAAAAGGGGATCTTCGTCTCCGGCGCCTTCCAGGGACCGCTCGATATCCCGGAATCGGTCGTGACCGCGAGCGGCGCCGATGCCCTCGTGGGGCAGCTTCTCTCCAACCGGCGCCACAAGCTGGAGCGCGAGAGGGTCTACCCGGTCGAGAAGGACGTCTCACAGGAGGAGCTGAAGATCGGGGTCGTCGTCTGCTACTGCGGCGCCAACATCGGCCGCGTCGTCAACATCCCCGAGGTGATCGAGTACGCGGCGACCCTTCCCAACGTCTCCTGGGCGGGTGAGAACCTCTTCGCCTGCTCCACGGAGAACGCGAAGCAGATCTCCGACGCCATCGTAGCCAAGGGCCTGAACCGCGTGGTGCTCGCCGCCTGCACGCCGAGGACGCACGAGCCCCTCTTCAGGGACACCTGCCGCGAGGCGGGACTCAACCAGTACTTTTTCGAATTCGCCAACATCCGCGAGCACTGCTCCTGGGTCCACTCCCGCGAGAAGGAGAACGCGACGGAGAAGGCGAAGGAGATCGTCAGGATGGCGGTGGCCCGCGCGGCACACCTCGCGCCTCTGCAGGAATTCCAGCTCCCGGTCGACCACACCGCGCTAGTGGTAGGGGGCGGGGTCGCGGGGATGACCGCCTCGCTCAACATGGCCGAGCAGGGTTTCGAGGTCTACCTGGTCGAGAAGGACGACGACCTGGGGGGCATGGCCAGACGCCTGCACTACACCATCGAAGGGACCGAGGTGCAGCCTTACCTCGCCGACCTGGTGAAGAAGGTCTACCGGCACCCGTCCATCCACGTCTGGACCGACGCGGTCATCGAGGACGTCTCGGGCTACGTCGGCAACTTCACCACCCGTGTGACCTCCCAGGGGAGGGTGCGCGAGGTGAAGCACGGGGTCTCGGTACTCGCCACCGGCGCCGCCGAGTACAAGCCGACCGAATACCTCTACGGCGAGAACGAGAACGTACTGACCCAGCTTGAGCTCGAAGAGAGGATCGCGGCGGGGGACGAGAAGGTGAAGGCGGCGCAGAGCGTCGTCATGATCCAGTGCGTCGGCTGCCGCCAGGCCGACCGCAACTACTGCAGCCGGGTCTGCTGCAACCAGGCGATCAAGAACGCCCTCAAGCTGAAATCGATCAACCCGGAGGTGGAGGTCCAGATCATCTTCCGCGACATGCGCACCTACGGTCTCAAGGAGGTCTACTACCGCGAGGCGGCGAACCAGAACGTGAAGTTCATCCGCTACGAGCCGGAAGGAAAACCGGTGGTCGAGGCGGAAGGCGCGGGCTTCAAGGTGACCGTCCCCGACCCGGTGCTGGGCCAGATGATGGAGCTCGAGGCGGACCTCGTGGTGCTGGCCGCGGCGGTGATCCCGTCCGAGGCGAGCCAGGAGGCGGGGAAGCTCTTCAAGGTCTCCAACAACCCGGACGGCTTCTTCCAGGAGGCCCACGTGAAGCTGAGACCGGTCGACTTCAGCGCCGACGGCGTCTTCCTCTGCGGCACCGCCCATTATCCGAAGCACCTGACCGAGACCATCAGCCAGGCCCTAGGTGCTGCGGGACGCGCGGTGGGGATCCTCTCCAAGGAGACGGTGACGGCATCCGGTTCGGTCTGCGACGTCGACGAGACGAGCTGCGTAGCCTGCGGCGCCTGCATCACCGCCTGCAAGTACGGCGCGATCAGTTTCATCGACACCCCGAAGGGGAAGAAGGCGCACGTGGAACCGATCCTCTGCAAGGGGGACGGCCTGTGCAACGCCAAGTGCCCGACCCGGGCCATCTACCTGAAGCACTACACCGACGACGCCATCTACGCCCAGATCGACGCGGCGCTGCCGCCGAGCCGGGCCTAGATCTCACGAACAACTCCAGGGAGACCTGGGAAGGAGGTAACAATGACAACCGGAATCGAGCAAAAGCCCAGGGTCGTCGGTTTCCTGTGCACATGGTGAGCATACGGCGCTGCCGACCTGGCTGGAGTTTCCAGACTGCAATATACGACAGAGACGAAGATCATCAGGGTCATGTGTACCGGCCGCGTGGACATCGGGTTCGCGCTGCGGGCCTTCCAGAAGGGTGCGGACGGGGTTTTCATCGGCGGCTGCTGGCCGGGTGAATGCCACTACGTCACCGAGGGTAACTACGACGTGCTGAAGAACGTGCACATCGCGAAGAAGATCCTCGAAACCCTCGGCATCAACCCGAACCGCCTGAGGCTCGAGTGGATCTCGGCCTCGGAGGGGATGCGCTACGCCGAGGTGATGAACGACTTCGGTCGCCAGTTGAAGGAGCTGGGCCCCCTGGGGAAAGGGGAGGGGATCGACCCCAGTGCCCTGAAGATCAGGCTCGAGGCCGCCAACAAGCTGGTCCCCTACGTGAAGCTAGTCGAGCGCGAGCGGCTCAGGCAGCGCTTCAAGACCGAGGAGGAGTACGCGGAGTTCTTCGCGAGCGACGAGCTGAAGCGGATCTTCGAGGACCTGGTGGTCGACAAGCTCGCCGTGAGCCAGATGACCCTGCTTTTGAGAGACAAGCCGCTGACAAGCGCCGAGATCGCGCAGGCCCTGAGTCTGGCGCCCGCGGACGTATCGAGGCACCTGAAGGATTCGTCGCGGAAAGGTTTGGTTAGGTACGACGAGGGGGAGAAGCGCTACGCGCTGGCCCTTTAGTCGACAACGAAGTTAAGTGAGGACGGCCACCATGTGCATGGATATTTCGAGAATCGACCAGATCATTGACAACCACAACGCCGAGCAGAGCTCGCTGATCCAGATCCTCCTGGACATCCAGGCCGAGCACCACTGGCTCCCGAAACAGGCGCTGGACCGGGTGGCCGAGAAGCTGGATGTGCCGATGAACCGTATCCAGCACATCACCACCTTCTACAAGGCGTTCAGCCAGGTACCCAAGGGGCGCCACCAGATCCATGTCTGCATGGGGACGGCCTGCCACGTGCGCGGGGCGCAGAGGGTCCTGGACACCATCTCCGACGCGACCGGCATCAAGGCGGGGGAGACCGACGCGGAACTGAAGTTCAGCCTCGAGACGGTCAACTGTCTCGGGTGCTGCGCCCTCGGGCCGGTCATGGTGGTGGACGGTGAATATCACGGCAACGTGGCGCCCGCCCAGGCGGCGGACGTGCTGAAAAACTACGAGTAAGGGGCGCTTATGCCAAGGATAAATTCGCCAGCGGAATTGGAAGAGTTCAGGAGGAGCATCCTGTCCAAGCGTAGCGACGACAGGCCCTGCATCACCCTCTGCTCCGGCAGCGCCTGCCACGCAACCGGAAGTGAGAAGGTGGCGGCCGCCATCGTTGCAGAACTTGAGAACCACGGGCTCACCGACCAGGTCGAGATCAGAAGGACCGGCTGCCACGGCTTCTGCGAGCAGGGTCCCATCGTGGTCATCTACCCGGAGGGGATCTGCTACCTGAAGGTCAAGCCGGAGGATGTCTGCGAGATCATCTCCCACACCTTCAAGGAGAAGAAGCTCGTCGAAAGGCTCCTCTACGTCGACCCGACCACCGGGGACAAGTCGAGCTACGAGCACGACATCCCCTTCTACAAGAACCAGCAGCGCCTCATCCTCGGGCTGAACCGCAAGATCGACCCGAAGAGCCTCGAGGACTACCTGGCCGTAGGCGGCTACAAGGCGCTCACCAAGGCGCTCTTCGAGATGAGCCCCGACGAGGTGATCGGCGAGGTGAAAGCGGCGAAGCTGAGGGGCCGCGGCGGCGCGGGCTTCCCCTCAGGGATGAAATGGGAGTTCGCCAGGAAGGCGCCGGGAGACCAGAAGTACGTCGTGGTCAACTGCGACGAGGGCGACCCGGGGGCCTACATGGACCGCTCCCTCATGGAAGGAAACCCCTTCACCGTCCTCGAAGGGCTGATGATCGGGGCCTACGCCATCGGCGCGACCGAGGGTTACATCTACGTCCGCCAGGAATACCCGCTCGCCGTCGACAACCTCTCCGTCGCGATGAAAGAGGCGGAGCGGCGCGGGCTTTTAGGCAAGAACATCATGGGCTCGGGCTTCGACTTCACCGTCAAGGTTCACCGCGGCGCAGGCGCCTTCATCTGCGGCGAGGAAACCTCGCTCCTCGCCTCGCTGGAAGGAAAGCCTGGCGAGCCGAAGTCGAGGCCTCCGTTTCCGGCCAATAAGGGTCTTTGGGGCAAGCCAACCAACATCAACAACGTGGAGACCTGGGCCAACATCCCGGTGATCATCAACGAGGGGGCGGAGTACTTCTCCTCGGTCGGCACCGAGAGCAGCAAGGGGACCAAGATCTTCTCGCTGGTCGGCAAGGTGAACAACACAGGCCTCGTCGAGGTGCCGATGGGGATACCGCTGAGAGACATCATCTACAAGATCGGCGGCGGCGTCCCGAAAGGCAAGAAATTCAAGGCGGTGCAGACCGGCGGCCCGTCCGGCGGCTGCATCCCCGAGGCGTACCTCGACGTCAAGGTGGACTTTGACGAGCTGATGAAGATGGGCGCCATGATGGGCTCGGGCGGCATGATCGTCATGGACGAGGACACCTGCCTCGTCGACATCGCCCGCTACTTCCTCGAATTCCTGAGCGACGAATCGTGCGGCAAGTGCGTTCCGTGCCGCGAGGGGATCAGGCAGATGCTCAAGGTGATGACCGACATCACCCAGGGAAGAGGGAAGGAAGGGGACATCGAGCTCCTCGAGAACATGGCGATGGCGACCCAGGGCGCCGCCCTCTGCGCACTCGGCAAGACCGCCCCGAACCCGGTTCTCTCCACCCTCAAGTACTTCCGCGAGGAGTACGAGGCCCACATCAAGGAGAAGCGTTGCCCGGCCCTTTCCTGCAAGGAGCTGATCGCCTTCCACATCGATCCCGAGAGGTGCAAGGGGTGTGGCAGTTGCCTGCGGAAGTGCCCGGCCAACGCCATCGAGGGGGGCAAGAAGACGATCCACGTCATCGACCAGGAGAAGTGCACCAAGTGCGGCACCTGCATCGAGGCCTGTCCGGCGGCCTTCCAGGCCATCGACAAGCTCTCCGGCGTGCCCGTCCCGGCCCCGGTCCCGCAGGAAAAACGGGCCTTGGCTTAGCTTAGGGCTCCTGAAAGGAATACAAAATGAGCGAATTCGTCCTGCAGATTGATGGGAAAGAGGTCACCGCCCGGGAAGGGATGACCATCGTAGATGCCGCGAAAACGGCGGGGATAAAGATCCCCACCCTTTGCCACCACGACCAGCTGGAGCCGTACGGCGCCTGCCGGATCTGCACTGTGGAGGCGGAGGCGAACGGAAGGAACCAGCTGGTCGCCGCCTGCGTCTACCCGGCCGAGAAGGGGATGGTGGTGCAGACCAAGACCGAGAAGCTGGCGAAGATCCGCAAGGTGCTCGTGGAGCAGATGATGGCCCACGCCCCCGACGCGCCGCAGCTCCTTGAGCTTGCCGAGGAGTACGGCGCGGACCGGGACCGCTTCGACAAGGACCCGTCCTTCTGCATCCTTTGCGGCCTCTGCGTCAGGTACTGCAACGAGGTGAAAAAGAAGAACGCCATCGGCTACATCGATCGCGGACCGCGCCGTGAGATCAGCTTCATCCCCGACGTTGCCGGGAAGGAGTGCTGGGACTGCAAGGAGTGTTTCCCGCTCTGTCCCACCTCGGCTCTGCAGGCCGCCTACGTCCTGACCGAGGCGCTCGCGACGCCGCCCGAGGAGGCGCAGGAGGCGGGTTGCGCCTGCACCAGCGGCTGCTCCGGGGGATGCGGCTCATAAGTTCTCACGTCCCCCGGGGAGGTACGGTGGGTGGAGTTCGTTGGGGTGCGGGTCTTCATCCGGCCTTCGTGCCGCCCCCCCGGGGGACGGGGGATTTAACATGAAAGGTTCTTTCGGAAACTCCTGGAACTCAAGAGAATGTTTCCTCGAAGCCGAAAGGACGCCCACAGGTCCCCCCCTTTGCGAAGGGGGGACAGAGGGGATTTGCTTCTAAGCAAAGCGAACCCCAAATCCCCCTAAACCCCCCTTCGCAAAGGGGGACTTGAAGAGCGCCCCCTCCTGATGATGAGGGGACATGGGGGATTTAGCCGAGCAAGCCCCGGCTCGCAATAAGAGAGTCAACTTACAAAATCCTGGTAAACCAGCAAACCAATAAAAAAGGAGGTCGTCATGCGGTTCGGGTTAACGGATGAACAAAAGATGATGCAGGATATGGCGAGGGATTTCGCGCAGAAGGAGATCCTTCCCACCCTGAAGGAGGACGAGGTCAACCATACCTTCCGTCCCGAACTGGTGAAAAAGATGGCCTCCCTCGGGTTCTTCGGCTGTGGTCTTCCCGAGGAGTACGGCGGCAACGGCTGCGGCTTCCTCGAGTCGGTGATCCTCGCCGAACAGCTCGCCACGGTGAGCGGCTCCTCCAGGCTTCCGCTCAACATGCAGAACATCGGCCCCTCCCTCACCGTCAACAAGTTCGGCACCAAAGAGCAGAAGGAACGCTTTATCCCCGACTGGGTAAGTGCAGAATCCTTCGGCTTTTTCGCCATCACGGAGCCGAACTCCGGCTCGGACGTCGTGAGCATGGGGACCACCGCCATCGACCGCGGCGACCACTGGGAGATCAACGGCCAGAAGATGTGGATCTCCAACGCCCATGTCGGCGATTGGGGCCTGCTATACGCCGTCACCGACCGCGCCGCGAAGTACAAGGGGCTCACCTGCTTCATCATCAACCTGAAGGGTAACGAGGGGATCATCACCGCCGCCATCGAGAGCAAGGTGGGGCTCCACTGCGCCCCGACCGGCGAGATCTCCTTCAACCAGGCCAAGATCCCCAAGGACTCGGTGCTCGGCGAAGTGGGGCAGGGTTTCCAGATCTGCATGTGGCAGCTGAACAACACCCGCATCAGCTGTGCGGCCGGTGCTCTCGGCATCGGCGCGGGTGCCATCGAGGCGGCCATCGGCTACGCCAACGAGAGGACCCAGTTCGGCAAGAAGATCGGTTCCTACCAGATGATCCAGGCCTCCATCGCCGAGATGGTCGCCGAGCACGAGGCGGCAAGGCTTCTCGTCTACCAGGCCGCGTGGCTCAAGGACCAGGGGCTTCCCAACCAGTACCAGACCTCCATGGCGAAGCTGTTCGCCTCCGAGGCCGCGGTGCACGCGGCGACCGAGACCATGAAGATCTTCGGCAGCTACGGCTTCTCCACCGAATACCCGGCCGAGCGCTGGCTGCGCGACTCCATGTCGCTTCGAACCGTCGAGGGGACGAGCAACATCCAGAAGACCATCATTGCCGGTTTCGCCCTGGGAGACGTGGTCAACCGCTAAACCACGACGCGCTGAAAGTTCCCTCCCCCGGAGGGGGAGGGTTAGGGAGGGGGAAAGCCTGAAAAACGGGCCCCCCCCCCCCCCCCCCCTCCTGGGGGAGGAGTGCAGGCACCATACAGCACCTAAATTCAACGAAAAAGGAACCCATCATGGCACGGAAGCAAACACCACTGCGCCCTTATTTCGAGAAGATGGCCGATATCGGCAAGGCACTGAGCGATGCGGAGGTAAAGCGTTCGCAGGAAAACGTGGAGCTCGTCAAGGAGCAGGTGGGAGTGCTCACCCGGGAGACCGAGCGCGTGAAAAACGCGGGCATCCCCGCCAAGAAGGTTCATGACCGCGGCGGGATGACCATCTACGACCGCCTGGAATACCTCGTTGATGCAGGGACCTGGTCCCCGCTGCACACGCTCTACAACCCGAAGGAGAACGAGGAAGGGTGCACCGGGGTCGTGAACGGCATCGGGCGCATCGAGGGTAGATGGGCGGTCATCATCGGCTTCGACAACAAGGTGATGGCGGGCGCCTGGATCGCCGGGCAGTCCGAGAACATCCTCATGGTCACCGACATGGCCAAGCGCCTGAACGTCCCGCTGGTCTGGCTCACCAACTGTTCCGGAGTGAAACTCATGGAGCAGGAGACGGTGTATGCCGGTCGTCGCTCGAGCGGCGCTCCCTTCTACCGTCATGCCGACCTGAACCACCTGGGCATCCCGATCCTCAACGGCATCTACGGCACCAATCCGGCCGGTGGAGGCTACCAGGGGATCAGCCCGACCATCCTGCTCGCCCATGACGGCGCCAACATCGCGGTAGGCGGCGCGGGCATCGTCGGCGGCATGAACCCCAAAGGGCACATCGACGTAGAGGCCGCGCAGGCCCTGATCGACGCCACCCGTAACTTCAAGGCGAAGGACCCGGGGCGCGTCGAGACCCACTTCGACCAGACCGCCTACTTCCGCGAGGTGCACGACACCGAAACCGGCGTCCTCGACGGCATCAAGGACTACATGCGCATGATGCCCGCATACGACCCGGCGATGTTCCGCGTCGCCGCCCCCGCACCCCCGAAATTCCCGGTCGAGGATCTCAACATGATCCTCCCCGCCAACCAGAAACGCCCCTACGACGCCATCCAGATCCTCGCGCGCCTCACCGACAACAGCGAATTCATGGAATACCGCCCCGACTACGGGCGCGAGGTCTACACCGGCATCGCCAAGGTGGACGGCTTCCCGGTCGCCTTCATCGGCAACCGCCAGGGGGTCTTCCCGGGGTACCCGGAGTACGCGAAGGGCGCCTACCCGGCGGTGGGGGGTAAGCATTACCGCGAAGGCCTCATCAAGCAGGCTGAGTTCGTGACGCTCTGCGGTCGCGACAACCTCCCGATCGTCTGGCTCCAGGACACCACCGGCATAGACGTGGGCGACCTCGCCGAGGAAGCCGAACTGCTGGCGCTGGGACAGTCGCTGGTCTACTCCATCGAGCAGACCGACCTCTCCATGATGTGCGTCGTGCTCAGGAAGGGGACGGCGGCGGCGCACTACATCATGTGCGGCCCGCAGGCGAACAACAATAACGCTTTCACCTTGGGGACGCCTCTCACCGAGATCTACGTGATGCACGGCGAGACCGCGGCCGCCGCCTCCTACGCGCGCCGCCTGGTGAAGGAGCAGGATTCCGGCAATGATCTCGCGCCGGTCATCGGGAAGATGAACCAGATGATCCAGGACTACCAGGAAAAGTCGCGTCCGGCCTACTGCGCCATCAGCGGGTTTGTCGACGAGATCGTCGAGCTTCCCGAGCTGCGCAGGTACATCCAGGCCTTCACCGGTGCGAACTACCAGAACCCAAAGTCGATCACCCCGGTGCACCAGATGCTACTGCCGAGGATCATCAGAGGATAAGTCCGGCGGCAAATCAGGAAGGCAAATCCCCTCTGTCCCCCCTTCGCCAAGGCTACGGGGGGCAGGCTCCCCCTTCGCAAAGGGGGGGACGCGGGGGCTCACGCAGCGCTACGTGGCAATTACACTGCCGCGTGCAGGGGGGCCGAAACTTCGTACGGGGAGCCAGGGCGTTTTTCCATGAAGCAGTGAGCATGGCCGAACGTTCCCCCCTTTGCGAAGGGGGGACAGGGGGGATTTGCTTTTGAGTCCCTCAGCTTAAATGCACCTTTATAAACAATCACTTCAGCAGTTTAACTTCACGCATAGTTACGGAGACGAAGATGGCCAAAACAACGAAACCTTTAGGCATCACCGAAGTCGTACTCAGGGACGCACACCAGTCCCTGTTCGCCACCCGCCTGCGCCTGGACGACATGCTTCCCATCGCTGAAAAGCTCGACCGGGTCGGCTACTGGTCCATCGAGATGTGGGGTGGCGCCACCTTCGACTCCTGTATCCGCTTCCTGGGCGAGGACCCTTGGGAGCGCCTGCGCGAACTGAAAAAGGCGATGCCCAACACGCCGCAGCAGATGCTCTTCCGCGGGCAGAACATCCTGGGCTACCGCCATTACGCTGATGACGTGGTCGAGAAGTTCGTCGAGCGTTCCGCGGTGAACGGCATCGACGTCTTCCGCGTCTTCGACGCCATGAACGACCCGCGCAACCTGGACACCGCCATCAAGGCGGTCATCAAGCAGGGTAAACACGCCCAGGGGACGCTCTCCTACACGGTGAGCCCGGTGGACACCATCCCCAAATGGGTGGACCTGGCGAGAAAAATCGAGGACATGGGGGCGCACTCGCTCTGCATCAAGGACATGGCGGGTCTCATGGCCCCCTACGCCGCCTACGACCTCGTCAAGGCGCTCAAGAAGGCGATCAAGATCCCGATCCACATGCAGTGCCACGCCACGACCGGCATGTCGACGGCGGCCTACGTGAAGGCGATCGAGGCGGGGGTCGAGAACGTCGACACCTCCATCTCCTCGATGAGCATGACTTACGGCCATTCCCCCACCGAGACCCTGGCCGCGATCTTCGCCGACACCGACAAGGCGACCGGCCTCGACACGGTACTCCTGCAGGAGATCGCTGACTACTTCACCGTGGTGCGCAAGAAATACGCGAAGTTCGAAGGCTCCCTCAAGGGGGTCGACGCCCGCATCATCACCGCGCAGGTTCCGGGCGGCATGCTCACCAACATGGAGAGCCAGCTGAAGGAGCAGAACGCCGGGCACAAGATGGACCTGGTGCTGGCCGAGATCCCGAAGGTCCGCGAGGACCTCGGCATGATCCCGCTCGTTACCCCGACCTCGCAGATCGTCGGCACCCAAGCGGTCATCAACGTCCTCACCGGCGAGCGCTACAAGTCGATGACCAAGGAGACCGCGGCGGTCCTCAAGGGTGAGTACGGAGCGACTTCGGCCCCGGTGAACAAGGAGCTGCAGCAGAAAGTTCTGGCGGGCGCCGACCCGATCACCTGCCGCCCGGCCGACCTCCTCAACGCCGAAATGGACAAGCTCACCGCCGAGCTGCGCGAGATCTCCAAGGAGAAGCACCTGAAGTTCGGCGACCACGAGGTGGAGGACGTGCTTACCTACGCGCTGTTCCAGCAGGTTGGCCTCAAGTTCCTGGAGCATCGCGACAACCCCGACATGTTCGAGCCGGTACCGACCGGTGAGGAAGCGGCCCCCAAGAAAGCGGCGGCGGCCGAGATCACCGGCGGCGACACCTACACCGTCACCGGCGGCGGCCAGACCTTCGTGGTGCAGGTGGCGAAGGCGACCGGTGCGGCAGCAGCCGCGGCAGCGGCAGCCTCCGCCGTCGGCGGCACGGCGCCGGCAGCGGCCCCGGTCGTGGCATCCGGCAAGACCATCGTTTCCCCGCTGGCAGGGAACGTCTGGAAAATCGAGTGCGAGCCGGGTCAGCAGGTGCAGGAAGGAGATCTCCTCCTGATCCTCGAAGCGATGAAGATGGAGAACGAGATCTTCGCCGACCGCGACGGTATCGTGGGCGCCATCCACATCGAGGAAGGGACCGCCGTCGACATCGGCGCCGCCCTGGTCACCATCGTCGGCACCGACGATGCCCAAGCCGCATCGGCCCCCGCAGCAGCAGCGACCGCAGCCGCCCCCGCCGAAGGAGGAGTAGTGGCGCCCCTGGCAGGCAACGTCTGGAAGATCGAGGTCGAGCAGGGGCAGGCGGTTCAGGCGGGCGATCTGCTTCTGATCCTGGAAGCGATGAAGATGGAGAACGAGATCTTCGCCGAGAAGGACGGCGTCGTCAGTCAGATCATGATCAAGGAAGGAAACGCCGTCGACATCGGCCAGCTGCTGCTGACCGTGCAGTAGTGCGGAGCAAGCCACGCCCATCATGCTGTTGATGGGGGCGTGGCCTACTAGGTGCTGAACACGCTCAAGCGTTCCCCCCTTTGCGAAGGGGGAGCCTGTCCCCCGTAGCCTTGGCGAAGGGGGAACAGGGGGGATTTGCTTCTAAACAAACTAACCCCAAATCCCCCTAAATCCCCCTTCGCAAAGGGGGACTTTAAAAGCCCCTTCTCAAAAGGGGACTTAAATCACTGAATCCTGTTGTCAATGCCACTTGCCTTGAAAGGACGCTGCTATGAAGAAGATGTCCGATGCACTGGAATACCACGCCACCGGCCGTAAGGGAAAAATCGAGGTAATCGCCACCAAACCCTGCCAGACCGCGCAGGACCTGTCACTTGCCTATTCGCCCGGCGTCGCCGAGCCCTGTCTCGCCATCGAGCAGAACCCTGAGGACGCCTACCAGTACACCGCCAAGGGAAATCTTGTCGCGGTGGTCTCCAACGGCACGGCGGTTCTTGGTCTTGGCAACATCGGCGCCCTCGCGGGCAAGCCGGTCATGGAAGGGAAGGGGGTCCTCTTCAAACGCTTCGCCGACGTGGACGTCTTCGACATTGAGTTGAACAGCGAAGATCCCGACGAGATCATCAGGGCATGTCAGCTCCTCGAGCCAACCTTCGGCGGCATCAACCTGGAGGACATCAAGGCTCCCGAGTGCTTCTACATCGAGGAGGAACTCAAGAAGACCATGAACATCCCGGTCTTCCACGATGACCAGCACGGAACGGCGATCATCTCGGCCGCAGGCCTCATCAACGCCCTGGAACTTGTCGGCAAGAAGATAGAAGAAATAAAGATGGTGGTGAACGGCGCGGGTGCATCGGCCAACGCCTGCGTAAACCTCGCCCTGTCGCTCGGCCTCAAGCTGGAAAACCTCATCATGTGCGACACCAAGGGGGTCATCTACAAGGGCAGAACGGAGGGGATGAACAAGTACAAGGAGCGCTTCGCCGCCGACACAAAGCTCCGCACGCTGGAAGAAGCGGCGGTGGGATGCGACGTCATGTACGGCCTCTCCTCGAAGGGTGCCATCACCCCGGAAATGGTGCGCAGCATGGCGCCCAACCCGATCATCTTCGCCATGGCGAACCCGGACCCCGAGATCACCCCGGAAGAGGCCCACGCGGTACGCGGCGACGTCTTGATCGCCACCGGTCGCTCGGATTACCCAAACCAGGTCAACAACGTCCTCGGCTTCCCCTTCATCTTCCGCGGCGCCCTCGACGTCAGGGCGACGACCATCAACGAGGAGATGAAAAAGGCGGCGGTCTTCGCGCTGGCTGAGCTCGCCCGCGAGGAATGCCCGGATTCGGTCTGCCGCGCCTACGGCAACGTCAAGTTCAGCTTCGGTCGCGACTACATCATCCCCAAGCCGTTCGATCCAAGGGCCCTCCTGAGAGTCGCCCCGGCGATAGCCAAGGCGGCAATGGATTCCGGCGTAGCGCGCCAGCCGATCGCCGACATGAACAAGTACGTGGAGCACCTGGAGTCGCTGCAGGGGAAATCCAAGGAGACGCTGCGCCAGATCATCAACAAGGCGAAGAGCGATCCGAAGACCGTGGTCTTCCCGGAAGGGGAGAACGAGAAGGTCCTGCGCGCGGCCCAGATGCTGGTCGAGCAGGGGATCGCCAAGCCCATCCTCCTTGGGAACGAGGAGAAGATCCGCTGCACGCTCCAGTCGCTGGAGATCGACCTGCACGGCGGTGTCACCATCATTGACCCCGCGAATGACGAGAACCTGGAGTCCTACGCAAACGAGCTCTTCCTGCTCAGGCAGAGAAAGGGACTCACCCTCTCGGAGAGCCGCAGGCTCATGGCGCGCAAGTCGCGCACCCACTTCGGCTGTATGATGGTCCGTCGCGGCGACGCCGACGCGCTCCTGGCAGGGGTGGACGCGAACTACGCGGACACCATCCGTCCCGCCCTCCAGGTGATCGGCAAGCAGGAAGGGCTTTCCAGCGTGCACGGCCTCTACATGATGGTCTTCAAGCAGGAGATCTACTTCCTGGCCGACACCACCGTCTGCATCGACCCGGACGCGGCGGAACTCGCCGAGACGGCGATCCTTGCCGCGGAGAAGGCGCGCATGCTCGAGATCGAGCCGAGTGTCGCCATGCTCTCCATGTCCAACTTCGGTTCGGTGCGGCATCCGCAGGCCGACCGGGTGAGAAGCGCCGTGGAGATGGTGAAACAGAGGGCGCCCGGGCTCGACATCGACGGGGAGATGCAGGCCGACACCGCCGTGGTCTCCGAGCTTTTGCAGGCGAATTTCCCCTTCACCACCCTCAAAAAACCTGCTAATGTCCTGGTCTTCCCGGACCTCACCTCGGGGAACATCTGCTACAAGCTCCTGCGGCAGCTGGGGGGCGCGGATGCCATCGGGCCGATCCTCATGGGGATGAACAAGCCGGTGCACATCCTGCAGCAGGGAGACGACGTGATGGACATCGTCAACATGGCGGCCATCGCCGTGGTCGACGCCCAGAACTACGGCCGGCAGGCCGCCGCGACCGGCGCGCCGCAAACGAAGAAGGTGCATCTACCCCTTCCGTCCGAGGGGGCTTTCGCCGGAGCCTGAGGAGGCACCCATGATGCCCGCGCACGAACCGTCCAGAGCTGCCGCCGCCGTCGCCGACCATTACCGCTGCCCGGACCTTGAATCGAAGGTCCTCTCGGCCCTGGTTGCGGCGGGAAAAGATCCGGACCGGCTGCGTCCCGAGGAACTGGCCGCCATCGACGAGTTCCACGTGCGCGGCGCCGCGGCCACGAGGGAGCTCGCGGCGGCGCTGGAGCCCGGGGCGGGGCTTCTTGTCCTGGACGTCGGCTGCGGGCTGGGAGGTGCGTCGCGGCACCTCGCCCGCCTTCTTGACTGCCACGTCATCGGCGTCGACCAAAGCTCCGATTACTGCGCCGGAGCGAGGATGCTCTCCGAGCGGCTCGGGATGAGTTCGAAGGTGGCCTACCTCCAGGCGAACGCGCTGACGCTCCCCTTCGGTGACGGCGCCTTCGACGTAGTCTGGACACAGCACGTATCGATGAACATCCAGGACAAGCGCCGTTTCTACCAGGAGATCCGCCGCGTGCTCGTACCGGGTGGCAGGCTCGCCTGCTACGAGGTTCTCTCCGGCCGGGGAGGGGAGGTGTGTTTCCCGGTGCCGTGGGCGCGGGACCCGTCCGGGAGCTTTCTGATAGACGAGCGGGAGTTCAACGAACTCCTCTCGGAGGCGGGGTTCCGGAGCCTGTCTTGGAAGGACGTGACCGAGGAAGGGCTCGCATGGTTTCGCGCCAGGCGGCAGAAGAGCGGCGACGTGCCTCGGGACCCGTTCGGGTTGCAGCTCCTGCTCGGGGACGATTTTCCGCAGATGATCGAGAACCAGCTGCGCAACCTTGAAGAGCAGCGGATAAAACTGGTGCAGGGGGTTTTTCAAGCGACGATGGAGAGATGATTGTTCACAGCAGGGAAGGAGGTCCACCATGAAAAGTACCGCTCGGAATTTTTCGCTCATACCCAATCCGAAGGAGGGTCCGGCCATGCCTCAGCTTAAGGATTGCACCCTGACCCTGGAGGATAGAGTCGCCGTACTGACCTTCCAGCGCGACGATGTCCGCAACGCCCTCACCGGAACCGCCCTCACCGAAGACATCATCACCACCGTCAACTGGATCAACCGCGAGGATCGCGTTTCCGTCCTGGTCATGACCGGCGCCGGATCGGCGTTCTCCTCCGGCGGAAACGTGAAGGAGATGCAGTCCAAAAGCGGCACCTTCGGCGGGTCTCCCGTGGAGGTCCAGGACAAGTACCGCCGCGGCATCCAGCAGATACCGCTTCTTTTGCACAAGGCCGAGATCCCGGTCATCGCCGCGGTGAACGGCCCCGCCATAGGCGCCGGTTTCGACCTCGCCAACATGTGCGACATCCGCATCGCCTCCACCCGCGCCAAGGTGGGTGAAACCTTCATAAATCTCGGCATCACCCCCGGCGACGGTGGAGCCTGGTTCATGCAGCGGCTTTTGGGATACCAGAGGGCCGCCGAACTCATCTTCACCGGGCGGGTGGTCGACGCCGCCGAGGCGCTCAAGCTCGGCATCTTCCTTGAGGTCGTCGAACCGGACAAACTCATTCCGTGCGTGATGGAGCTTGCGCGCGAGATGGCGTCCAAGCCCCCGGTGACGCTCAGGCTCACCAAGCGGATGATGAAGCTCGCCCAGCGAAGCGACCTCCCCGACTTCCTTGATCTCTGCGCCTGCTTCCAGTCCTTCGCGCATCATACTGAGGACCACCTGGAAGCGGTCGACGCCTTCCTCGAGAAGCGTCGCCCCAACTACAAGGGACGCTGACATGGGCGCACCGGAGACAAAGAAGCGCGAGGGGGGAATCGAGTCAGCCATCATCGACGTCCATGCCCACTGCTTCACCTCTAAGGCCCTCGCGGGGGACGTCGCTCAGCAACTGGGGCGGCTTCGGGGGAGGGGGATTTCGCATGTCGCCGTGGCGGGGATGGTCAACGACCGCTTCGATGAGGAGCAGATCTGGGGGTTAGTCCCGGACTGGGTGGAAAACCGCGGGGACGGACTCTTTGACGAGGGGCGGGACCTGCTGGAGCACGCCCGGCTTTCCAAGGGGGGCATTGTCCCGCTGCTCGATACCCGCTACCTCTGGGGAAATATTTCGGCAGTACTGGGGCGTTACCTGAGGCAGGGGTTTCGCGGCATCAAGGGGATCTATCTCCCCGATTCCGCAAACGACCTGGGGGTCAAAGGGGTCCCGGACACCTTCGGCATAACGGTAAGCGAGTACCGCAAGCGGGAATGGGAGATCTTCTCCTTTGCGGAGACGAACGACCTTACCGTCCTGTACCACATCGATGCCAGACGTTACGGCGACACCTTGGCGGCGATTCTGGCCGACTTCCCGAGGGTGCGGGTGAACTTCCCTCATTTCGGGATCGGCAGGAAGGCGTTCGCACCGTTCCTCGACCGGTACCCGAACGTCTTCACCGACTTTTCCGGTCTCCTGTCACACATGAGGGAGAACCAAGCGAGCTACCGCGGCTTCATCCAGCATTATCAGGACCAGATCTGCTTCGGGAGCGACGCCATCCTCTACAAGGTGGAGGGCTCCCTCCATTACCTGGATGCGCTATACGACCTGGGGCTCCCGGAAGAGGTGCTGCGCAAGGTCTGCGTGGAGAACCCGCGCAGGCTGATGGGGAACGCGCTTTCCGCAGCGATGGATTAACGCTGCCCCCGGCGGCAGGCGCTCCCTCAATAAGGTAAAGATGCCCAGACGTCCCCCCCTTTGCGAAGGGGGGACAGGGGGGATTTGCCTTTGGCCAGACTATGCAAGCACCTGCTGATACGGCGATAGCCAACGCTGCTCAAAATAAAGATTGATGCCCAACAACCGTGGAACTCCTGGAATCCAGTACAACTGGCGGAGCCCGTGGACAAAAAGCAAATCCCCCCCGTCCCCCCTTCGCAAAGGGGGGGCGTGATGCCAGACTCACTGCTTCGAGACTGATGCACACATGCTCCTCCTGGATTTTCTGAAGAACGTTCGCAAAGGGGGGGGACGACAGTTTCCAGCTTTCCCGGAATTAACTTCAAAATTTGTGTAACACCGTTCTCTTTTTTTGTTGACTGTAAATTGGTATTGTAGTACTTGTTTACCAACTAATGCCGAGGCGGGTCATTTGAGACACCGCTCCAAGAGGAGAAACACCATGTCCGAGGTCTACCTGGTCGAGTCACTGAGAACACCGTTAGGATCGTTCGGAGGCGCTCTTTCCGACGTCGAGGCACCCCGTCTCGCTGCAACCGTAATAAAGGAAATTCTGGATCGCACAGGGCTTCCGGCGGACGCCGTGGACGAGGTCATCGTAGGCCAGGTCCTCACCGGCGGCACTGGTCAGGCTCCGGCCCGGCAGGCGCTTCGCTACGCGGGACTCCCCGACAACGTGCCGGCACTCACCATCAACAAGGTCTGCGGCTCGGGGTTGAAGGCGATCATGCTAGGCGCGGGCTCGATCCGCCTGGGCGACGCCGACATCGTGCTCGCGGGCGGCATGGAGAATATGTCCCTCGCTCCCTACGCACTCACCAAGGGGCGCTACGGCTACCGGATGGGTAACGCCGAGATGCTCGACCTCCTGGTGCACGACGGCCTCATCGACCCCTACAGCGGCAGTCACATGGGCGTGATCGCCGAGGCGAGCGCTGAGAAGAACGGCCTTAGCCGCTCCACCCAGGACACCTACGCACTGGCCTCCTACATGAAGGCGCAGGCGGCGCAAAGAGACGGCATCTTCAACGACGAAATCGTGCCGGTAACTAAGAAAACCCGCAACGGCGAGATGCTGGTAACCGACGACGAGGAGCCGTTCAAGGTCGACTTCAAGAAACTCCCCGAGCTGCGAGCCGCCTTCAAGAAGGAAGGGACCATCACCGCCGGGAACGCCTCGACCATTAACGACGGCGCCGGGATGACCCTTTTGGCCGGTCCCGCGGCCCTCAAGAAATACGGCCTTAAACCCAAGGCCCGCCTGGTCGCCTACGCGACCAACAGCGTCCACCCTGACGACTTCACCGAGGCTCCGGTGGGCGCCATCGAGAAGGCGTGCGCCAAGGCCGGGCTCTCCGTCGCCGACATCGACCTCTTCGAGATCAACGAGGCCTTTGCCGCGGTGCCGCTTATCGCCTGCAAGAAGCTCGGCATCGACCCGGAGAAGGTGAACGTGAACGGTGGCGCCGTCGCTATCGGCCACCCCCTTGGCGCCAGCGGCGCGCGCATCACCGCAACCCTGGTCCGTGAGCTTAGAAAAAGAAAAGCCCGCTACGGTCTCGCCACCCTCTGCATCGGCGGCGGCGAGGCGGTCGCGGTCATCCTCGAGTCGGTTCAGGAGGCAATATGATCAGGAAGGTTGGTGTTCTCGGCGCAGGACAGATGGGAAGCGGCATCGCGCAGGTGCTCGCCCGTTATGAGACGGGAGTGGTCCTCTATGACATCGCGCAGGCTCAGCTCGACAAGGCCCGTGCTGGTATCGCGAAGAACCTGGATCGTCAGGTGCAGAAAGGGGAGCTTACCGCTGAGGCGGTGGAGCAGATCCTCAAACGCATCATCGTGACGGACAAGTTCGATGATCTCGCCGACTGCGACATGGCCATCGAGGCGGTCACCGAGAAGGAGTCGCTCAAGCTGGAGATCTTCCGGAAGCTTGACCAGGTGGTCAAAAAAGACGCCATCCTCGCCTCCAACACCTCCTCCATCCCGATCACCAGGATCGCGGCCGTGACCGGTCGGCAGGACAAGGTGATCGGCATGCACTTCATGAATCCGGTGCCGGTCATGAAACTGGTCGAGGTGATCCGCGGGCTCGCCACGAGCGACGAGACCTTCGCGGCGACCTCCTCCCTCGTTGCCCGGGTGCAGAAGGAGATGGCGGTTTCCGCCGATTACCCCGGCTTTATCGTGAACCGCATCCTCATCCCGATGATCAACGAGGCGGCCTTCGCCCTCTTCGAGGGGATCGCCACCGTGGAGGACATCGACAAGGCTATGAAGCTCGGCACGAACCAGCCTATGGGGCCGCTCACCCTGGCCGATTTCATCGGGCTCGACACCTGCCTGGCGATCATGGAGGTCCTGTACCAGGGCTTCAAGGATCCCAAGTACCGTCCCTGTCCGCTCCTCGTCAAGATGGTCGAGGCGGGGTATCTCGGCAAGAAGTCCGGCCGCGGCTTCTACAACTACGCCTAAGGGAGGCGCCAATGCCATACCAGAATCTGCTCTTGGAGAAAAAGGACGGCGTCGCCCTCCTTACTGTGAACCGCCCGAAGGTGCTGAACAGCCTGAACGAGGAAGTGCTGGACGAACTGCTGCATGCCTTCGAGGTGCTCGACCTGGACCGCTCCGTGCGCGCCGTGGTCCTGACCGGCGCAGGCGAGAAGGCCTTCGTGGCCGGTGCGGACATCGCCGCCATGGCCGACTACAACGTGGAGCAGGCGCTCACCTTCGCTAAAAAGGGGCAGCAGTTGATGGCGCTGATCGGCCGGGTGAGAAAGCCGGTGATCGCCGCCGTGAACGGCTTCGCCCTCGGCGGCGGGCTGGAACTGGCGCTTGCCTGCGACTTCGCCTACGCCTCCGAAAACGCGAAGCTGGGGCTCCCCGAGGTCACCCTCGGCATCATGCCCGGTTTCGGCGGAACGCAGAACCTGCCGCGGCTGGTGGGTAGGTACCGCGCCAACGAGTTGATCTTCCTGGGGAAGGTCATCGACGCCGCCCAGGCCAAGAGCTGGGGGCTGGTCGCGGCTGTCTTCCCCCCCGATCGCCTGCTGGACGAGGCGCTCGAGACCGCCCGGAAGATAGCTGGTAACGGCGTTCTCGGAGTGGCCCGCGCCAAGGATGCGGTGAAGAGCGGTCTCGACATGTCGATAGCTGACGGCATGAACCACGAGGCGATAAGCTTTGCCTCCCTCTTCGCGAGCCAGGACCAGAAAGAGGGGATGACGGCCTTCGTTCAGAAGAGGAAGCCCGCCTTCACCGGAGCTTAAGCAGTAAGAAACGTAGAACCTGGAACGTAGAACGTTGAACGTTCTATGACAGCGAGGTGACTCATGGAAGCAACGCGCGAACTCTATTGGAACGTAGGCCACGGGGCCTCCACGCTGGTCCCGATGTACCTGATCACTTTCGCCGCCCTGGCGCTGCTCGGGTATTACGGTTACCAGCGGCTGCAGCTCTACGGCAAGGGAAAGCCCCTCGACCGGACCGACAACCGTTCGGCCCGCATCTCGATGCTGGTCAAGAACGTCCTTTTGCAAAGCCGGGTACTAAAGGTTAAGGGGCCCGGGTTCGCCCACGGCTTCTTCTTCTGGTCCTTCGCGGCACTCTTCGTAGGGACCATCCTGGTGGCGCTGCAGGCCGACGGGACCGATCTCTTGTTCGGCGTGCGCTTTCTGACCGGCACCTTCTACAAGATCTTCTCCCTGGTGCTCGACGTCGCGGGCCTCGCCGCCCTCATCACCCTGGCGGGCCTCTTCGTGCGACGCTACCTGGTGCGCCCGGACGGCCTTGAGACGACCCGCGACGATGCTGTCATGCACGGTCTCCTCTTCGCCATCATCCTTACCGGCTTCCTCATCGAGGGGGCGAGGATGGCGGCGACCGAACTGGTGCAGCAGCCCGATCTCGCGCTCTGGTCGCCGGTGGGGCTCCTGGTCGCCAAGGCCCTTTCCGGTTCGCAGCCGGAGGCCCTGTCCCAGTTGCACCGCGGCCTCTGGTGGTTCCACTTCGCCCTGGTGGCGGCCTTCATCTGCGCCATCCCCTTCACCAAGTTCCGCCACATCTTCACCACCTCGGCCAACTACTTCTTCGCGCCGCTCGGCCCCAAGGGGGCGCTCGTCACGGTAGATATGGAAGGTGACGCCGAGAGCTTCGGCGCGGCGAAGATCGGCGATCTCACCTGGAAGGACATCTTCGACACCGACGCCTGCACCAAGTGCAAGCGCTGCCAGGACCGGTGTCCGGCACACGGCACCGATAAACCGCTCTCCCCCATGAAGGTGATCTCCCAACTGGGCGAGGTGGCACGCGAGACCGTCGAGGACAACCTGGTCGAGGCGGTCGGCAAGGACGCCCTCTGGTCCTGCACCACCTGCCGGGCCTGCCAGGAGATCTGTCCCGCCGCCATCGAGCACGTCAACAAGGTGGTCGACATCCGCCGCAACCTGGTCCTCATGGAAGGTGAGTTCCCCGGCGACGAGGTGGTCACCGCGATGGGTAACGTCGAGGTTAACGGCAACCCGCTCGGCATGTCCTTCGCCTCACGCGGCGACTGGGCCGAAGGGCTGCCTGTGACACAGCTCTCCGAAGGGGCCGAGGTCGACATCCTCTACTTCGTCGGCTGCTACGCCTCCTTCGACAAGCGCAACATCAAGATCGCCACGAGCTTCGTGAAACTCTGCGCGGCGGCGGGCATCAGGGTCGGCATCCTCGGCAAGGAGGAGAAGTGCTGCGGCGAGCCGATGCGCAAGCTGGGCAACGAATACCTGTACCAGACCCTGGCGACCGAGAACATCGAGACCATCAAGGGGTACGGCGTCAAGAAGGTGGTCACGGCCTGTCCGCACTGCTTCAATACGCTGGCCAAGGATTACCGCGATCTCGGCTTTGACATCGAGACCGAGCACTACACGACCTACCTGGAGCGGCTGGTGACGGAAGGGAAGCTGAAGGTTGACAAGGGCGCCTTCGAGTGCACCTACCACGACTCCTGCTACCTCGGTCGCTACAACGAAACCTACCAGGCGCCGCGCGCCCTGGTGCAGGCGGCGGGCGGCACCATAAGGGAGATGGAAAGGAAGGAAGCGGAGAGCTTCTGCTGCGGCGCAGGCGGCGGCAGGATCATGGCGGAGGAGAAACTCGGCAGCCGCATCAGCGTGAAGCGCGTGCAGATGGCCGCGGCAACCGGCGCCGGGGTGCTCGTATCCAACTGTCCGTTCTGTCTCACCATGTTCGAGGACGGCGTGAAGGGGGCCGAACTCGAAGGGCTCCTGGTGGCCCGCGACGTCTCCGAGATCCTTCTGGAAAGACTCTCCCCCCAGGCAGGGTAGGCGGAAAACCTGTCCACGACTCCCGCAATCCCCTCTCCCCCCGGGAGAGGGTAGGGTGAGGGCGGCGGCAGGAGGAGAGAGCACAGCAGTCAACGGTAAAGCGAGGGCCGGTAGCGGCAGGTACCGCATCCGACTCCGGGCAGGCGAAAATCTGACGGAGGACACCGATGAGCCGAATAAGATGCGTTAGAGGCCCCAGGGGGGCTGGCGGAAACCGCAGCAGGCGAGAAATTCAGTTGTTGAGACCCCCGTAGCAGATGCCAAAAGGCGCAGTACTCCTGCCGGAAGCGGCATGGGGACTTTGAGGCAACTGTCGATAAAGGCGGCAGGCGATATGAGGAGGCGCCGCGCGCCTGGGAGGATAAAGGGATGAACATACACGAGTATCAAGCCAAAGCGATACTGAGGAAATTCGGGGTGCCGGTGCCGGACGGCCACGTCTGTTACAACGGCGCGAGCGCCAGGGAATGGGCCAAGAGGCTCGGGGAGGGCCCCTGGGTGGTGAAGGCGCAGATCCACGCCGGTGGACGCGGCAAGGGGGGCGGGGTGAAACTCGCGAAGACCTCGAGCGAGGTGCAGCTGATCGCCCGCGACATGCTCGGGATGACGCTTCGCACGCACCAGACCGGCCCGGAAGGGAAGGTGGTGCACCGGGTACTGGTGGAGAACGGCTGTGATATCGCACGCGAACTCTACGTGAGCCTCGTCGTCGACCGCTCCACCTCGAAGGTGACCGTCATGGCCTCGACCGAGGGGGGCATGGACATTGAGGAGGTGGCGGCGAAGACGCCGGAGAAGATCTTCACCGAAAAGATCGAGCCGCTCGTCGGGCTCACCCAGTTCCAGGGAAGGAAACTCGCCTTCGCCCTTGGGCTCGAAGGAAAGCAGATCGGGAAAGCTGCCAAGATGTTCGAGGCGCTTTACACCACCTTCATCGCCTGCGACTGCTCGCTTCTCGAGGTGAACCCGCTCGTCGTGACCGGTTCCGGCGAACTTCTCGCCCTGGACGCGAAGTTCGGCTTCGACGACAACGCGCTCTTCAGGCACCTGCAGATCGGCGACATGCGCGACTTCGACGAGGAGGATGCAAACGAGATCGAGGCATCCCAGCATGACCTCTCCTACATCTCGCTCACCGGCAACATCGGCTGCCTCGTTAACGGCGCCGGTCTCGCCATGGCGACCATGGACATCATCAAGCACTACGGCGGCGATCCGGCGAACTTCCTGGACGTAGGGGGCGGGGCGACCATCGAGCGCGTGACCGAGGCGTTCAAGATCATCCTCTCGGACAAGAACGTCGAGGGGATCCTGGTGAACATCTTCGGCGGCATCATGAAGTGCGACGTGATCGCCACCGGCGTCATCCAGGCAGCCAAGCAGGTCGCCCTGAAGGTTCCGCTGGTGGTCCGCCTCGAAGGGACCAACGTCGAGAAAGGGAAGCAGCTTTTAGCCGAGAGCGGGCTCGACATCGTCGCCGCCGATGGCATGGCCGACGCCGCGCAGAAAATCATCATGGCCGTTTCCGCCAAAGGGGGTAGAGCATGAGCATCCTGGTCGACAAAAACACCAAGGTAATCACCCAGGGGATAACCGGGGCCACAGGTCTCTTCCACGCGCAGGGCGCACGCGAGTACGGCACCCAGATGGTCGGGGGCGTCACCCCGGGCAAGGGGGGGACCACGGTGGACGGCTTCCCCGTCTTCAACACCGTCGCTGACGCGGTCCGGGACACCGGCGCCACTGCGAGCGTCATCTACGTCCCGCCGCCGTTCGCCGCGGACTCCATCATGGAGGCGGTGGACGCGGGGCTCGAGCTCGTCTGCTGCATCACCGAGGGGATTCCTGTCCTCGACATGGTGAAGGTGAAGCAATTCATGCAGGGGAAAAACACGCGGCTCATCGGTCCCAACTGCCCCGGCATCATCACCCCCGGCCAGTGCAAGATCGGCATCATGCCCGGCTACATCCACAAGCCCGGCAAGGTAGGCGTTGTCTCCCGAAGCGGCACGCTCACCTACGAGGCGGTGTGGCAGTTGACCGGCTACGGCCTTGGGCAGTCCACCTGCGTCGGCATCGGCGGCGACCCGGTGAACGGCACGAGCCACCTCGACTGCCTGAAGATGTTCGAGGAGGATCCGGACACCGAGGCGGTCATCATGATCGGCGAGATCGGCGGTTACGCCGAGGAGGAAGCCGCCTACTTCGTGAAGGAGCACATGACCAAGCCGGTAGCGGCCTACATCGCCGGCCGCACCGCCCCCCCGGGCAAGAGGATGGGGCATGCAGGCGCCATCATCTCCGGCGGCAAGGGGACGGCGGCCGAAAAGGTCGCGGTGCTTGAGTCCTGCGGCATCAGCGTCGCAGCAACCCCGGCCGAGATGGCCCAGGCGCTCATGAAGATCTATCGTCCCGGCATCAAGAACACGCACCATTACGTGACCGCCCCCGCGGCCGCCGCAGTCTAACGAAGCGCAGCACTAGGCCCCAGGTTCCCCCCTTCGCCTTGGCGAAGGGGGGACAGGGGGATTTGATTCTGAACCAACAGACGGGATTTGCCTCAGAACCGACAGTACACCAGCAGTCAAAGCTAAGGAGAAGGTCATGCTCGTGATCTCCTGTATCAAGCAGGTGCCGGACACCACCCAGGTGAAGATCGACCCGGTCACCAACACCCTGGTGAGGGAGGGGATTCCCTTCATCGTGAACCCCTACGACACCCACGCCCTCGAGGAGGGGCTGGCGCTCAAGGACCGCTACGGGCTGCGTTCGGTTGCCCTCTCGATGGGCCCTCCCAACACGGTCGCCACCCTGAAAAAGGCGTGCGCCCTCGGTGTGGACGAGGCGATCCTCCTTTCCGACCGCGCTTTCGGCGGCGCCGACACCCTGGCCACGAGCCAGGTGCTCGCGGCGGCCATCGAGCGGCTCGCGGAAAAGGATGAAGTGGGGATCGTCTTCTGCGGCAAGCAGACCATCGACGGCGATACCGCCCAGGTCGGCCCCGGCATCGCGACGCGCCTCGGTTTCACCCAGCTCACCCTGGTGGACCGCATCGAATGGCTCGATCTCAACAAGAAGCGGATACGGGTCAGGAGAAAACTTGAGGGGCGGCACGAGATCGTCGAGGCCCCGCTCCCAGTCGTGATCACCGCGGTCCGGGAGCTGAACCGGCCGCGCTACCCAACCGTGCCGATGCGTCTCACCGCCGAGCTAACCGAGGTGACCGTATGGGACAACCAGGTGCTGAAGCTCGACGTGGAGACGGTCGGCCTCAAGGGCTCGGCCACCTGGGTAAGCAAGATCTTCTCTCCCGAGCGTGACCAGGGGGAGATCATCGGCGACGGCATCGGCGATCCCGTTGGTACCGCGCATCTGCTGCTCGAAAAGATGCTCAGCAAAGACCTGTTAGCGATCTAGCCTGCAAGGAGTTGCCATGGACAGCAAGAAGATCAAGAAACCGCGCGGCATAGCGCGCCTCGTCGCGGGGAAGTGCATAGCCTGCGGCGCCCGCTGCGAGAGCTCTTGCCCGGTGAGCGGGATCCTGATGAACGAGGCGGGGGAGCCTTCGATCCATGCCGAGAAGTGCATCGGTTGCGCGAAGTGCGTGAAGGTCTGCGCGGCCGGGGCCCTGGAGATGTTCTACACGCCGGAAGAGCTGGAGATCCTGAAACAGTGGGAGGCGCAGCACGGCGCGGCCGAGGAGGAGCTCGACCCGGCGGAAAAGCAGCTGCGGGACATGCTCGCCACCTATCGCGGCGTCTGGGTCTTCATCGAGCAGTACGAGGGCGAAGTCGCCAAGGTCTCCTGGGAGCTTCTGGGCGCAGGCGCCGACTTAGCAAAGCAGCTCCAGGTCCCGCTCTCCGCTGTGATCATCGGCTACGGCGTGGGAGAGCTCTGCGATGAGGCCTTCAGCTATGGCGCCGAGCAGGCCATCGTGCTCGATGCCGAGGTCTTCGAGAACTACCGCACCAAGCCCTTCTGCGATGCGCTTTGCCACCTGATCTCCAAACACCGCCCCGAGGTGATCCTGATGGGCGCGACCGGCCAGGGACGCGATCTCGCCGGAGCGGTCGCCACCATCGTGAAGACCGGCCTCACCGCCGACTGCACGGGCTTGGGCATCGACGACAAGAGAAACCTCATGCAGACCCGCCCGGCTTTCGGCGGCAACATCATGGCGACCATCATGTGCGACCGGTTCCGTCCCCAGATGGCGACGGTGCGACCGCACGTGATGGCGATGCCGGAAAGGGACTCAGGGCGTATCGGTGTCGTGATCAACGAGGAGTACGACCTGCGCGAGGAGGACGTGCTCGCCAAGGTGATCGAATCGGTGAGCGACAAGGGTGGCAAGGACATCGACATCGCCGGTGCCGAGATCATCGTCTCGGGTGGACGCGGCCTCATGGGGAAGGAAAACTTCGCCATGCTGCACGAACTCGCCGAGGAACTGGGTGGCGTGGTCGGCGCGTCGAGAAGCGCCGTCGATGCCGGATGGATGCCGCACAGCCGCCAGGTGGGGCAGACCGGAAAGACCGTGCGCCCGAAGATCTACATCGCCTGCGGCATCTCCGGCGCCATCCAGCACCTGGTCGGCATGCAGGATTCGGACGTGGTCATCGCCATCAACCGCGACCCCGAGGCCCCCATCTTCCAGGTCGCCACCTACGGCATCGTGGGTGACGTCTTCGAGATCGTCCCGGCCCTGACCAAAAGGGTGCGCACCATGAAAGAGCAGCGCGGCGGAAGAATTCCCGAGCGGCTTGCCGTCTGACGAAGAGTTGCCCTAAAAAAGATCACCGCTTGCGAGGTATCACATGCAAAGCCACCAGTATTTCATGCCCATCTTCGTAGTCGCCATCCTGACCTTCTGCTACAGCTGTTGGCAGCGTCTGCAACTGGTCGGGGAGGGCGCCGCCGAGAACCGCTTCGATCGTCCCGGCGAGCGCCTGGCCGGGGTCTTCTCCTACGCCTTTGGCCAGAAGCGGGTGCTTTCCCGCCCGTTCGGCGTGAACCACTTCGTGCTCTTCTGGGCCTTCATGCTCCTTTTGGTCGCCAACGCCGACTTCATGTGGGAGGGGCTCTTCCCCGGCAGCGGCCTGTCGGCCCTACCGGCCGCAATCCGAAATCCCCTCTCGCTCGTCTTCGACCTCGTGTCGCTTGCCGCTTTAGCGAGCGTCGTCGTGGCCCTTGCGCGGCGTCTATTCTTCGCGCCTTCCTACCTCGGCAACGAGTACACGAAGCCGTGCAGCGGGGAGGCGCTCCTGATCCTCGGCATGATCGCGACGCTCATGGCGGCCTACTTCGTCCTGAACGCGGCGCACTTAGCCCAGGGGCAAACGGCCTGGATGCCAGTATCCCTAGCGGTCGCTTCGCTCTTGCGGGATCTGCCCGCGGCAACGCTCGAAACAGTCGCCATTGTCTCCTGGTGGCTGCACGCCGTGGTGTTGCTTCTTTTTCTCAACTTCTTGCCGCGCAGCAAGCACATGCATATCCTCACCGCCATCCCCAACTGCTACTTCCGCAGCCTGGAAAACCCGGCGGTGCCGCCGCGCGAGCTTTTCGAGACCGGCAAGAGGTTCGGCGTGAGCGAGGTGGAGCAATTCTCCTGGAAGGATCTCCTCGATTCCTTCTCCTGCACCGAGTGCGGGCGCTGCCAGGACCTCTGTCCCGCGCACAACACCGGGAAGTCACTGAACCCGCGCCGCGTCATCCACGACCTCAAGGTGAACCTGCTGGATGGGGGGAAGCCGCTCATCGGCGATAAGAGGGAAGGTACTAGCTGCGAGGAGGCCCTTTGGGACTGCACGACCTGCGGCGCCTGCCTCTCGGTCTGCCCGGTCCTCATCGAACACCTGCCGAAGATCGTCAAGATGCGGAGGCACCTCGTGCAGGAGAAGGCCCGTTTCCCGGAAGAGCTTTTGAACCTCTTCGAGAATATGGAGCAGCGCAGCAACCCCTGGGGCATCGCCCCTTCCGAGCGGGGCAAGTGGACCGGGACCCTCGGGGACAGAAGCTTCAAGAAAGGGGAGACCGAGTACCTCTTCTTCGTCGGCTGCGCTGGCTCCTTCGACAGCCGCGCCAAGCAGACCACGGTCGCCCTCGCCACCACCCTCGACCGCGCCGGGGTCTCCTGGGGCATCCTCGGCAAGGACGAGATCTGCTGCGGCGACAGCGTCAGGCGCCTGGGGAACGAGTTCGTCTTCGACAAGATGGCGCGCGGCAACGTTGAGCTCTTCCGCGAGCGTGGCGTCACCAAGATCGTCACGGCGTGCCCGCACTGCTTCAGCACGCTCAAAAACGATTACAGACAGTACGGCGCGGAGCTTCAGGTGGTGCACCACAGCGAGCTGATCGCGCAACTGGTCAAGGACGGGAAGCTGAAGGCGCCCAAAAAGACGGACCAAGGGAAGGTCATATTCCACGACTCCTGCTACCTCGGGCGTCACAACGACACCTACGCGGCTCCCCGCGACGTCATCGAGGCGGCCACCGGGTCAGCCCCGCAGGACTTCGAGCGCAACCGTGAAAAAGGTTTTTGCTGCGGCGCAGGCGGCGGCAGGATGTGGATGGAGGAACAGACCGGCACGAGGATCAACCACGAGCGGGTGCAGGAAGCCCTGAAGCAGCAACCGGACACGATCTGCGTCAGCTGTCCCTACTGCATGACGATGCTGGAGGACGGATTGAAGGACCAGGGGGCGGAGAAGGTACGGGTTAAGGACATCGCAGAGGTAATGGCCGAGGCATTAAACGACCGATAGGGAGGCGCAAATGAACATTCTAGTCTGCATCAAACAGGTACCGGACATGGAATCCCGCTTCAAGGTGAACGGGACGGGGGATTGGTACGACGAGGCCGATCTCGCTTACAGGATGAACGAATACGACGAGTACGCCGTCGAGCAGGCGGTGCAGCTCAAGGAGCAGCTCGGGAACCAGCCCGAGATCACGGTCCTCTCCATCGGCGCCGACCGCGTCGGGGAGGCGCTTAAGAAGGCGCTCGCCATGGGGTGCGACAAGGCGGTGCAGGTCCAGGACAGCGACAGCGCACGCAAGGACCCCTGGCAGATCGCCAACATCATCTCCGCCTACGCGGCGGACAAGAACTTCGACGTCATCTTCACCGGGATGCAGTCTCAGGACCGCGGCTCCGCGCAGGTAGGTGTCACCGTCGCCGAGATTCTCGGCCACAACTGCGCGAGCACCCTGGTCGGTTTCGAGTACGCCGACGGCGTAGTGACCGCGAAGCGTGAGCTGGAAGGGGGCGTGAAGAGCGTCGTCAAGGTTCCCGTTCCGGCCCTTGTCACCTGCCAGCTGGGCCTCAACGTGCCGCGCTATCCGACCCTTCCCAACATAATGAAGGCGAAGAAGAAGGAGTTGCAGTTGGTGCCGGTTGCGAGCCTTCTGAAGGAAGAGGCTGCCACGGGAACCGAGAAGCTCTACCCGCCGGTGAAAAGCGGCGGCGGCATCGTTCTCGAGGGGGATCTGGCCGATGTGGCGGACCGCCTGCTTGGCATTCTGAAAGAAAAGACCACGGTCATGAAATAGGGGGTGAGCCATGAAAGCACTGCTTGTCTGTGAACAGCGGGAAGGGAAGTTACTCGACACAAGCTACGAACTCGTTGCGTTTGCCGAGCGTCTTGGGGCGGAGGTGAGCCTGGTCCTGGTCGGTAAGGAGGCGCAGGCCCCGAAGATTACCGGGAAGCTCTACCTGGCCGATGCCGACAAATACGGGGAATACAATCCGGAGCTGCACAAGCACATCGTGGTTGCCGCGGTGCTCAAGGAAAATCCGGACTACATCATCTTCCCGCACTCCTCCTACGGTTGGGACCTGGCGCCCAGGGTTGCCGCGACCCTCAGGGTGGGGCAGGTCTCCGAGGTCGTCAACATCGTGGACGGCAAGTTCGAGGTGAGCCTATGCAACGGCAAGCTGCGTCGCACCGTGGCTCCGAAAGCCGCGCGCGCAGTCCTCACCGTCCAGGCTGGTGCCTTCAACTATACGGGGCAGCTCTCCGGCGCGCCGCAGGTTGAGGCGATCGAGATCTCCCAGGGGAGCTCCCCGCTGCAGTTCGTGGGGTACGAACCCGCCGAGAAGAAAGAGGTCGATCTGGGTCGTGCCGAGATCATCGTGAGCGCCGGTCGCGGCGTCGGCAAGAAGGAGAACGTCGCCGTGATCGCAGATCTCGCCAAGGCGTTTGGCGGCGAGCTCGGCGCGAGCCGTCCGGTGGTAGATGCCGGGTGGGTCGGTCACAGCCACCAGGTGGGCACCACCGGACAGACGGTGTCGCCCAAGCTGTACGTCGCCTGCGGCATCTCCGGCGCCATCCAGCACCTGGCCGGGATGAAGAAATCCGACTTCATCGTCGCCATCAACAAGGACAAGGAAGCCCCGATCAGCGAGGCCGCCGACGTCATGGTCGTCGCCGACGTCCTGGCGCTCGCCCCGGTTCTCGCCGAGAAGCTGCGCGCGGCGTAAGGCGGAGCAGGGATAGTTCCCTCCCCCGGAGGGGGAGGGTTAGGGAGGGGGAACGCGGGGAGCGTTTGAAGTGTTCCCCCCTCCCGGCCTCCCCCCTCCGGGGGGAGGAGCAGACCCCCTCCTTGGGGAGGAGTAGACCTCTCTGCGGGCTGGAGAGGGAGAGTTTACAAGCATCGCCGGAGCATATCGCTCCGGCGCAGGATATGGCTCGGGACAGTAGGCCTGGGACCAGCAGCACCACGCGCAGGTTCTCCTGGTTTTCCTGCGCGTGGTGCGACTTACATCAAGGAGGGAGTCATGTCCGTGGCAAGCATAGAGGAAGCGATCGAGGAGATCAGGTCCGGCAGGATGGTGATCCTGGTGGACGACGAGGACCGTGAGAACGAAGGCGACCTCACCATGGCCGCGCAGTGCATTACACCGGAGGCGATCAACTTCATGGCCCGCTTCGGCCGCGGCCTCGTCTGCCTCACCATGACCGCCGAACGCTGCGACCGCCTGGCGCTCCCCCCCATGGTGCGGGACAACACCTCCTCCTTCGGCACGGCGTTCACCGTTTCCATCGAGGCGAGGCTAGGCGTCAGCACCGGGATCTCCGCTGCGGACCGCGCCCACACCATCCTTACCGCCGTGGCGCCCGACGCGCAAGCCTCGGACCTCGCGCGGCCGGGTCACATCTTCCCTCTGCGCGCACGCGACGGAGGTGTCCTCGTCCGCTCCGGACAGACCGAAGGTTCCGTCGATCTCGCGCGGCTTGCCGGGCTCGAGCCCGCGGGAGTCATCTGCGAGATCATGAAAGAGGACGGCACCATGGCGAGGATGCCCGACCTGAAGCGCTTCGCGCTGCAGCACGGCATAAAGATCTGCACCATCGCCGACCTGGTCGCCTACCGGCTCAGAAACGAATCCCTGGTGCGGCGCTCCGTCGAGGTCGCCATGCCGACCAAAACCGGCTCCTTCCGGGCTATCGCCTTCGAGAACGACATCGATCACCTTGAGCACATAGCCCTGGTGAAGGGGGATCTCTCGGGCGACGAGCCGGTTCTCGTGCGGGTCCACTCCGAGTGCATGACCGGGGACGTGTTCGGCAGCGTGCGGTGCGACTGCGCCGACCAGTTGCACCAGGCGATGGAGCAGGTTGAAGCGGAGGGGAGGGGAGTGGTGCTCTACATGCGCCAGGAAGGGCGGGGCATAGGGCTCACCAACAAGCTGAAAGCCTACGCGCTGCAGGACCAGGGGAAGGATACCGTCGAAGCGAACCTGGCCCTTGGCTTCAAGGCCGACATGCGCGACTACGGTATCGGCGCCCAGATCCTCGCCCATCTTGGGCTCAAAAAGATCCGGCTCATGACCAATAACCCGAAGAAACTGGTCGGTCTGCAGGGATACGGCATCGACATCGTCGAGCGCGTTCCCCTGGAAATCGCCCCCGGCAGCAACAATATCGGGTACCTGCGTACCAAGCGGGAGAAAATGGGACATTTGCTGCAGTCCATCTGAGCGGGCGCTGCGGCTTGTGGGGTGAAGTATGGAGCACTATCAAGATCTCCCTTCTAAACGCAATATCATCTCGGTGCGCATCACCGATGACGAGCGCAACTTTCTGCTGCGTCTGATCGATGGGCGCGAGATGACCCTCTCCGACCTGATGAGGGAAGCCTTGGGCCGCCTGACGGTGTTCCCGCCTGCCTCGGCTCGAAAATCGCGTCGGCAGGGATTGCAGCAGCTGGAACCAAAAGCCCAGAGCGGCGACCCGGCGCAGGGGGCAAGCACTACCTGAGCCTAAGCCTCGGCGGTGAGCTGGCGAAACTGAAAAAATAGATAGCAATAAAATAAATAGGATGCTATCTATATTGCATGACAACCGAAAAAACTAAGGTAGAAAAGCATAACCTCCTTTACCGTCTGGGCTTTCTGACGAGGCGTTGGCGCCAGGTGCTCGACTCGTCGTTCCAGTCTTTGGGAGTCACCGACGCGTCATGGCGCCCATTGCTGCACCTGCACCATCTGGGTGACGGCATCAAACAGAAAGACCTTGCGGCCTCCCTCGGCATTGAAGGCCCCTCTCTCACACGCATCCTGGACCAGTTGATCGCGAAAGGTTTTATCGAGCGCGTCGAAGACGCGAGCGACCGCCGGGCGAAACTGCTCACGCTCTCACCGCAGGGGCGGGCGATGGTCACCGAGATCACCGGCAAGGTGTCGGCCCTCGAGCATGATCTCCTCAGTGCGTTCGATGACACGGAGATCGAGCAGATGAGCAACTTCGTGGAGCGACTGGAGAAAAGGCTGCAGGAAACCCGCTCGAGACTGAAAGGATGAATTCGCACCACCGCTTGAAACTCATCGTCGCCCTGCGCGGGACGCTTTCCGCGCTTACGGCACTTGGCGTTTCCCAGTTCCTGGGGATCGAGAATCCCTACTGGGCCGCGATGACCGCACTGATCGTCATCCAGCCGACCCGCGGCCTTCTTTTCGAGAAGAGCTTCTACCGCCTGGTCGGCACCGTCTTCGGCTCCTTGGCCGCTCTTTTTCTCCTCCGGCACACCGTATCCCCGTCCATTCTCACCTTAGCCCTCGTCTTCTGGATCGCCGGTTGCGTCGGCATCGGGAACCTCCTACACGGTCTGCGCTCCTACGCCTTTCTCATGGCTGCCTGCACCTGCGCGGTCATCGTGATGAGCGGCTTCATGAATCCTTCACGGATGCATGAGATCGCCTTCGGCCGGATCGCCTGCATCGTCGTCGGCATCATCGTCTCTACGGCGGTCACCGCCTTCTTCACGCCGTCTTCGCAACGCGAGGAGTTGGAGCGGCGCCTCCGGGAGGCGGTAGCGGACGCCATGCACTGGCTGGCCGCGCTCATCCGTCATGGCCGGGCGGAGGAGGTCGCGAGACTTGAACATGCACTGCTCCTGGAGTTGGCTGACCTGGAGGTGCTTTTGGATGCGGCGGGGGCGGCAACTCCCGGCTTCAGAAGAAGGAAGCGGCAGGTAAAGAGCCTGATCGCCGCGCTTCTTTCCCTGCTCTCGGTCGGGCGCCTTTCCGCGGAGCACCTTGAGCGTCACAAAGACGAGGACGGCAGGCACGCGCAGTGGCGTGAGCTCCTGGCGCGGCGTTTGAACGAAGCTGCGGCGACGTTCGAATCTTCCGAAGGAGCTGCTTTTTCCACCGAACTCGCCGCTCTCTCATCTGAAGCGCGCTCCCACCTGCCGCTTTTGGGGGAGACGCTGCACGGGCTGGTGGCTGCACTGGAAGACGTCCTTTCCGGAGTCGAGGCGGTTGCCGGCGATCAGGAAAGCGAGCCGCGGCATCGGCTCATCAGGCACCGGGACTGGGTTGAAGCGGGTAGGGCAGCCTTTCGTTCCGGCCTTATCATCGCGGCCGTCGGCTTTACCTGGAGCGCCACCGGCTGGAGCAAGGGCCCGCTCATGCTGATGGCCCTCTCCATCATGACCACAGTCTTCTCGAACAAGGACCATCCCGCCCACTTCGTCGGCAACATCTTCGTCGGTGCGGCGATCGGCTCCGCGGCCGCGGTTCTCTGCAGAATATTCCTGCTCCCTGGTGTGGTTGACCCGTACCTCACCATCGCCGTTGTCGCCCCGTTCGTGCTGCTCGGTTTCATCGCCATGCAGTACCGGAAAACGGTGCTGGCCGCGACCGACGCGACCCTCTTCTTCCTTTTCGTGGTTCAGCCGGGGGTAGCGGTTCACGTCGCCAATATCGATCTGGCCATTGGCGCCGTAGCCATGGTGGCGGGTGTGGGAACCGCATGGATCTCCTACACCTTGCTGGTTCCGATCAACCCTCGTCTGCGCATGCGGTCCATTCTCGCGGCCGTTTCCCGCGACCTCGTGCGCATGGCGCAGGACGGGTCGCCGCAGGTCATGGCCCGAACCCGTGAGAGGCTGCACCACAGGGTGATCCGTTTGGTGGACATGGCCGCGCGGCATGACCCGGAGCATCTCAGAACCGTAGAGGGTGGGGTGACCGCGCTCGGCATGGCCGCATGCATCATCTCGTTGCGTGAAAAACTGGACAAAGAGGATCTTGCCCCGACATCGGAACGGATCATAAGGGAGGCGCTGATGGCTATAGCCGTCCTGGCCCCTCGACCTGAAAATGCCGGGCAACTGTTAAGCCGTGCGGCACGCGCCCTTTACGCTGTCTTGGAAGATGGGGTGGTGATGAAGGACGTGGCACACGCAGAGGTAGGATCAACCGGTCATGCAGGGGACGTGCAACTGCATCCGCACCGGCTGCTGTGGGCAGAAAAACAGTAAGACTGAAGAGGAGAAAAAAATGGAATTGGCAGGCAAGGTAGTTTTGGTCACCGGCGCCAACGGCGGCATAGGGTGGGCACTGGTGCAGGAGTTATTGGAGCGTGGAGCGGCCAAAGTATATGCGGCGGCCCGCAACATCCAGGCGGTAGCCGAAATGGCGAAATTCGACCCGGGGCGCGTGGTCGCGCTGAGGATTGACGTGACCCATGAGACGAGCGTGGCAACGGCGGCGGCGCAATGCCAGGATGTCGATCTCGTCATCAACAACGCCGGGGTCAACCATTGCAAGAGCCTGCTCGACCCGGACGGGCTCGATTGCGCGCGCCAGGAGATCAAGGTCAACTACCTCGGCACCCTTTCCATGTGCCGTGCCTTCGCGCCTGTACTGGCCGCACGCGGCGGGGCGATAGCGAACGTCTGCTCCATCCTCGGTCTCGTGAACCTTCCCGTGAACGGAACCTACTCAGCCTCCAAGGCGGCCGGCCACTCGCTGCTGCAGGGGGTGCGCGCCGAACTGGCGCCGCGCGGCGTCAAGGTCTACGGGGTGTACCCAGGTCCGGTCGACACCAGGATGACCGCGGGGCAGGAGATGTCGAAAGCGACTCCGTCTCAGGTTGCGAAAATGATCCTGGAGGGCATCGCGAAAGACGAAGAGTACATCTTCCCTGATGCGATGTCGCTTGATGTGCGCAAGGGGCTGCTCCATGCCCCGAAAGAGGTCGAAAAGGAATTCGGCGCGATGGTGCCGTAAGGAACCGGATACCCGAAAGCCTTCGCAGCAAAAGAAAAGGCCCTGATCTCTCAGGGCCTTTTTCTGTCTGGGTGTCCTTTGCGCCTGGGGATCGGGCGTCAGGATGAGGCCAGGTCGAATGAGGATGCTGCACGGGAAGCCTGGTCGTAGCTGCCCGAAACGTTGCGTAGGAATTTGGCGATACCGGCCAGCGTCTTCGCTTCGTCCTCGCTCTTGGTGAAGCTGTCTATGAGACAGGTGTCACGTACCTGCCTGTAGTTGTTGCAGATGGTCGAACCGTTGGGGGTGGTTGAGTAAAACATTTCCTTCCCCTTCTTGGTCCCGCTGACCAGCCCCGCGTTGGTCAGCTTCTTGATTGAGTAGGTGGCAAGGTGGGTATCTTCGATGTTCAGGATGAAACAGATGTCCGCAAGGCGCTTTTGCTTACCCCGATGGTTGATATGGTGCAGGATCAGTATGTCGAGCGGCGCCATGTCCTTGGCTCCGGCGGCGTTCATGCAGCGCACCATCCAGCGTTCAAAGGCATGATAAGCGATGATGAGCCCGAATTCGAATTCGGAAGACTCCGGATAGGAAACGGCGAGGTGGGCGGACGTAACGATATGAACGTTATTATCTTCCGAGTTTGAGCCGCTTCCTGCCATGGTGCTGATATCGATCTCTTTCTTTGGCATAGACCCTCTGGTTAATCTGCGGAACTTGACACAGGCATGCTGTAAGCGGGCAGTATAACTATCGGAGCAGCTTTTTACCAAGAAAATTCATCCCGATCTCGCAGGACTGTACTACCCGGCCGGTTCCACGACACACAGCAATTCGTTGGTCGCAACGGGAACACCCTCAGTGGCCTTCAAGCTTCCTATCACACCGGCCACCGGTGCCTTGAGCTCGTTCATCATCTTCATCGCTTCAAGAATCATCAGCACCTGGCCGGATTCGACCAGGTCACCTTCCTTGACCAGGACCTTGCAGACATTGCCGGACATGGGGGCGGTGATCTCCTGCCTTCCTGAAAGCCCCGCAGAGAGCTTGCTGGCGAGCTTTTTCCGCTTCTCCTCCATTACATCCAGCTCGAAGTGATCACCCTGTATGTCGACCTGGTACACCTCACCTTTATCGGAAAGGTCCAGATCCACTTCGTACGATCTGCCGTTTATGATCAGGGAGAGGAGGTTGTCTCTGGATTCATGGTAATCCACCAGGTATTCCTTGCCGCCCAAGTGAACCACGTACAGCCCGGGATGGCGCTCTTCCACCCCGATGTGCCACTCTTCTTCGTTGCAGGTGACGATGTATGCCATGTGGAATTATCCTCCGTGAAGTGCCGTCAGCGCTTGATGCGGCCGCTCATCTTCCAGCCTGATTTGCCTTGCGGGGTGCCGTCCGGAACTGGCGTGCTCTTGCCGAGCTTTGCCTTGTCGTTCCGGAAAGCCTTGATGACGACGGCGAGCAGCGCCACCTCCAGGTGCGGTTTTTCCCTGGCGGCATCCTCCCTGTCGAACCTGCTGTCGATGAAGGTCGTGTCGTAGTCGCCTTCAATGAAGTGCTCGTTCTGCATGACCCGTTCGCAGAAAGGTATGGTGGTCTTGATCCCCTTCACGAAGTACTCGGAGAGCGCCCGCCGGGTGCGGCTGATGCAGCGCTCCCGGGTACCGGCCCAGACCACGAGTTTCGCCAGGTGCGGATCGTAGTAGGGGGGGACGTCGAGCCCCTCGTACATACCGGAGTCGTCGCGGACACCGGGGCCGCCCGGCGTGCGCAGGCCGTCGATGCGTCCCGCGATCGGGAAGAAGTCATGGTCCGGATCCTCCGCGTGAATGTGGCATTCGATGGCGTGGCCGCGGAAGGCGATGTCCTTTTGCTGGAAGGCCAGCGGTAGACCGGCTGCCACACGGATCATCTCCTTGCAGAGGTCCGTGCCGGTGACTGCCTCGGTGACCGGGTGCTCGACCGCCAGACGGGTATTCATCTCCAGGAAGAAGAATTCCTTTGTCGCCCCGTTCACCAGGAACTCGACCGTTCCCGCCGAATCGTAGCCGACCGCCCGGGCGATGCGGACCGCCGCTTCGCCCAATTTGCCGCGGAGTTCATCATCCACTATGGTCGAGGGCGCCTCTTCGATCATTTTCTGGTTCCGGTGCTGGATGGAACACTCTCGCTCCATGAAATGGACCACGTGTCCGTTTCCATCGCCGAATATCTGGATCTCTATGTGGCGAGGCCTTTCGATGCAGCGCTCCAGGTAGACCGCCTTTCTGCCGAAGCAGTTGAACGACTCGGAGCGGGCCGCCCGCACCAGCCTGGTCAGGTCCTCCGGCCGCTCCACCCTGCGCATCCCCTTGCCGCCGAAGCCGTGCACCGCTTTGACCATGATGGGGTAACCGATTTCGGCCGCTGCCTGCTGGGCATCTTCGTCGTCGCGCAACTCCGCCAGCATGCCGGGGACGAGCGGCACGTCCTGCGCGGCCGCCACCTTGCGGGCCTCGATCTTGTTTCCCATGATCCGGATGGCGCCCGGGTTTGGGCCGATGAAGGTGATCCCTTCCGCGGCGCAGAGTTCGGCGAATTCCGCAGTCTCGGAGAGGAAACCGTACCCGGGATGGATGGCGTCACAGCCGGATTTCTTCGCCACCTCGATGATGGTGTCGGTCCGCAAGTAGGAACGGGAGGCGGGCGCCGGGCCGATACAGTAGGCTTCATCGGCGACCCTCACGTGCAGCGAGGCGCGGTCCGCCTCGGAGTACACGGCCACCGTCGGTATCTGGAGTTCCTGGCAGGCGCGGATGATTCGTATGGCGATCTCGCCGCGGTTGGCGATGAGCACCTTTTGAAAGAGCTTGTCAGCGGGCATATGAACTACTCCTTGCTGTTACGCTTCGGCTGCACTCGTACTTGCCGTTTACAGGGGTATGTTGCCGTGCTTGCGCGGCGGGTTCGCGTCGCGTTTGTTCTTGCACATCTCGAGCACGCTGATGAGCTTCGAGCGGGTCGCCGCGGGATCGATGACCTCGTCGATGTAGCCGAGCTCGGCGGCGTTGTACGGGTTGGCGAACTTCTCGCGGTAATCCCGAACCAGTGACTTCCGGGTTTCCTGCGGGTTGTCCGAAGCGTACATCTCGGCGCGGTGAATGATGTTCACGGCACCTTCCGGCCCCATCACCGCGATCTCAGCCGTGGGGAAGGCCATGCTGTAGTCGCCGCGGATATGTTTGGAGTTCATGACGCAGTAAGCGCCGCCGTAGGCCTTGCGGGTGATGACGGTGATCTTGGGTACCGTTGCCTCGGCCATGGCGTAGAGGAGTTTGGCGCCATGCTTGATGATGCCCCCAAGCTCCTGTCCCACCCCCGGCATGAAACCGGGGACGTCCTCGAAGATGACCAAGGGGATGTTGAAGCTGTCGCAGAAACGGGTGAAGCGTGCCCCCTTGAGGGATGAATCGACGTCCAAGGCCCCGGCCAGAAAGATCGGCTGGTTCGCTACGACGCCGACCGGCCTGCCGTTCAACCGGGCGAAGCCGACCACCAGGTTCTTCGCGTAGTGTTCCTGGACCTCGAAGAAGTAGCGGTCGTCGACCACGGCCTTGATGACCTCCTTCATGTCGTAGGGGACGTTGGGGTCGTCAGGAATCATGGTGCGCAGGGCATCCTCGCAGCGATTGATATCGTCTTCGCACGCCGTCCGGGGAGGGTCCTCCATGTTGTTCAGCGGGATAAAGGAGAAGAGCTCGCGCATCATCAGCAGGCACTCCTCGTCGTCCGAACAGGCGAAGTGGGCGCAGCCGGACTTCGAGTTGTGGGTCATGGCCCCGCCCAATTCCTCCTTCGTCACTTCCTCGTGGGTCACTGTCTTGATGACCTCCGGCCCGGTGATGAACATGTAGGAGGTGTCCTTCACCATGAAGACGAAATCGGTGATGGCAGGCGAATAGACCGCCCCTCCCGCGCAGGGGCCCATTATGGCCGACAGCTGCGGCACCACCCCCGAGGAGGTTACGTTGCGCAGGAAGATGTCCGCGTAGCCTGCCAGCGAATCGACTCCCTCCTGGATCCGGGCGCCCCCCGAATCGTTCAGGCCGATCACCGGCGCGCCGTTTTTCAGGGCCATGTCCATGATCTTCACGATCTTTTCGGCGTAGCTCTTGGAGAGTGACCCGCCGAACACGGTGAAGTCCTGGGCGAACACATAGGCAGGCCTCCCTTCGATGGTGCCGTAGCCGGTCACGACACCGTCGCCTGCGATCTTCTGCTTCTCCATGCCGAAGTTGTGGCAACGGTGCGTCACGAACTTGTCGATCTCGTTGAAGCTCCCCTCGTCCAGCAGGACCGCGATACGTTCCCTGGCGGTCAGTCGGCCGGACTTGTGATGCTTCTCGATCCTGTCGGCGCCGCCGCCCAGTTCGGCCTCTTCGTTTTTTGCCTGCAAAAGATGGAGTTTGTTTTCGATGGTCATGGTCTACCTCGTTTTACCAACCGTTCTTTAGCCCGCGTAGCTGCCGAATGCCTTCAGATGGACCTTTTCCTGCTCAAGCCTCGACCTGATGATCCGGATCATCTCGATGGCTTCCGCCGTATCGCCGTGAACGCAGATGGTCTGGGCGTTGAGCGGAACCGGGGTGCCGTCGATGGAAATCACGCTGCGGTCCCTCACCATGGTCAGAACCCGTTCCGCCGCCAGCGCCGGATCATGGATCACCGCACCCGGCTGGTTGCGCGGCACGAGCTTTCCTTCACTCGTGTATGCGCGGTCGGCGAAGACCTCTTCCACGTACCGGATGCCGGTTTCCTTGGCCGCAGCCACCATCTCGGAATTGCTCAGGCATACGAGGTACAGTTCCGGATCCAGGGCCTTCATCGCTTCCGTAATGGCGAGGGCTATGGGGCGGCTGACGGCGGCCTTATTGTAGAGTGCCCCGTGGGGCTTTACGTGCTGCAGTTTGATCCCTTCGCACTTGCAGAACGCCGACAGGGCGCCTATCTGGTAGATGAGATCCGCAGTGACCTCCTCTGCCGAGAGTTCCATGGGACGTCTCCCGAAGCCGACCAGGTCGGGGTAGGAGGGATGTGCTCCAACGGCGACACCGTGTGCCTTGGCCATCCTGACCGTATTCCGGATCGTCGCCGGGTCGGATGCGTGAAACCCGCAGGCTATGTTCGCCGAGGTGATGAAGGGCATGACCTGTTCGTCACTGCCGATGGTGTACGCCCCGAACCCTTCGCCCATGTCGCAATTCAAATCGATGTGCATATCCTCAAACCTCCTTGCTTGCAGCCGCGCCTTTTACCGGCGCGCCCCCCAATGGCCCGTGACTTACCCCGACAGCGGTCTTCTCGTAGGCGGCACTTTCCGCGGCCAGCGCTGCGACGGCCTCCTGATCGCTGCACTCCACAAAGGTGACGCTGTCTCCTGCCTTCGCCTGTGCCAGCCTTGAAAGGTCGGGCCCGATCACGAAGCCGATCTTGGCGTAGCCGCCGGTGGTCTGGCAATCCGCCATCATGACGATGGGATGCCCGTCTCCCGGCACCTGTATCGCCCCGGCGCTCAGCGCGTCCGAGATGATGTCGGCCCCGGAGGCATGCTCGACGGTCGGGCCTTCGAGCAGGACGCCCATCCGGTCGTTCCTGGACGAAACGGTGAAGCTCTTGCTGAAAAGCGACTGCAACCCCTCGGCGGTGAAGAGGCCGTCCTGCGGCCCCGGGATCACCCGCAGGCGCACCTCGTTGCCGTATTTGGGCAGGTGATGGTACGACAGCGCGCGAGGTGCGCAGGGCATCTCGCCTGCCTTGCCGATTTCGATGACGTCATCGGCCTTGAGCGCCCGTCCGTCAAACCCGCCTATCCCGGCACGGGTATAGGTCGATCTGCTTCCCATGACTTTGGGGACCTCGATGCCGCCGTAGAAGGCGATATAACTCCGGCAACCGTTCACCGCGTAGCCGAAGGAAAGTTCGCTGTTAGCGGGAACGTAAAAGGCGGACCAGTTTTGGATCTTTTTGCCGTTCAGCGTCCCCTGCATATCGGCCCCGCAAACGGCCAGGTAGGTCTCGTTGGGGAACCGGAAGGTCCCCCCCAGCATGGTCATTTCCAGGACGGCGGCTCCGGGTTCGTTACCGGCCAGGATATTGGCCATGGTTGCGGCGTAACGGTCCATGACCCCGGAAACCGGCATCCCGAAGGCGCGATACCCGGTACGTCCCCGGTCCTGGACGGTCGTCAGCATCCCCGGCTTGATCACAGTGCACATGCGGCGTCCTCCCCCTGTTTGACCGTGCCGGTCACCGGCTTATAGCTTCCCGACTCCACCTGACACAGGATCTCCTGGAAGGTCCCGGCATTGATCGCGGTAAAGCGGAGATAGTTTCCTGCCGCGAAGAGAAAGGGATCGGCCGAGCCGGGATTGAAGAGTTGCAGCGGCGTGCGGCCGATCAACTGCCATCCCCCGGGGCTCTGGATCGGATAGATGCCGGTCTGGCTCCCTGCGATGCCGATGGAACCGGCGGGGATCACCACCCTCGGTTGAGCCAGTCGCGGTGCGGCGATGCGGTCCGACATCCCCCCGAGGTAGGGAAAACCAGGGGTGAAGCCGAGCATGTAGACCTGGTAGGCCCGCGAGGTGTGGATCTCCACCACCTCCTCAACACTCAGCTTGTTGTGGCTCGCGACGAACTCCAGGTCCGGCCCGAACTCGCCGCCGTAGCAGACCGGGATGCTGACCACCGTCGCGGTGTCGACCTTCTCGCCGCTTTCCGCGTCGCTATCCAGAAACAGCCTGATCTTATCGGTGAGCGCTTCACGGCTGATGCGCAGCGGGTCGAAGTAGACCATCAGCGAGCGGTAGGTCGGCACCAGCTCGAGTATCTCGTCCGGCATCTTCCCGGAGATCTGCTGCGCCAGGCGATGCACGCGGGCGTTTACTCCAGGATCGATGACGTCGCCGAAGTCCACCACCACCCCTTGCTCGCCCGCTTTGACGATGTTGATGTTGCTCATGCTTCCACCCCCGGAAAGTTGCGGTCCAGGAACACCTTCACGAACTCCTCGAAGTCCGACTCCTGGTCGCCCCGGTACACCATGGCGGAACCTATTTCGGCGGCGAGTATCGCGAAAAGGTACTTCTGCGGCAGCTGACCGATCCGCTGGTTGTAGCAGCTGTTTTCGCTCAGGAAGCGGGGGAGGTGGCTCAGGATGGCGCGCCGGAACAAGGGCTGCAGGCAGATCTCCGGCCGCTTCTGGAAAAACTTGAAGAGTCGCGCGTAGTGCGTGTTGATCTCGGCACTGATGGAGTTGGAAATGTCGGTGCAGAGTAGGTTCGGCTGCTCGCGACGGCGCTTGAGGATCAGTCGTGCCTCGTCGGCGGCACGCTTTTCCAGGATCTGGAGCACGTCCGCGACATAGGCCTCCTTGTTGGCAAGGAACTCCTCCTCGGTGAGCAGCAGGTTGGCGATGATCTCGTAGGAGGACGAGATGACCCCGCACTTGTTCGCGGAGGCGTCCCGCATGATGATGACACCTTTTTTCTGCAGCTGCTGGCGCGCCTCCGGGGTGATGAACGAGTTGGCCCCCTCGATGATGACCTTGGCGGAAGGGGTTCCATCCGCGAGAAAGAACCGCTCCCAGTTGTGCATGTCGATGGTCTCGGGCCTCCCCCCGCCGGGGATGAAAAGGTCCGCCTCGACCGAGAAGGGGAGTTCCGCGAATTCCCTTGAGAATTCATCGACCGAGATCCACTCTTCCTCCACTCCGGCCGCCGTCCGGGTCACCTTGCGGTAGAGCTCGCGCAGCCCTTCCGAGCGGCTGCCGCTACGAAAGAGCATGAAGCCGCCGGGGTTCAGTTTGCACGGGTCGAAGGCATCGAGATCGCGGGAAAGGAGGATGCGCCCGAGTTCCTCACGGTCCGCGCCCGCCGTGTCGCACAACGCCGCGGTACCGTCGAGGATGAGCCGAATCTGCACCTGCGGGGAGCGCTCCAAAAGCAAGCGCATGGCGTTTCCCGCCACGTCACCGTTCGGGCCGCCGGTCATCTTGACGGAGTAGGGGGCCTGGCGCATGTCGATGCCGAGCTCCGCCATGGTTATCTCGGCGAAGGTGACCACGCCAAGCGAGGTGACGCCGTATTCCTTGTGGTTGATGCCGACCTCTTTGCTGGACATGATGCCGTTGCCGAGGATGTACCCCCTTTTCTTTGAGAGGCGGGCGACGGCTTCGATGACGCTGTCGTGCATGTTCTCGTCGGGGCCGAGCTCGATCGGTTCTTCCTCGCGATAGTAGTCGACGACGGCAGGATTTTTCGCGATCCCGTTTTCGGTGACGTAGATGTCAAGGAAGGCGTGAATGACGCCGTACTGCAGCTTGTACAGGCGCCACGTTTCCTGGTCCCGATCCCTCGCCTTGAGGTCGGCGGTGTTCAGGATCAACACCATCTTCGAGCCGCCTTCGTAGATATCCTTGTTCTTTAGATGCTGGGTGAACGCCAGCACGAAGTTTTCCCGGAACAGGTTGTTCGAGTTGGTGACGAAGTCATCCTTCGTGCGGGCGATGACGGTGCGCCAGCCGCCGCGGGCGATGTCGGAAAAGCCAATGTGGTAACCGAAGCCGAAACGGCTGAAGAAGAAGGTGATGCGAAACGGCGTGCCTTCCGGGAGATCGGCGGTGAAGTCGGGACCGAGCTCGGCGAGGTAGGCGGGGTCGATCCTGAAGGAGAGTGCCTGTTTCACGACAACGAAGAAGTTAGTTTTCAGCGTGTTCCGGATGAAGGAGAGGCAGCAGCGGAAAATGGCCCTCCGGATGTCATCGAGGTAGCGGTGGCCGGTGCTGTAATCGGCCACGGTCTGCCGCGTTGCGGCCAATAGCGCCTCGTAATCGGCGCTCTCACGCCCGCGCGGGTCGAAGCGGCTGCGGAACAGTTTGACCAACTGGAGCGCTATCTCCGGGTGCGAGGTGAACGCGTCCTGCACGTCTTCGAGGCCGAAACGGTCCGGCTGGTTGTGGGCCAGGTTCGAATGGCAGAACGCGGTGAAGGCGTTGATGAGCGCGGCGTCTTCGCCGGAAATGACGTCCCTCGTTACGAACTCGCGGTAGGTCGGCGACGAGACATTGAGAATCTGCGTCGTGTACAGTTCGCCCTGCAGCCGGACAAAGCTGTCGGAGTTCTTTTCGAGCTGGCTCCCCCCGCGCGGGCGCACGTAGAACGTCCCGAGGAAATAAGGGTGAGTTCCGTTGGAGATGGTCAGGCAGTAGGCGCGGTTCACGGCCAGCCCCAGCCGGTTGAAGACCTCCATGACCTGCAGCAGGAAGTCCTTTTGCGGCGGGTTGGCGACGGCGAAGAGCACCCGGGACTCGCCTCCGGTCTCCATCGGTTCCACGTCCAGGTGCAGCCCGCCCCCCTGGTTCCCCATCTGGTACAGGTTGAGGATCTGCGCCACCCTCGCTGGGGGGGAGATGCGCACATAGCTTTCGTTGTTGAGCCAGATGATCCGGAGTAACCTGTCGAAATCCTCCGTGGGGCTTGCCGGGTATTCACGGATGAAATCACCGTAGATCCGTTCGCGGATGTCGGCCGGTACCTCGTTCCCCTTGCCGTTTAACACCTCGTGGTTGGACTTGCGGTCGAATTCGAGGCGCTGGATTTCCAGCGTCTGCTGCATGCCCGGCATAGGGCTCTCGGAGTGTGCGATCATCGCATAGGAAATCTCCCGCTCACGCACCCGCCCGATCGAGTCATACAGGGAGCCCGGAACGTTCGCCATGGCCTGGATGAAGCTCTTCTCCCGGTCCGCGAGGATCAGGCGGCGGTTATGCCGCAGGGTGCCCATTTCGCGTCTGAGGATGTCGATCGCCTCCGGTTCATCCTTCATGGAGACGAAAAAGTAGGGGTGCATTTCTTTTTCCAGCCAGCTCTGGTTCCCGCCGTTTACCGATTCTTCAACGCCTTGGTTGGACACGACTTTCTCCTTTGTCGGCTCTAGAACGCGTTCATCAGGAAATACATCAGGGCGATGTTGACGACCAAGAGTGGCAGGGCCGTCATGATCTGCACCTTGATGACGCCGTTTTTGTCCGGAAGTTCAAGAAGGGCCGCAGGGACGATGTTGAAGTTGGCCGCCATCGGCGTCATGAGCGTGCCGCAGTAACCCGAGAACATGCCGATCGCGGCGACGATGGCGGGGTTGCCGTGGAACACCCCCATGAGGATGGGAACTCCGACCCCTCCCGCCATTACCGGAAAGGCGGCAAAGGCATTACCCATGATCATGGTGAAGATGGTCATCCCGAGACAGAAGACCGCTACCGCAACCAGCTTGAAGTCCATCGGGATATAGGTTGTCGTCACGTTTGCGACCGCCTTGCCAACGCCTGCATCCATGAACAAAAGCCCAAGGACGGCCAGCATGTGGGGAAGCACCACGGCCCATCCCATCGAGTCGATCAGGCGGCGTGCTTCGCGCATGGCCTGCACCGGTGTGGATCCGGTGAAGCGGCAGGCGACGATCAGGGCGAGGATGCAGCCGATGCCGAGGCTGACCAGGGTGAAGTTCTTTTGATCGAGCAGGAACATGCCGCCGATCTTGGTTTTCTGGAACACCACCGAGCCGATCATAGTGGTGAAGGGGATGATCAAAGCCGGATAGAGCAGGCGGTTGCCGAGTTTCACGGCGCTGTCGTGGCGCTCTTTGGCGGTGAACTGGTGGTACTTGCCGAGTGAGACACCGCCCAGACCCGCGATGAGCGCCATGGCTACGACGATGATGCCTGCGAAAAGGGGAGGGATCAGGTCACCGATCAGAAACACCACCGCGTAGAGGGCCCAGAACGAGCCGGTAGCGATCCTTCTTGGGTTCCCTTTGTCGCGAAAGGACATCAGGGAGATGATGGTCAGGGTCAGTCCGAGCAGTATGAAAAAGTAGTTCAGGGGCAAGATCGTCGAGCTCATGCTTTTTCTCCTGTGAATGCTTCAGTAACTACGGCTTCAGTCGTTTTCTGCAGTCCCAGTTCACGTTCGATTTCGACATCCAGCCTGCGCAGGCGGAAAGCGTGGATGGTGAACGCGGAGATGGCCGTCGGGATGCCCCATAGCGCCATGTGCAGCGGATTGACCTCTATGCTGTACCCCCGCAGGATCGTCTGCATCAGCACGATGGCTCCGAACGCCACGAAGATGTCTTCCCCGAAGAAGAGCCCCACGTTATCCGTGGCGGCCGCCATTGCCCGTATCTTGTGCAGCAGCTTCTCCGGTATGGAGCCGTAACGGTTTTCGGTGGCCCCCTCCGCCATCGGCGCTATCAGCGGGCGCACCATTTGGGGATGGCCGCCGAGACTCACTAAGCCAAGCCCCGCAGTGATTTCGCGCACAAACAGGTAGACCATCAGCAACCGCCCCGCAGTCGCCGACTTGATCTTGGCGATGATCAGCTGGGCCTGTTCCTTCAGCCCGTAGCGCTCCAAAAGACCGATGACCCCCAGCGGCAGCAATAGAATCAGGGGCAGATTTCTGGTCTTGATGAATCCGGTGCCCAGCGAGATGAGGATTTTGTCGATGGGCATGGCTGCGGTGAGACCGGTAACCACCGCCGCGATGATTACAACCATTACGGGGTTTTGCCGTAGGATAAAACCGGCAATGATTACGGCAACTCCGATGAGCGGCCAGAGATTTACAGCTCCTTGCATGGCATTCTCCTTTTCCAGGTGGTGAACCTACGATTATGAACTTAGCGCCGACCGGTCTGCTCTGGAGTCTCAGGCCGAGCAGTGGATATTAAGAAATTTATGTCTCTCAGGAGCCTTCACCAGAGCCGTAAATGGGAAGAGGGGGGCTGCTCTTGTCGTGAAGTCTGTCCGCCGTCCAATCAGGCACTGCGTGAGCAGGCAGGACAGCGGCCGCACAGCGGTCTGTACCTGCCGTAACAAACACTGTTCGGTATACAAACATTTCGTTGATAAAATGTCAACGTTTTGTTGATGAGTCGTTGATGTTTTTTTTGCAGTCATAGGCGGATAGCCATGAGCTTCAGCCTGAGGGCTTGTCATGGTTATGTCGGCGGCAACGGCGCGCAATGAGTACCTCTCCGCTCTGTATGCGGTTGAGCCTCTGGAACAGGGTTTCCTGAGAGTCGAGCTGGAAGGTGTGAGAGTGGAGACGAGGTGGTGGATGTAATTTCGGGAGGGCAAGACGAAGTGACAGATGAGACAGGTGGGGGGCGGGCATGCTGCTGCGGGAAAACAAAAAGGCCCTGATCGCTCAGGGCCTTTTTGTTCTCTGAAACTGCTTGTAATAGTTGGCGAGATGCCCATATAACGAATTGGTTAACATCTTGGTATTACATTGCTATTCTGTGTATGCTCGGAGCATATACCCCCAATAATACCCCCTCCATGATGGCTCTTATTGCGTTACTCCCCCTCCCCCCCTGAGTCCTGGACGGGACCATTTTCCCAGGGGGGGAGGGTGGCTTGAGCAAGGTCGCTGTGCAACTATCGGTGCTCTTCTAACGCGTTGGAAACAAAAAGGGTGCGAGGAAGGCTGCAGCTTTTGGATCTCGTTCTCGTGGTGTCCACTCCCTTGCTAGCTTTTGGGCCTGTTCAATCTGGCTGGCGGTCATGAGGCTTGCTAACTCTTGCAAATATTGTGGAATAGGCGAATGGCCCTGCGATCTTGCTAAATTAGCCCACTTATGAGCCTCGACGTAATCTTGCAACACTCCCACTCCTCCCCAATATCTTGCACTTAACCTCAGTTGCGCATCTGGATCTCCCTGTTGTGCAGCTAACAAATACAATTTTGTAGCAGTAGCCGCATCCCTTGTCACCCCCCTGCCTGTGTCATAGAACCACGCCAACAAGCTTTCTGCTTCTTTAAGATCTACTCTCACTAGGCTAGATAGCCAAATTAGCGCCTGCCGGTCATCCTGTGATACTCCTTTATTGAAGGCATAGTCAGTAGCAACCAGATACATCGACACCCAGTTACCTAGTTTAGCTGATAGAAGAGCCCAATTGAACCCTTCTGAGTCATCTTGCCTTACTCCTTGACCAAGTCGATACATCATGGATAGATAATATTGCGGCCATCCATCTGTGTCTTCGCCGCTGCTTACTTCCGTTTTACATAACGAAAAAGCACTAGCATAGTTCTTGGCTAAATAAGCATCAGCACAAGTTGAATATTCGGCCCCCGCCATCCTAACATCCACTATGATGCTCACGAATATCAACAGTAATGAGAGGGATTTTTTTAACACATTACCACCTCCTGTTGAAGTTGCCATTTCCCAGTATACCGCGATATCGGCCACTGTCTTATGATCCGTCCCCTTGGTGTGGTTCCGGCAGTATCAGAGTCCAATGCGTTTCAGTCAGCCTGACAGTTTTGCAGGTAGCTCTGAATAAAATCAATAGGTTAGATGTTGACAGCGCGTGCTAATGCAGGTACGATTGGATTATCCAAAAGGAAGCGGCCAAGCGAAATCACCGTGTGCCTGAGTCTCTCCGCATTGTGAAGTGCGGGGGCGGTTACCCTTGGCGACCGTTGGAAAGACTCAGGCTCCAAAATCCAAAAACGTCAAGGGGGTAGCAAATGGAAAAGCGAATGATGCTGTCGGAAAAAATCGCGCTGGAAATGGCTATCGTTGAGAAGCACGGTGACATGATGGTTTACCTGGGCGATATGGAGCCGCTCACGGGCGCAGACCTGGAAGTGGTCACCGCGTTGGAACCTGAGAAGCACGGGGAAAAGTTTCTGCACATAGGCGACTGGTAAAAAACGGTAGGATAGTAAAGGCGGGGGGGCTGAGAAGGCCCCCTTTTCATATCTGAATGAGGGGGCGATATGGTTGAGAAATCCATCGAACAGGTCACGATGACAATCAAGGAGGCGGTGGAGAGGCACAAGGGTGTCACGGCCCGACAATTCCGTAAATTGTGCCTCAGAGGAAAGTATCTAGCCAAGATCCACGGCGGGGCAAGCAGAGTTCCGGCGAAGGAACTGAACACCGCTCTCTTCGCTAAGAAGTGGGGGCGGGATTGGCAGATTCCAGTTGCAGAGTTGGACCGGCTTTTTTTGCCTACTGAAAACTATCGATGATGATGGTGGGCTGCAGACTAGCACCCTGGCGGGGAATTGTCTGCAACCCGAAGAGTTGTGTCGGCTATTTCCAGAAAGACGAGAGCGGCTTTTTCTGTGTGCTCGGCTGCCAGGACTTACCGCCGTCATTGGAGACAATTTTTTGGCCGGTCTGCGGATTGGTGGCGTACATGGGAGCCGGTGCTGCCGGTTTCTCGCTGCCGCCCTTGTAGGTCTTGAAGCGGTCACCGTGGGTTGCTCTCAGGTAGCCTTCGGTATTGGCGATTTCAGCCCGTACCGTGGCAAGGGCATTGTCAATCTGCGTCTGCGGTATGACTTGGCCGGTAATCGGGTCGTAGCCTTTCTGGATACCAGCTTCTTGCCTGCGAAGGGTTTGGAGCTTTGTTACCCACTGGTTGAAGTCCTGTCGCTCGTCCTTTGCTGCTCTTTCCCCTTCGTGATCTTTTGCCACTTTCGGGTGATTGGTGACGCCGGTATTCTCCACCGGACGTGCGAACATATCCAGGCTGACAACATGGGTTGCATCGCCTGCGCTGGTGGTCACGGTCTTGTTGGTCGGGCCAGAGTTCCGGCTTGCGATGTCCTTCAGGCGTTCGTCCACAACTTTCGGGTCTGCGCCGGGGATGGAATAAAGCAGTTCAGCAAGGCCGTTCCAACTGCCTACGGTACGCTTCAGGGGGTATTTGGCGATGGTCTGGTTGATCTGGTCATTTGCCGCGACCACCTTCTGCTTCTCGTCAAAGGTGCGGTTCTTGTCGAGAGTGTTGAGGTTGGTGTTCAGCACCTTGTCCATTTTTTCCGACATGGGGTTGGTCACCCTCGCGGCGAAGTCGGCAGGGGTAGCGGTACCTGCGGCCACACGGCGCTCGATGGAGCCGAGCCGTTGCAGGTTCTCGATGTCCCTTGCCTCGCTGTTGGTAACAGGGTTGGTGCTGTACCCCTTGCTGAAGAAAGAAAGATCCCCGTTGAACCCTTGGCGCTGTAGCTCCTGCCGGGATGCGGGGTCATTGAAGAAACGCGGGTCGGTGGTGCCGGTCTGGTCGGCGTAATTCTGAAGGGTGTTCACCTCGGGGATGGCGTTCTTCTCGTTGATCCCTTTGGCAACGTCAAGAGAACGAGCCAGGGCTTTGCCTGCGGCCTCGGGGTTGGAGAACCTCTTGAGCATGGCCGCGTCAACCGGCGTGTTCGGGTCGGTGGCGAACTGCTGAAGGAGTTGGGTTGCGGCTTCTTTATCCTGGTCCTCGTTCTGTTGGTCCCTTACCTGCCGGTATGTCTGGTAGATGGAGTTCACCGGGTCCACAATCAATTTGTCTGCGGCGAAAGGTGCACCAAGCACCGCCGCCCATGCTGGCATTCCCATGTCGGTCCCCTCTTATGCTGCTGGTGTGTTCCCGTTGCCTCGGGGTGGCTTGATTCGTCCCTTCTGCTAGCAAATCAGTTCCTAAGTTACAAAAACCGAACAAAAAGGACTTGTTATCATCTTCTCTGCGGTGTTCACCTGTATTGTGCAGGTGGTAGTCTTCAAGATTCATGCAGCAAGGCATCGGATTTGTCTTATAATGGCAAATCAGCTTTTAGCCCTGCCACCACCATGCTCACACGACAAAACAGGCGGCAAAGTGCCAAATCAGTCTTCGCCCGTTTCATCACGCTTTTGTTTCTGGCCTTCGCTGCCGCCGCCGTCCGAACCCGAACCCATTTCACCGTTGCTAGGGCAGGGGGGCAGGTAACCGCCCTCACATGCTTCCCGCACCAGCCGCGCCATGATCCCGATGTTATCGGTTGATTGGCCGCGAATGAGCCGCGCTTTATCGGTGAAGGTGGCCGCAGAAATTGCCTTCTGCTGTAGGCTCGCTTTGGCTAGATCTTCTTCCGACACCGAATCCAGCACGGCCACGGCCAGTTGCTCAAAACGATTGGCAAGGCGGTCTTCAATCTTTGCCCTGGCATCGAGGACATCAGGCTCTTTCAGCACCCGTGCAATCGTCTTGGGGGCGCGGCCTGTAGCCTTGGCTATGGCCCTCTGGCTTTTCCCTGTGGCTGCAAGGGCTGCAATCTCTTGCTTCTCGATAGTGTCGAGGTGGTCCGATCTGGTTTTCATAATGACCTCATATAAAAAAAGGTAGTTGCCCGGTCGCCTCAGTTGACTACATGAAACGCTCCATCCCGGTAAATCTTGGTTTCATACTCCCTGAGCTTCAGCCTTATTTCCTCATCCGAGACATTAAGCGCTGCCTCTATCTGGTTGCGGATATGAGGAGGTGCGATCCGCATCGCTATCTCAATCAGATATTGGCACTCTTCGCTGCGGAGCCAGCTCATATCCTGCTCGACCTTTTCAGACATCATCTGGATTATCTCTTCATAGGTGATTCCGTTATTTATTTTCATGGCTTGTAGCTCCTTCTTACCATTAGAGGTACAGCGCCACTTCGCGCATTTGCGCGCGCATCTGCACTGCGCATCGTTGTTCTTGCTCTTGCTCTTGTTCTTTAATCCTTCAAAGTGGAAGATCCTCTTTCTAGGAACTGAAGGTACTGTTCCCTCAACTCGGGTTGTAGAAGGTTCAGCCCGTCAGTTGAGACCACCAGCAAGCTCGCCTCCGTCAGGCGGCTTTGTAGAGAGGTCCACGCCTCAAGCGTAAGGCCCATGGCTTTCGCGTTCCCCGGTGGGAAATTATCGACCATGCCCCCACGTCTCCACGCAATCACGCACCAAAGCAAGAACAGGCCTTTATCCTCGGGGGCGAGGGTGCTAAAACGCAGGTCTTTTTCGAGTTGCTCGGGGACAACGCTGAAGTACGGTGCGGTCCTTTCTTCAGGGGGGCGTACCTGTAATTCCTCTTGTGGGATGCTGCGGTATTTTTTGGCGCTCGTTCCGCGTCGATGGCTGTTCTTGATCTCGCCTACCTTGAACATGTCGCCTCCCCCATTCCTGAGAGTTGAAGGCGAACGGCCTCGATCCCTTCCTTCTGTGCAAGATCGTTGAAGTCCGAATCTTTCGGCCCCCTGGCACCAGGGAACAGGGGGAGCGCCAGCATACCGCCTACGATCCTTGCCGCTTCAGTTGCCATTGCAGCGCCGGGGTTGTCTTCGGTAGCGTGATCATCGTCTCCCGCAATGATGATTGGCAAGTCTGGAAACTGCGCCCTAATACCTTGCGCCACGGTAAGCAGGTTCCCTGCATCAAATGCGATGGCTACAGCATTGCCGGTTGCCCGATGAACGGTCGCGCCGGTCGCGTAGCCTTCACAGATAATGACGGGTTCCCTTGAAGCAATTTCCCCAAGCAGAAAAAAGTTCCCCTGTTTCACCGTCCCAGGCGTGAACCGCTTTGCCCCGTCTGGCCAGATTCGTTGCAAACCATGAAGGGAACCACCGATGTCTCTCACCGGAACCAACAGTGCTCCTTTGTGGTAGCGCAACCCCAAAGCAGAAACACCTTTGCGAACGAGGTAGGGATGTTTGTCTTGTGCCGGGGGTGCCGCTGTCCAGATCCGCTCGTGGTCAACCGTCAGTTGTTCAAGGGGATGGACTTGGGGAGAATAGCGAAACTCAGAACCATCAGTCCCGGCCTGCCAACGGTGAATCACCCCCGGTTTTTTGTAGGTGCCGAAAGTAGCGTTCACGGGGTGGTCTGCGTGGAGGCAGTACCAGCCGTTTCGGGAACCGCGCTTATCGCCGTTCACGTAAAACCTGTGTGTCACTCCATCCGGTACAGGGGACGTTCCAGGGTCGAGTCCTGCGGCGCACATGGCTTGCCTGACATCGCTAGCGGCGTTCATAGTTCCCCCTCCGTTTTAACTGGCGGTAGAGGTCACCACGCACACGCAATAGCTTTTTGGCGTTGAGGAACAACTCCCCAGTGTAATAGAGAGCAACTGTGTGAGCGACCTCTGGTAAGTTTGGGAACGAAAAGCAGGTTGTTCCGTCTTGACTGGGGGAGTTCAGATCGGCATTGATCCCGGTTGCTGCGGTGACTGCTGAAGCTAAATCTAAGCACTTGATATCCATCCTATGTGCCTCCTTGCCGCGTCTGCGGCTCTGGCCTCTTGATATAGCCGGTGCTTGTATCCTGCACCTCATCAGAGGCCCTTCTGAAATGGGCTATGCTGCATGTTGGTTGGCATCGGCGTTGGCTTTATCAATCCACTCACGCAGGGTGTCAACAGACCACGCGGCTGTACGTGGGCCAAGCTTAACGGGGGCCGGGAAACGCCCCTCACGGATGGCTTGGTAAATTGCGGATTTTGACCAGGGGATTACTGCCAGGACTTGCGGGAGACGAACAAAGCCGGTGGAAGGAAGGGGCATTACGGGGGAAGTGTTTTTGCTTTTCATTCGGTGAACCTCCTTGTGTTAGTGTCCTACTAGGTCCACACTAAGGCGATAAAGTCAGCTTGTCAATGGTCACCGATTTGGAATTTACTCTATGTAGTGTTGAATATTACATAAATGAAACTTACATTTATAAATAATAACAGTAAGTCTAGGTTGCAATAATGTAATAGAAGCAAACGAACCGTGATATGTTCTTGTCCTATGGTTGCCTGTAACAAAAAAGGGCCTCCGTTTCTGGAAGCCCTTCACATTTCGAGTGCATGCCGATCTATTGTTATTTCATGCCGCCCCAGTCTTGAACGGTAAAACCTTCGCGCCGACCTTCAACCCTTCCAGGTAATCCGCCCACAACTGCATCATCTTTTTGCGCTCCGCAAGGTGGGCCGTCCTGTTGTATGCTCGACCGTTGGGGTCCTTCACTGCGTGGGCAAGCTGGTGTTCAATGAAGTCGGGGCGTACCTGGAGCACTTCATCAAGGATCGTCCGTGCCATTGCTCTGAAACCGTGCCCGGTCATTTCATCTTTGTCAAAGCCCAGCCGTCTCAGGGCCGCATTTACTGCATTGTTGCTCATGGGGCGGTGGAAGGAACGGCCCGACGGGAAAAGGTAACGGCTCCCGCCTGTCAGGGCCTGCAACTCCTTCAGGATCGTGACCGCCTGAGCAGCGAGCGGCACAATGTGCGACTCCTTCATCTTCATACGCTCTGCGGGGATATTCCACTGTTCATTGTCGAAGTCGATCTCTGACCATTCGGCGTTTCGCAATTCACCGGGCCGGACAAAGGCGAGGGGGGCGAGTTGAAGGGCGCACTTTACTGGGAACGTCCCTTGGTAGCCGTCAATTGCCCGTAACAGTTCAGCGACCTGTTTCGGTTCCGTTATGGCGGCGTGGTGTTTTTTGCGACGAGGAGGCAGGGCACCTTTAAGGTCGCCGGTGGGGTCACGCTCTGCCCGTCCTGTTGCTACGGCATAGCGGAAGATTTGCCCACACATGATCTGTATCCGGTGGGCCGTTTCCAAGGCACCGCGCGATTCAACGCGCCTCAGTACCTTGAGAACGTCGGGAGCTTTGATGTCCTCGATAGGGCATGCACCGATGGAAGGGAAGACGTTTTGCACCAGTCGCCGCATGAGCATGTCGGCATAGCCACTGGTCCAGGTGGGGGTGTACTTGGTGTGCCACTCCCGCGCTACCACCTCAAAGCTGTTGGCTGTCTTGTCAGCGAAGGCTGCTTTTTGAGCCTTTTTCACAGCGTTGGGGTCCACCCCGGCTGCGAGTTGCCTTCTTGCTACGTCTTTCCTTGCTCTTGCCTCCGCGAGGGAGACTTCAGGGTAGGTGCCTAGGGCAAGTACCTTTTCCTTCCCTCCATAGCGGTACTTGAGACGCCAGCACTTGCCTCCCGCTGGGGTCACCAGAAGATACATCCCGTCACTGTCAGAAAGCTTTACCTGCTTTTCTCCCGGTTTAACATTCCTTGCCTTTACGTCTGTCAGGGCCACGGCTGCACCTCCAACTGGGGGTATTGTTTCCGGCTTGGGGGGATTTATACCTTAAAACTACCCCCAATACCCCCGGCTGTCAATGCCCTTTGGTGCACGTTTGTGCACAAATGAAAACAAAAAAGCCCCGATTTCTCAGGGCTTCTTGTTCCAATATGGAAGATGCTGCATTTAAAGTTGGTGGGCGAGATGGGATTCGAACCCATGACCCCTGGCTTCGGAGGCCAGTACTCTATCCAACTGAGCTACCCGCCCTGAAAATCTATCAGCTAGACAAAGAAGTCAATTGACGTGACATAACGGTCCATTCACAAGACCAAAGACCTATTCAATACACTATTTCTGGGACCAACTCAAGGTGAAAGTTTAAAATCATTTGGTCATCGTTCCATACACCGGGACGGTGATCTCTTTTTTCTGCGTGCTGTTGGTCACTATGTGCAGGTAGCCGCTCAGCACTTTCGCTTCCGGTTTTGCCTGTGCCGAAACTTCTATCGTCCCGGTCTCTCCAGGATCCAGTTCTCTCTTCCTGATCACCGGCTTTATCTGCAGCGATGACGACGTGACGTTCACGGCGAGAAGCTTTACCGTGCCTGCCCCGTTGTTGGTGACCTTCAGTACGCCTTTGGTGGCGAAGCTGCTGCTCACCGGTCCGAGGCTCAACTGGCGCGGGATCACCTGCAGTTCTTCTGTTACCGTCCCTTCCATGCTGAAGGTGTAGCTCGGACTCTTCCCGGCGTTGCTGGTGAGGGTAACCGTCTTGACCACTTTTCCCGAAAACGAGGTTGAATCGAAGGTTACTTCGATGGTGGCACTCTTGCCGGGGGGGACGACGGTGGTGGACGGCTTCACGGCGGTGCAGCCGCAGGACGCCTCCAGCTTCTTTATCTGCAGCGGTGCATCGCCGCCGTTTCTGACTTTAAAGGTATGCTGTACCTTTCTTCCCTGGGCAACGCTGCCGAAATTGAAGCTGCCTTGGTCGACGATCACTTCCGGTGCAGCCCAGGCCATCGTGACGGTGAGGGAATTAATAAGAAGGGCGTAAAGGATGCGGCGCAATTTCATGTGGTACCTCTTCTTCATATGAGGGATTTAGCACATCGGAGATATATACCACAAAGGCGCTGGAGCGACCAGAATGATTGACACTATAATTTGCTTCTGTTATAGAAAAACGTTGGAAAAATTAATGTGACGCTGTGCTAACAAGTTCGGAGGGTCGATGATACTCCAATGCGACCAATGCAATACAAAGTTCAGGCTGGACGACTCTAAGCTTAAGCCGGGGGGCGTGAAGGTACGTTGTTCCAAGTGCCGTCACGTCTTCGTTGCCGGAGCGGAGCAGAAGCCGGAAGAATCGGACTTCGATGCCCTGCTCTCGGGATTGGGCGCTCCGGCGCCGGCCCAGGCCGAGGCTGAGGTCTCCGCTGCCGCGCCGCAGGCCGAGGCCGAGCCCTCAGCAGAGGCTCCTAAACCCGCCGAAGAGGAAGACGGCCTGGATTTCGGCTCCATAAACATCGAGACCGGGGTTCCTACCGGCAAGGAAGAGCCCGCTGCCGGCGCCGCCGGACCATCCTTTGACGAGTTCGAGTTCAGTGCGGAACCGGTGGCTGCAGCCGCGAAGGCTCCTGCTGCAGCTGATCTGGATTTCGGGGAATTATCCTTCGACGAGACGCCCGCCGCACCGAAAACGGAGCCGGCTCCTGCTGCCGCAGCCGGCGGACTTGACTTCGGGGAGCTCTCTTTCGACGAGACGCCTGCGGCGGTGAAAGAGGAGCCTGTTGCTGAGGCGGCTTCCGCATCGGTCGACTTCGGCGAATTCTCCTTCGAGGAGACGTCCACTGCGGTGAAAGAAGAGGCAGCTCCCGCGGAAACGTCCACGTCGGCCGACTTCGGCGAATTCTCCTTTGACGAGACTCCAGCGGCACCTGTGGAAAAGGCCCCGGAGGCTGCGGGCGAAGGGATCGATTTCGGGGAGTTCTCGTTCGAAGAGACGCCCGCTGCAGCGAAGGAAGAGCCCGCCCCCGCCCCCGCTGCCGCGACTGATGATTTCGATTTCGGCGAGTTCTCTTTCGACGAGCCCCATGCCGCCACCAAGGAGGAAACTCCTGCGGTTGGCGCGGCGTCTGATGCCGGCGAATTTTCCTTCGACGAAGCTCCGGCACCTGCCGCGAGTGCTGCTCCAGCGGGAGAATCGTTCGACTTCGGCGATTTCTCCTTCGAAGAGCAGGCCGCAGCCGAGGCTCAAGAGCCCGCCGGACCTTCGTCCGCAGGCTTTGAGTCTTTCGCGGCTGAAGAAGAGGCTTCCGCGCCGCAGCAGCCTGCGGTCGCCGAGCCGGCACCTCCTACTGCCGCTGCCGGTGAGTTTTCCTTGGGCGGGTTCTCTTTCGGAGCGAAATCCGAAGAGCCTCCTGCCGGAGAGGGGACACCCGCCGAACCCGTGGCGCCTGTAGGTGCCGCGGCGGTCGAAGACGAGGCCGCCAAAACGGCCGCCAAATCCTCGTCTCTTGATTTCAGCTTCGGGGACAAATCGTTTGCCGCTTCGGTTCCCGATGAGGCTTTTGACGACGAGCTTCCGCCTCTCTCCATATCTTCGAGACGCAAGGGGCGCTCGGTGCTCACCATCGCCGTCGTGACCATCTGCATGGTCGTCGTGCTCGCCCTCACCGGCGCCGGGCTTTACGTGCTGCAAAGCGGGCCGGACGCGCTTAAAAAGCTCGACAAGCTCGGCATCGGCTTTGTCGCCAAGTGGTTCGGCATGGAGGTCCCGGAAGAGGGGCGCATCACCATCAAAAACCCTCTTGCCTCCTTCCACCAGAACAAGGAAGCCGGTGAGCTCTTCGTCGTGACCGGCGAGGCGGTGAACTCCTTCCGCAAGGCGCGCGCCTCGATCCAGGTGAAGGTGAGCATCTTCGATAAAGCGGGCAGGGTGCTGCTGCAAAAGACAGCCTACTGCGGCAACCGGCTCTCCGACGAACAGCTGAGTACGCTCCCCGTAGCGAAAATCGACTCGATCATGAACAACCAGTTCGGCGACTCCCTTTCGAACCTGGGCGTCAAACCGGACCAGTCCATCGGCTTCGTCGTCGCCCTCGCCAACGTTCCCAAGGAGGCGGCGGATTTCGGCGTCGAGGTGGTCGGCTCGACGGTGGCTGCCGGACAGTAAAACGGGTAGGGGATGAAAAATGGAAAAGGCCGGCTTAAAAGCCGGCCTTTTTGCGTTTGGAAGGTGTCTTGTCTCTCAGGCGGGTGCCTTGTTCAATGCGGTGATGTACCCCTTGATGCCGGCTAAGATGCCGTCGGCGGTCACCTCCTGGTAGTGCGGGTCCTTGAGCTTCTGTTCGTCCCGCTCGTTGCTCAAAAACGCGGTCTCCACCAGGATGCTCGGCATGGTAGCACCCACGAGTACGTAGAAGGGGCCCTGCTTCACTCCGAGGTTCTTCACCGTCGGGTACGCCGAGAGCGCCTTTTTGTGCAGTGCCTTCTGTACCTCCTCCGCGAGATGCGCGGAGTCGTTCAGCTTGTAGTTCGCCATCAGGTCGAAAAGGACGGCCTGCAGGGTGCTTACCTTCTCAAGGCTTGTGCCGTTTTCCTTGGCGGCCAACTGCGCCACCTTCTCGGTCTTGGCGAGGTTCAGATAGTAGGTCTCGATGCCGTTGGCGCCGTGGTTCAGCGAGGCGTTCGCGTGGATTGAGACGAAAAGATCGGCCCCCACCTTGTTGGCGATCGCGGTTCTCTCCTGCAGCTCGATGAAGACGTCGGTGGAGCGGGTCATCACGACATCGATTCCGAGCTCTTCGCGGATCTTACGGGCCAGGTCCAGGCCGATCTGCAGCACGATGTCCTTCTCCCTCGTGCCAGAGGGGCTGACCGCGCCCGGGTCGTGCCCGCCGTGCCCCGGGTCGACCACGATCCTCCTGATCCTACCCGGCTTGAACCTTTTGGGCTCCTTTGCCTTCTGCGGCTTCTCGGGCGCGGTGAGCTTGTCGGCCTGCTTCGGTTCGGCCGGGGTGCTCTCGATCACCTCCCGGGAGGCCGAGATCTCCTGCCTGCGGTCTCCCTTGATGTCGATGATGATGCGGTAGGGATCCGAGAAGGTGAAGACCTTGTATTCCTTGATGCTGTCCAGATCGAGAACGACCCTGACCGTGGAGGGGGCGAACTGGGCGATGCGGACGCTTTTTAAAAGTCCGTCACCGACGGTCAAGTCTTTCACGCCGGGGTTTAGGTGGGTACCCGGCAGGTCGAGATAAAGGCGGCCGGGAAGCTTGTGATGCTCGAATGCCACCTCCTTGTCAGCGGCTATGGATACGCGGGTGTAGTCCGGGGTGGACCAGTGCCTGAGTTCGGTCACCGGGGTAAGACCGGTAAGCGGCGCGGCGCCCGCCGCCTCGACGAGCCAGGGGGAGAGCAGCATCCCGCCCTGGGCCGCCAGCGTCCGGCAAGCAAGCCACCGGTAGTAAGGGGGGATCAGCCCGAGGTATTTAACGAACTCCCTGCGTTTCATCTCACATCATCCTTTTTAGTTCATCCACGAGGTTGAGCGCCTCGAGCGGCGTTAAGAGCGCCACTTCCACCTCTTTCAGCCTCTCCCTGATGAGATCCTCGCCGGCATCGAATAGCGACAGTTGCGGGGACGGGACGGGGGCCTTCTTGCCGCGCGCCAGGCGCGGAACGCCCCCCTCGCCGTACTCCCCCTTTTCCAGGTTGAGGAGTATCTCCTTGGCCCGGTCGATAACCGCCTGCGGCAGCCCGGCCAGGCGTGCGACCTGGATGCCGTAGGAGTGCGAGGCGCCGCCAGGAACGATCTTTCTCAGGAAGATGATGCGTTCGTTCCACTCGCGGACCGCGATGTTGAAGTTCTTGATGCCTTGGCGCGTGACGGCGAGTTCGGTCAACTCGTGGTAGTGGGTGGCGAAAAGCGTCTTCGCGGCATGCGCCTTGTTGTCGTGCAGGAATTCGGCGACGGCCCACGCGATGGAGACGCCGTCGAAGGTGGAGGTGCCCCGGCCGATCTCGTCCAGGATGACGAGACTCTTCGCCGTGGCTCCCCTTAATATGGCGGCGCTCTCCATCATCTCCACCATGAAGGTCGAGTGCCCGCGGGCCAGGTTGTCCGAGGCGCCGACGCGGGTGAAGATCCTGTCCACGAGCGGGATGCGCGCCCGCTCGGCCGGAACGAAGCTGCCCATCTGCGCCATCAGGGTGATGAGGGCTACCTGGCGCATGAAGGTTGACTTACCCGCCATGTTCGGGCCGGTGATGATGATCAGCTGGTTCTCGCCGTTGTCGAGGAGCGTGTCGTTCGGGACGAAGCGCTCGGCGGCGTAGAGGTCCTCGATGACGGGGTGTCTCCCCTCGGTGATGGAGAGCTCGGTCCCCTCGTGCACCTCCGGACGGCAGTACCCCTTGTCGTGGGCGAGTTCGGCGATCGAGGCTATGACGTCCAGACAGGCGAGGCGGTCCGCGCTTCTGGCGATCCGCTCACCCTGGGCCGCAGCGGCCTCGCGCACCTCCTGGAACAGGGCGAACTCGAGGTCCTTGATCCTGTCCTCGGCGCCCAGCACCTTCTCCTCGTACTCCTTGAGCTCCGGCGTGATGTAGCGCTCGGCGTTGGCGAGGGTCTGTCTCCGGATGTAGTCCTCGGGGATGGACGAGACGTTCGCCTTCGTTACCTCGATGTAGTAGCCGAAGACCTTGTTGTAGCGGATCTTCAGCGAGGTGATCCCGGTGCGCGCCTTCTCCTGTGCCTCAAGGCGGGCGATGAAACCCTTCCCCTCGCGGCTTATGGCGCGCAGCTCGTCGAGCTCGCCGTTATAGCCGTCTGCGATGATGCCCCCATCGCGCAGCACGAAAGGAGGATCCTCGACGATGGCGCGGGTGATCAGGTCGCAGATCTCGGTAAGGGGGTCGATGCCGGCGTCAAGCTCCTTCAGATACGGCGCGCCGCATTCGGCGAGTTTCTCCTTGATGCCGGGAAGCCTCGAGAGCGATGAGTTGAGGGCGGCGAGATCCTTGGCCGAGGCGGAGGCGAGGCTAATGCGTCCGTTCAGCCGCTCGAGGTCGTAGACCCCGGAGAGGAGGTTCTTCAGCTCCGCGCGCACCCCGGGAGCCTCGATCAGTTCCTGCACCGCATCCTGACGCAGGCGGATCTTCGCGAGGTCCATGAGGGGGTAGTTGATCCACTGCTTGAGTTTTCTCCCCCCCATCGCGGTCACGGTCCGGTCCATGAGCCCCAGAAGGGAACCTCTGCGTTTCCCCTCGGAGATGGTGGCGGTCAGCTCCAGGTTGCGCCTCGTGGACTCGTCCAGGAGGAGGTGCTGGCTCTCACTGTAGGGGGTTATCCCGGTCACGTGCGGCGCGTTCCCCTTCTGGGTGTCGACCAGGTAGTGCAGGATCGCTCCGGCGGCGAGCAGAGCGGTGGGGAGCCCCTCGCACCCGAGCGTCTCGGCGGTGGCGCCCTTGAACTGGTTGCCGATCAGACGTTTGCAGTAGTCGGCATCGTAGACCCACTCCTCGAAGAAGGTGAGGCTGCGGTCATTTTTCAGATGCGCCACATCCTTCGCCTTCGGCTCTTCACGGAAGGTGGCGGGGAGGATGATCTCGCGCGGCGCGATGCACGCCACCTCGGCGAGTGCTGCCTGCAGCCCGGCGAGTTCGGTGACCCGGAATTCACCGGTGGAGAGGTCCAGGTAGGAAAGGCCGTAGCACTCGCCGTCGCAGCAAAGGGCTAAGAGGTAGTTGTTTTCCTTCGGGGAGAGCGAGGCGTCCTCGACGACGAGGCCGGGGGTGACCACCCGCACCACCTCGCGCTTGACGATCCCCTTGGCGAGTTTCGGGTCTTCGGCCTGCTCGCAGATGGCCACCTTTTCGCCCGCCTCGACCAGCTTCGCGATGTACGGGGCGCAGGAGTGATAGGGGACGCCGCAAAGCGGGACTTCGGATCCGTCGGCGTTTTTGCCGCGCGAGGTGAGGGTGATACCGAGGATGCGGGAGGCTTTCACCGCATCATCGAGGAACATCTCGTAGAAGTCGCCGCATCTGAAAAAGAGGATCGCGTCGGGATGTTCAGCCTTGATCTCGAGGAACTGCCGCATCATAGGTGTTATTTCAGACATTTGGGAACCTTTTCGGGGAAGAGAAACGCGGGGCATCTTAGCAAAATCGCGGCACCATGTAAAGCTTCGCAGCCTCGCCCTTGACGACGGTGCCGCTTGCGTCCGTTTCGGGGAGATTGGCCTCCATAACGCGGTCGGGATGCCCGACTTCATGGCGGGATATAGGGGGTAAGGCCAATTTTTTTGCCTCCCATCTCTGGAGTTTTGGTTTGTATGGCTTAGAATCGCCTAATGTTTTTACGGCCGACCCGTCCAGGGCGGCTCACACGGCGGGATGAGTGCCGCAGGAACGGCAGTCGCAAAGCCGGCAAACCGGTAGCCGGCAAGGGAGGTGCTGTATGGGACATGGACGCAAGGTTTCGGTGGTGGGGTTGGGCTATGTCGGTCTGCCGGTTGCGTTGGCCTTCGGAAAAGTGCAGCGCACCATCGGCTTTGACATCAACGCGAAAAGGATCGAGGAACTGAGCACCGGGAAAGACCGCACCGGCGAGGTGGCCGTGGCGGATCTCACCGAAACCGACATAGTCTTCACCGACCGGATCGAGGATCTCAAACAGGCGGATTTCCACGTTGTTGCGGTCCCGACCCCGGTAGATCCGGCGAACCAGCCGGATCTCTCGCTTTTGTGCAGCGCCTCGGATACGGTGGGGCGCGCGCTCAAGAAGGGGGACGTGGTCGTCTACGAATCGACGGTATATCCGGGGGTGACCGAGGAGGTCTGTCTGCCGATCCTGGAGCGGGTATCGGGGCTCAAGAGCCCGGAGGATTTCACCGTGGGGTACAGCCCGGAACGGATCAACCCGGGGGACCGCGAGCACACCTTCACCAACATACTGAAAGTCGTCTCCGGGCAGGATGCCGCCACCCTCGACATAGTGGCGCAGGTCTACTCGGAGGTGGTGACGCCGGGGGTGCACCGGGCACCTTCCATCAAGGTGGCCGAGGCGGCGAAGGTGATCGAGAACACGCAGCGCGACCTGAACATCGCCCTCATGAACGAGCTGGCTCTCATCTTCGACCGGATGGGGATCGACACCGGTGAGGTGCTTGCCGCGGCAGGGAGCAAGTGGAACTTCCTGGACTTCCGCCCCGGGCTCGTGGGTGGGCACTGCATCGGGGTTGACCCCTACTACCTGACCCACAAGGCCGAGAAGATCGGCTACATCCCGCAGGTGATCCTGGCCGGACGGCGCATCAACGACGGCATGGGGAAGTTCGTGGCGCAGCGCGCGGTTAAGGAGATCATCCGGGCGGGGCACCACGTGCTCGGCTCCTACGTCACCGTGCTCGGACTCACATTCAAGGAGAACTGCCCTGACCTCAGGAACTCGAAGGTGGTCGACATCCTGGGCGAGCTCTGGGACTACGGACTGAACGTGCAGGTCTGCGACCCGATGGCGGACCCGCAGGAGGCGAAGAGCGCCTACGGCGTCAGCTTGAAAGAGCCGGAAAGGCTGCAACCGGCGGTCGCGGTCATCGTGGCGGTGGCGCATGACGTCTACCGCAACTGGACGCCGGCCAAGTTCGCGAGCCTCATGGTGGAAAACCCGGTGTTGATCGACGTGAAGGGGATCTACGACGGGCGGCAGATGGCATCGGCCGGCATCCGGGTCTGGTGCCTGTAACCGGTCGAGGTGGCGACATGAGACGGACCCAAGCCCACAGCCTGAATGCAGGGCACTGCTACCCGAAAGATCTCGTCGCTTTCGTCTTCGAGAGGTGGCAGGACCGGGCCTTCGTGACCCGGGTCTGCCCCGAGGCGGAACCGGGGGGCTTCACGCTTCCCGAGCGCGGCATTTTCGAACAGGTGATCTCGACCTGTTATCAGGCGAGCCTTTTGCGCGAGGAGGAGCGCCCGGTGATGTTCCGCCTGATCATCCGGGACTCCTACCTCTTCGCAGCCCATGAGGGCCCCCCCACGGGGATGCACCGGCTCATCTTCTCGAGGACCCGTCCCTTCAACGAGTACGAGCTGCATCGCTTGGCCCCCGCCGCGGACTTCTACCGGACCCTCATCGGCATCTGCATCGATGCGGTGCACGGGGCTCAGATCTGGGGGCTGCTGCACTCGGGAACCCGCTGGATGCACGCCGTGTACGGCGGCCGGAAGACCTCTCCCCCCTTGCCGCAGAGCCTCGTGGTCTACGTCACCGGCCCGGGGCAGATCTCGGTGTGCGCCGGTGACGAAATCATCGCATCCTTGAACGGCGGGCAGATCAACTGTCCGACCATCGACGTTTTCAACTCCCGCTGGTTCGGAAAGAGCCTCGCCGCCCTGAACGAGGAGACCTTCGCGCTGCACCGCAGCGCGCGCAGGCGCGCCGAGCGCCCTTGGGCCGAACTCGACCCCGACTTTGGCAGCAACATCGGGCAGCAGGCGCTCAGGCGCATCATCAGCGTGATCAGGAACTCGAACCACGGGGGGCTGCTCGTCTACCTCCCCCCCGAGATGGCCGATGAGATCATGCAGGAGAACCAGTACCTCTCGGTCAAGTACCAGTTCCTGGAGTTCGATTCCAGGCAACGCTTCCTCTCCCTCACCCTGCGCATCATGAACACCCTCGCCGAGAGCTACGGTGACCCGGAACATCCCGAACGGAAGGTGGGGTGGCACGAGTACGTGACGAGCAAGAACGAGGCGATCGCCCTTCTGGACGAGGCGATCTTCGACGTGGCGCATTTCATCGCGGCACTCTCGGCGGTGGATGGGGCGGTCGTCATCACCAAGCGCCAGGAGTTGCTCGGTTTCGGCGGGGTTATCTCGGGGGATCTGGACAGCGTCGGCATGGTGTCGCATGCCCTTGACACGGAGGGGGAACAGTGCGAGCCGGTGCTAAGCGAGGGGGTGGGGACGAGGCACCGGGCCGCCTACAGGATCTGCCAGAAGCTGCACCAGGCGATCGCCGTGGTGATCTCGCAGGACGAGACCGTGCAGATCGTGCGCTGGCATAACGGTTCCGTCACCTACTGGGACCAGGTACCTACCGGGGTGCCTGGGTTCTAGGGGGGGAAGGAGCTAAGGTTGCCGGAGCTTATCGGCACCCATTCCTCTCAATCAGCATCCACGTTGCGCACCCCTTCAGGCTTCCACGCGGGGGAGATCACTTTCGCCCCGCACTCCTTACCTAAAAGGGTCCCGAAGGTGACCGAAAAATCCCCGTACCGGTTGTTGACGCGGTCCATGGCGCTCGCGACGAGCGCCTTTTTGCGCTCGGAATCGAAAAGCGGCAGCTGTTCGGTGTGGTAGGTGAGGTTCGTGATTCTGACGCCCAACAGCCGCACCGGCTGGGTGAGGTCGAGCTGGTCGAGGATCTGCACCGCATCGCGGTAGATTTCGTCGCTGTTGCTGGTAGGCTCGGCGCGGCTTGCCTGTCTGGAAAAGGTGGTGAAGTCCGCGTAGCGCACCGTGAGGGTCACCGTCCTCCCCGCAACCCCGTGCTTTCTGGCCCTTCTCCCCACCATCTCGGAGAGCTGCAACAGGTACAGTAGGATCTCGGAGCGCTCGGTGATGTCGGTGTCGAGGGTCGTACTGTGCCCGACGCTTTTCACCTCGTCGGCATCCTCCTCGGCGACGACCGGAGCGTCGTCGACGCCAAGCCCCATGTAGTGCAGCTTCTCCCCGGTCACCCCGAAAGTTTTCCTGAGCACCCCCAGCGGAAAGCGCCCGAGCTCGCCGCAGGTCTTGATGCCGAACTTGGTGAGCTGCTGGTGCGTCTTCGCCCCAATGCCGCAGAGATCCTTGATCGGGACCCGCTCCATGACACGCGCCACCTCTTGCGGTGCGATGACGGTGAGGCCGTCCGGCTTCTGCATGTCCGAGGCGAGCTTCGCAAGGAGCTTGTTGGGGGCGATGCCGACGGAGCAGGTGAGGCCGAAACGCTCCCGGATGCGCTCCTTGATGAGGCTCGCGATGTTTTCCGGCGAGCCGAAGAGGCTTAGGCATCCCGTCACGTCCAGAAACGCCTCGTCGATCGAGAAAACTTCGACGAGCGGGGTGTACTCGCGCATGATGCCGATGATCTGCTTTGAAGTGTAGGAGTACTTCCGGTTGTTGCCGACCACGAAGATCAGATCCCGGCACTTTTGCCGCGCCTCCCAGGTATTCATCCCGGTCTTCACCCCATAGGCGCGCGCCTCGTAGGAACAGGTGGTGATGATGGTGCGCTTGGCCGCGCCGATCACCGCCACCGGCTTGCCGCGCAGGGCGGGGTTGGACTGCTGCTCCACCGAGGCGAAGAACGCGTTCATGTCGATGTGCAGGATGATCCGGTTTTCTGCCACGTCTTACTGCTCCTCGACCCCCACGAGGGTCCAGTTCTGGTCCGAGGTGTCGTACACGATTTCGTAGAGGTTGCTGTCGTCGCAGACCGCGAAGTGCAGCCTCGTCGCGCCTCCGAGGGTGTCCTTCCAGAAGTAGGGCCAGCGCGTCACCGCGTGCCGATGACGCCGCCACTCGAACCAGACCGGCTTTACCCTGGTCCCCGGCGAGAAGACGGCGGCCACCCTGATGCTCTCACAAAAGCGCTGCATGAAATTACTCCATCTGCCGGTAGATGCCAACCACTTTCCCTACGATCGAGACTTCGCCATCCCCCTCGTGCACGATGATCGGGTCGTAGTTCGGGTTTTCCGGCTGGAGCCTGATCCGGTCCGCCTCCCGGTAAAAGCGCTTCAGGGTGGCTTCTCCGCCCACCATGGCGACCACGATGTCCTTGTTGTGGGCGTCGGGCTGCGGGCGCACCAGCGCCAGGTCCCCCTCCACGATGTGGGCGTGGATCATGGAATCCCCCTTGACACGCAGGAAGAAGGTCCCCCCCTTGTCCATCTGTGAGCGATCGATGGTGAAGTGCCCCTCGATGTCCTCTATCGCGGGGTGCAGGGTGCCCGCCCGGACCTGGCCGACGATGGGGAGGGGGACCCCCTGTCCCTGCTGGCTCAGGGTGATGCCGCGCGTGCTTCCCTCCTGCCGGCGCAGGTATCCCTTGCGCTCCAGGGCGTCCAGGTGCTTCAGAACCCCGAGCGTGCCGCTCACCCCTAGCTTCGCACCGATCTCACGCAGGGTGGGGGGGTAGCCGTACTCCTCTATGTGCCGGGACACGATCTCCAGCACTTCCTTTTGCCGCGCGGTCAGCTCTACCATTTAGCCCACCTCCAACTCTTGGTTATCTGATGAGAACTTTACCGTATGGTAACCATGCCCTGTCAAGCCGGAAAAAAGCTCTTAGGTTGATGGTTAAGGAAATACAATTATAGTGTAGCGGGTGTTCGTGCGGGGGATGTCAACCACCAGGATTAGGAGGCGGCCATGACAAGCGTGGACGGAAGGACTACAGGGACATGGAGACGGGTCGTAAGACGTAGTAGTGGGGGAAAAGGGGGCGAGGAAAGAGTGGCGCGCGGCACGGCGCGCTCGTTACGGTCGGGAAGCCGGATAGGGGCTATGTTTCGCGGCGTGCTCCCTTTTTGCATCCTCTGCGTGCTCGCCTCACCGTGCCGCGCCGATGGGGACGGTGAGTACCACACCCCGCTGGCGGGTGAGCCGGGACGGGTCACCTTCATGGGGCGCGAGGTCGAGATCCCGGCGGTCGATCGCGCCCGGATGAACTCCATCACCCTCGGCGCATCCCTTCTTGAGCCCCCCCAGGGACAGACATCTGCGCTGCCGGTCGCCGCCTTCTTTCACCGGCGCGTCACCGAGCGCTCGCACGCCCGCGCCATGATCGCGCTCTTTGTGAACGAAATCGAGTATGACCGCGACGCAGGCGGCCTGGACGTGGTGGCGCAGTTCGAGAACGAGACCCTCCCAGTGGCGGAGCGTGAGATCAACCACGGCGAAGAGGTGCGGGGGACCTCGCTCTACTTCGGCACCCTCATCGGTGCGGCGGGGATAGGCTACCGAACCCCCGTGTCACCTTTCCAGGTTGACAACGATTTCAGGGTGCAGCTTTTAGCCCGCGCCGGATACTTTTACGCCCACCGGGAAGGGGATACCTCCCCCGGGCTCTGGGTCCCACCGGACACGGCGCTTCTCGGCGCCAGGCTGCGCTGTCGCTTCGATGGCCTGCGCAGAAACCTCCTGGAGCTCCCCCACAAGGGGGTTGCGGCCGGGTTCGACCTGGACTTCACGCACCGGGACCGGTGGCGCGGCGAGGAGGGAGGAAGCGGTAACCGCAACTACGCGCAGTTTCGCGGGCACCTGGTCGGTGCCTACGGCGTGCCGGGGATCTCTTCAGATAGGGACCGGTTCCTTTTCGCCCTGTACGGCGGGATCACCGGTGCAGGGAAGGGAGACAGCTTCAACGCTTTCCGCATCAACGGCACGCCCTTTCCCAGCGAGCAGTACGACCTCGCCTGGCCGCACTACAGCGGTGTCGTCTTCGACCAGGTGCTGGCCCGGGGATACGCGACCGCCACTGCCGGCTACCGCCGTGAGCTCACCTTTTTCCTCTACCTGAGCGCCCTGGGATCGTACATCTGGGCGGACCGCTCCCGTGCCGAGGCGGTGGACCGGGTGACCTTCAGGGACCGCCAGGGTGGCGCGGCAACGGTCGCACTGGACAGCGCGTTTTTGTGGAACTCTTCGCTCTACCTCGCGTGGAGTTACGAATCTGGGGTGATGCGGGAGGGACGCTCCGGCAGCGGCTTCACGCTCATGTGGAACAAGCTTCTGTGATGTGCGCTTGCAATCGGCGGGAAATGGACTTAATGTGGCACGCGTTACAGAGCGGTGAAGCTGACCAGGTAGTCGATCACCTCGGGGGAGGCCTCGCCTCCCTTGAATTCGTTGATCTCCGGCATGATGACGAGGCTCGCAAGGGGTGAGCCGTTGCGGGAAAGCTGTTCCGGGATGGCATTTTTCACGGCGTGCCAGATCCCGGTGAACGCCACTACCTTCGTCTTGGGCGCCTTTTTCAAATAAGCGCGGATGTTGGTCGCCATGCCGCTGTTGCGCAGGGTCTGGGCCTCGCAGAAGTACTCGAAGACGCGCCCGTTGGTGACGTGCTTGAACACCTCGCCGAAAGATTTCTTGAGAAACTCGGTGTGCGGGTTGTTCAGGTCGCACATCGTCCCCTGCGGGAGGCTCTTTTTCTCCTCATCGGTGAGCGCGGCATAGCCGCGGCGCGAAACCTTGACCACCAGCTCCTTCGGGAGGTTGAGCGCTATCATGTGGATCCCGTTTTCCTTCGCGAAGACGAAAATGTCCCGGTAAAGCCCCCAGTCGTAGGACCAGTTTCGGGCAAAGACCTCTTTGAACCGCTCTTCGCTCATCTTCCCGGCGATGAAGGCGTCCAGGTCCCCCTGGCTGTCCGCCTGCATTGCCTCGATGCCGATGGCGATGGGGATACCCTCTTTTTTCATGGCGCGGAGCACCTCGAGCTGCAGGGCGTGGTGCGCCTTGTTGTCGTGCACTTCGCCGACGAGGACCAGATCCGACTTTGCGGCCTGGGCGACGACCTGTCGCATGGCGACCTGTTTTCCGTCGCTTAGGCGCGTGATGTTCTCTCCGGCCGGTGCGGCAACCGGAAGCACCAGGGACACGATGATGAAGAGCAGGCAAGCGGCTAACTTGGACATGATGCGGCTCCCGTGGGGCGTTGCCCCGTAAAATGGCACGCTGCAGGTTACACCAACCCATGCGAGATCACAAACATAATTGCTCCTTCCGCAGCGGAGGAGCCGGCGCCTGGCGCCCGGAGGTGAGCGTGAGGGGAATCGGGTTTATTTCCTTTCTTTTGGTCATGCTGTTCCAGCCGCTCTTCGGCCTTTGTGCAGAAGACGCAGCGCCTAAGGTCGCGAGCCAGGAGATAAGGGTCGTCCTAGACCCGGCAATGCACGAGCTGCGTGGTGTGACCGTGCTCACTCTTGCCGGGGTGGCGAAGCAGGCCAGCCTCGCCCTCGCCCCGGCGGCGCGCATCGAGTCGGTCCGGGACGCCGGGGGGGTGAAGGTCCCCTGGCGCTTCGACTCGGGCTCTCTTACCCTCGATCTTGCCGGCCGTGCGGCAACGGTGACCGTCTCATGGCGGGTGAGCTTCCACGACGAAGTCTCACGCAACCAGGCGGCCGAGGACCCGAGCTACGGGGTGAACGCGTCCATCGGCGAAGAGGGTACCTTCCTCGGGGGGGGCGCACTTTGGTACCCGGTGCCGGAGCAGGTGCCGCAAAGCCGGACGGTGCAGGTCGAGGCCCCCGCCGGAATCGAGGCGGTCACCTTCGGAGCGCGTCTCTCCCGGGAGACCTCAGGCGGGGTGACCCGCTCCGTCTGGCGCGAGGCGCGGCCGGTCGGGATCCTTTCCCTCTGCGCCGGCCCCTACCTCGTCGAGGAAAGGGAGGTCGCAGGGATCAAGCTCTACAGTTATCTCTCGCGCGACAACGCCGCGCTCGCCCCGCGCTATCTGGACGCCGTCGCAAGGTACCTTCCCATGTACCAGGAACTCTTCGGCCCATACCCCTTCGAGAAGTACGCCGTGGTGGAAAACTTCTTCCCGACGGGTTACGGCTTCCCCTCCTTCACGCTCCTTGGGGGCTCCGTGATCAGGCTTCCGTTCATCGTCGACACGAGCCTTCCCCACGAGATCGCCCACAGCTGGTGGGGTAACGGCGTCGACGTCGACGCGTCGGAGGGGAACTGGTGCGAGGGGTTGGTGACTTACCTGGCGGACTACCTGCTCAAGGAGCGCCGCTCGGAGGCGGAGGGGAGCGACTACCGCAGGCAGCTCCTCATCGACTACGCCTCATTGGTCACGCCGCAAAACGACTTCCCGCTCACCTCCTTTGCCAGCCGCAGTGATCCCGCCTCGCGCGCCATCGGTTACGGCAAGGGGGCCATGGTGTTCCACATGACCCGGCGCCATATCGGGGACGAAGCGTTCTTCGCAGGGCTTAGGCAGGTGGCCCGGGAGCGGATGTACCGGGACGCCTCATGGAGCGACCTCTTGCGCGCCTTCTCGGAGCGCTCCGGGGCCGATCTCTCCGGTTTCAGAACCTGGCTCACCCGTCCCGGCGGCCCGCGCCTCGCGCTGGCGGATGTGACGCTGCGCCGCGACGGTAAGGGGTGGCGGGTGAACGGGGTGGTGCGGCAGTCGGCGCCGTTTTTCGCCGTGGAGCTTCCGCTGCGCATTGAGTCGGCAGGGGGGGCGACGACCGAGGTCGTTCGGATCGATGCACGTGAGGAGACCCCTTTCATGCTGACCAGTGCGACCGCTCCGGGGCGCCTGCTTCTCGATCCCGCCGCGGACCTGTTCCGGATCTTAGCCCAAGACGAGATCCCCGCCACGGTGAACAGCGTAAAGGGCTCAACGCGGCTTATGGGGGTGGTCGCGCGCGACTGCCGGGCGCGGCCGGAAACCTTCCGCACCTTCCTGGCCTCCCTTTCCCAGGGGACGGCCCCCATCGTCGGCGAGGACGCACTGAAGCCGACGGAAGCGGCGGGCCGCGACCTCGTCATCTGCGGCGTACCCGCGGATCGCTCGCTGATCCCGGCCGGTGCGGAACTCCCGACCACGACAGGGGAGGGGGAGGGGGCGGCAGACTCCCTGCTCTTCCAGGTGCTGATGCGCGCCGCGCCGGAAAAGGGGGCGGTCGCCCTGTTCCTCCCGGGATCGGAGCGCGCCGCGCTCCAGTACGCGCCGAAGGTAACCCACTACGGGAAGTACGGCTCCCTGTACTTCGCGGGGGGCGTCAACCGCCGCAAGGGGACCACGGCTGCGGCGGGCGGCGGGGCGGTGGTGCGTTTCCAATCCCAAAATAATCCGTAGCTTCACTCTTTATGGCGCCGTCACGTGCGGGCGGCGCCTCGTTTTTGACCTTTTCTTCGCTGTGCCTCGCAAGCCGCCCCCTGCGCACCCGGGCTGCTCCTCGCCACTAACCCACCTGCATTTTTATTTGTGTTCACGAATTAAAAAATATTTAAGTTATAATTCCCCGCGGTCGATAAGGAGAGATGTCGTGCGCGGGAGGGGCACGGAACCGGCCACTCCGCGATACTTCCCGTTGCGACGACCATCGGTTGGAAAACCACCGGCAGAACGCCGGGTCGCCTAGAAAAGGAGCTACGCCATGACAGTGAGTGATATCTCTTTGACCGCCGGCATGAGGACCAACCTTTTGTACCTGCAGAACACGAGCCAGCTGCTGAACCGTACCCAGCAGAGACTCTCCTCGGGGAAAAGGGTGAACAGCGCTCTCGACAACCCGACCAACTACTTCGCAGCCCAGAACGCGAACCAGAGGGCGAGCGACCTCTCCGACCGCAAGGACGGGATGTCTGAAGCGGTGCAGACGGTGAGTGCGACCAACGCCGGCATCACCGCCATCACCGGCCTCATCAACGCCGCCAAGGGTGTCGCCCAGTCCGCCCTCTCCACGAGCGACACGACGGTCCAGGCGAAGCTGGCTGACCAGTACAACACCATCCGCAGCCAGATCGACAACATCTCCTCCGACTCCGGGTATCGTGGGTTGAACCTCCTGAGTTCGATCAACACGCTCACGGTGAACTTCAACGAGGATGCCAGCTCGACCCTCGACGTCGTCGGTTTCCTGGCCAGCTCGGACGGCCTGAGCCTTACCACGGCCAGCGGCAACTGGCAGAGCGTTTCGGACATCACCACTGACACCGCGAAGATGGATACCGCAATTTCCACGCTGAGGGTGAACACCCAGGCCCTCGCCGCGAACCTAAACATCATCACCACCCGCCAGAGCTTCACCGATGAGATGATCAACACGCTGCAGACCGGGGCCGACAACCTCACCCTCGCCGACATGAACGAGGAGGGGGCGAACATGCTGATGCTGCAGACGCGCCAGTCGCTCGGTACCACCTCGCTCAGCCTGTCCTCGCAGGCCGCGCAGTCCATCCTGAGGCTGTTCTAGCCATGAAGGCGGGACGGCGCACGCCGTCCCGCCCATCCCACCCTTCAAGGAGCCGCCATGAAAAATCCGGGCAGACAAACCTGTCGGGAACAGCGCCGATCCAAGCCGTGCAGCGGGGCAGGCTTCTCCTCCGAAACCACATCTTCCGCAGCATGGGATGACGCCGGCCTCTCCGGGGAGCTCAGGGCCGTTTCCGGCGATTTGAGGCAGGAAGGTATCAACATGCTGCGCCTTGCCGAAGCTCACAAACAGGCTCAGAACCTGCTCAGTGCCTCTTCGAGGCAGGCCCGCACGGTGCTGGGACAGTTCTAGCTGCGCTACCAGAAGTACCAGTTGCCGCTTTTAAGTACGTATATGGAGAGGGCCAGATTTGCGACGGCGTGGGAGAGGATGCAAAGGGTGAGGCTTCGGGTTCGGTAAAGGACGACGTTGAAGATGGCGCCTGCCAGCATACCGGCAAGGAAGAAGTGGTGTTCGAGTCCGAAGAGGACCGTGGTGATCAGGAAGGAACCCCAACTGAAGGTCCCGAGGGGAACGGATCGGAAATCGGGACGGATCAGGTAACGGATCAGAAAGGAGCGCCAGAAAAGCTCCTCCATCACAGGGACCACGAGCACGGCCCCGGCAACCCGCATCGCGGTTAAAAGGAGCCGTACCGCCCCTTCGGGAAGAAGCATCGGGTTGAAGCCGGGCGAGGATCCTACCAGTGGCAGGGTAGTCTGAACGTTGATCCAGAGCAGGAAGGTAATTACACCCGCACCTGCGGCCGCCAACGAAGCCGCGGGCTTCAGGAGCTCCCTCCATCGCAGTTCTTCCTCAAATTCAGAGCGCACAACGTAAAGCAGCAGTGCCACACTTATGGTCTTTAGCGGATACAGCAGGTAGAAGGCCTGGTCGGTCAGGGTGACCCACTGCCGCTGTGCGGCCTGGCGCAACCCCTCCTCCAGCGCTATGAAAGCCATAAAAAGGGCGAAGGGAAGTACGCGTGCGATGACGGCACGTTCCACACGCAAGTATTTGGCGGCAAGCTCCATCATATTGGCGGTATTTACCACAGCACCGGTGGCCTGTCCATCGGGCTCCTTCAGTCTTAGCGGGGTCTGAATATTGCAAAGGTATTGACAGAAGTCCTGCATTTAACCTGTAGCTACGGAGAACTGTGGCTCGAGGGGGGCGGTCATGCTGGTTCAGGTGCATTGGACAAACAAAAGGTACGACTACGTGAAGGATTACATGCTCGACAGCCTGATAGAGGCCGGTGTCGTTGCCAGATTTCTTCGTTCTTCCGGCTGGGTGACCATTGGCATTGATCCGATTCGCAGGTCGAAGCATCAAAAGTCTTACGCCGGTCCGGAAAGAAGGCACATAGGAAGCGCTGCCGCATGAAACCCTGTCTACCAGGACGCTTCGACGTGGTACTGTCGGATTCTCTAACAGTCCCTTTGGCAGCGGTATTGTTGCTGCGGTAAAAGACGCCGGCGTCGGCCTACACTTCCCTTTTGCGACACGATCGCCGCGATGTGCGATTCCCACTGCAACACCCATGTTCGGCTTCACTGAAGAACATCTCCAACGTTTCTCCCTCCCGTCTAAAACAATTTCCCGGACGTCCAACTCCTTGTAAAAAAAATCGACAGAATCCCCGCGCAAAGCGCCGATCCGTTTTGAATCGGCACGTTACGGGTCATTACCCTCCCCGTCGAGCGGTCCTCGCCCGGATTTTCCCGTGATTTCAGCTCACTTCGCTCCTGAAAGCCTTTCTGTTTTGTCGAGATACCTTACAGAAGGCTGCATGCCGGTTTGATGGGTCCGGTGTAAAAACGGCTACTTGGAGTGATGGCACGGCTGGTGCAACAGGAAAAGCAACTTAATGCCCTTCAAGGAATATGAGGTTAAAAAAGGAGGTAGGTCATGAGAAAGTTGATCTTAGCAGCCGCTGCCGCGCTGATGTTCTCAACATCAGCCTTTGCTGAGCCGGTTCTTCAACTGTACATCCCTGGTGCTACTTACGATTCAACCGAGACCTGGGTCACAACCAGCAGTTCTTTCACCCTCTGGGTTTTAGGTTGGGGAAACAAAGAGCCTATCACAAACGTCTTCCTGTCCGCCGCGTTCAAGACCGGTGAGACCGGCACCATCACTTTAACCCCGACAACGGCGGCTCCCCCTGTTATCGATCCCTCCACGCCGTCAGCCCCGACTGTTGGCCCGAGCGGTGTCGGTACGCAACCGGTGCTCGGCGATGGCAGCCTGCTTCCTAGCCACGGCATCTATGGTGATGGGACGAGTTGGGTCTCCTTCGGCCTCGGCGATTTCACCCTCACGGATTCTATGATAGGCGACTTCAGCGTCGTCGCACCTGACCTCTCCACGCTCTCCACCCCGGGTCAGATCAACGCCTATACCGTGGATATCACCGGGTACGCCAGCGGCGTCCACTTCGATGCGTACGACCACATCCTCTCCGGGAACCACGTAAGCTACCTTTTCGCTCCCTTCTCACATGATGCAGAAGGTGGCGGCAACCCGCCAGTTCCCGAACCGGGAACCATAGTACTGCTCGGCGCAGGGTTCCTCGGCCTGGCAATTTATGGCAAACGTCGTCAACGCAGCTAGTTGCCGTAGCGCGGAGCAGATGAAGAGAGGGACTCGACAAAGTCATCGATGGTTGACGACCCCTGAATAGGGAAGATGAAAGAACGACCCGCCACCGGTTCCAGTAGGCTTGGAACAGTGGCGGGTTTTTCTGTGGCCGTCTCGCGCGTCATGCCGGTGCATCACCTCTTTGCAGTCATCCCGGCCGCTATCAGCCGGGCCTTCCTCAATGCTGTCGCAGGCTTCACTAAACCCGGACCCTCACCTCCCGGCAACTACCAAAAAGATCCTGTCACTTATTATCTTTTTATAATCTGCCAAGAAATGAGTGTTCCCTGCTTGCGTCACAGCCGGGCTATGTAAGAATATCCGACAGAGGCGTCGTCGTACCTTTGGTGTTACGTAGCAAGCAATGGGAGCGTCCCTTGTCGGAGCAAATTGGAGGAACCCCATGAAATTATTTTTGTTGTTGCTGGCGTTGCTGGTCGTCTTACCCGGATGTGGCAGCAAGACGAAAGAAGACCTCTACAACGAAGGTGTAAAGCAGATGGACGCAGCCAATCCCGCCGGGGCCGTTGTCTACTTCAAAAACGCCCTGGACAAGGACGGCAACTTCCTGGAAGCGAGATATCAGTTGGGCAAGGCTTACGCCGCGCTGGGTAAAAACAGCCAGGCGGAAAAGGAATTTGCCAAGGTCCTCACCCAGAATCCCTCCCGCGATGAGGTGATGCTTGAACTGGCACGGCTTAGCAACGCCATGGGAAAAGGGGACCAGGCCTTTACGATGGGGCAGCAGTACCTTTCCAGGCATCCAGGGGATGCCCAGGGGCTCGAGGTCCTCGGCATTTCATTCGTAGTTCGGGACAGATACCAAGAGGCCCGTGATTACCTGGTACGTGCTCTTCAGGCCGATCAGAAGCGCCCTGAAACCAAGCTGTACCTTGCCGACGTCTACCAGGCTCTGGGGGACGTTCAGCAGGCGAGGGGCATGCTGAACACGCTGCTCCAGATGCAACCGGACAACTTCAAGGCCTTGTTCAAGTTGGCTGCTCTGGAAAAGGTAGCCGGCAACACCGACAAGGCGGTCTCCCTTTACGAAAAGATCCTCAAGCTCGACCCAAACCGCAGTGAGGCCATATACAAGCTCGGGCTGATTCAGGTGGAGAGAAAAGAGCTTGATCAGGCTAACGCCGCAGCGGAGCGGATGATCGACAGGTCGCCGAAAAACGGTGACGGCTATCGTCTGAAGGGAATCGTGGCGTTCTACCGCAAAGACTACGCCGAGGCTATCACGCTGCTGCAGCAATCGGTAAAACTCTCCCCCAACCCCGATGGGTATCACTTCTTGGGGCTTAGCTACTACAGCAAGGGGGAATTCGAGAACGCCCTGAGCCAGTTCCGCTTCATCCTTGACAGGATGCCGTCGGCGCGCCAGGCGCGCCTCGTGATGGCACAGACGCTTTTGGCCCAACAAAGGACTGAGGACGGCATCGCCGAGATCAAAAAGGTCCTTGCCGCCGACGAATCCGATGCCGCAGCCCACGCCATGCTGGGGACCGCGTACATGTCCCAGGGACTTTTCGACCAGGGGGTACGCGAACTCGATCGCGCCACCCGGCTCGATCCGAAGCTTGTGGCGGCGCACCTCAAGAAAGGGGCGTTCTACCTTTCCAAGGGGAAAGGGCGTGAAGGGGAGGTCGAACTCGCCGCAGCGGTTCAGTCCGCGCCGAATGCCACGGGGGGCAGGCTCTTGCTCGCTTCTTACTACAGTCGCGAGAAGAACCCGGCAAAAGCCATTTCGGTTTTGCAGGGGGGGCTTAAAGGTGTGAAGTCGGACGCGGCGCTCTACAACGCCATTGCGGCTGTGCAACTAGGCTCGGGAAACAGGGGGGAGGGGCTTAAGAACCTGGAACAGGCCAAACGAGTGAACCCCGCCTTCACCGCCTCGTACCAGAATCTGGCCAGTTACTACGCTGCCACCGGCGACTACACAAGGGCGATCGGCGAGTTCAATGCGCTGCTTGCCAAGGACCCGAGAAATGTCCGCGCCATGCTCGGGCTTGCCGCACTGAACGATTTGACCGGCAGGGAAGCAGAGGCTCTCTCATTCTACCGGAAGGCGGTTCAAACCAAGGCGCCTGAGGCCTTTTTGGCGCTGGCTGCCTACCACCAGAAGAAACGCGCGGATGGCAAGGCGATCGAGGTGCTCGACGAGGCGATCAAAGTTTCGCCGTCTGCCGTCGCTCCACTCGACTTTAAGGCCCGCATCTACCTGGCACAGAAGGATTATCGCAAGGCGCTCAAGGTGGCCGACGATATGGAACTTTTGAACCAGGAACGCGGACTGAGGCTCAAAATTGCCACCTATGCGGCCATGGGGGACCGCACCAAGGCGATCGAGAACGCCCGCAGGCTGGCAGCCAAGCGTCCCGGCGCGGCAGACGGTCACCTGCTCCTCGCTTCGGTGTACCTGAACCTAGGATCCGTGCCCGAAGCGATAGCCGAGGCGGATCAGGCGGTCCAGGCGGACGGTAAAAGCGCCGACGTGCGCATCACGCAAGGGAACATTTACAAGGCCGCAAAGCAGTACGACAAGGCCCAGGCCGCTTACCTCGCGGCAGCGAAGCTGAGACCGGACTACGCGCCCTCCCACACCGCCCTTGCCGAGATCCTCGACGCGGCCGGGAAAAAGAAAGAGGCTGCCGCCAAATACCGGCTGGCGCTTAAATACGACGCCGCGTACCTGCCGGCCCTTAACAACTTGGCCTACCTTTGCGCCGATGGGTACGGCAGCAAGGAAGAGGCGCTTCGTTATTCATTCGAGGCCTATCGCATCGACCCGGGCAACGCCTTGGTGACGGACACCCTGGGCTACGCCCTTTACCGCAACGGGCGCAACGCGGATGCCGCCAAGGTGCTGGAGCGGGCGGCCGTGCTCGCTCCGGGAAACCCCACGGTGCGCTACCACTTGGCGCTTGTCTATCGTCAGACCGGGGATCTGGCCCGTTCGCAGAAGGCGCTTCAGGAATCCCTTGCCATGGGAGAGTACCCGGACCGTAAGGCGGCTCAGGCGCTTTTAGCACAGTTGAGAAAATAGATGCCCGGCGCGCGAGCCCCGCGGCGGGGAGGAAATCCGAACCTGTATGGACCTGCGTGTAGCTTTTTACATATTTACCGACGCGGTACTCGCCATCGCCGCACTGCTTTTGGCTGCCGGGGTGCGCTTCGGCAGCCCGGTCCTGGCCCAGGAATGGCGCCCGGAACAGGGGGTGATGGGTGGCGTCTTGTTCGTCTCCGTCACCCTCTTTTCCTCTTATCTGATGGAGGTGTACTCGCTCCCCCGCGAGAGCCGCAAGCGCGATATCCTCGCCGCCTGCACCCAGGGGGGATGCGCCGCCTTTTTCTTCCTCTCCGTGGTCTACTACCTTTGGCCGGAGCTGATGCTCGGACGGGGGCTCCTATTTTTCGCGTTGGGTTTTTTCGTGGTGCTGCAGGCCTCCTGGTACGCGCTCACCAACGTAAACTCAAGGAAAGTCCCTTTCGCGCAGCGCGTCCTGATTCTCGGCACCGGCGACCTCGCCTGCCAGCTTGGGGGGCTTCTCACCTCGCAAAGCGGCTCCTTCACCCTGGCCGGGTACCTCGAGTGCGACCCCGGTCATCGACCGGAACAGACGGTGCACGACCCGGAACGGTTCCGGTCGCTGATCATCCCGGCCGAAGACGATCTCTTGCAGATTGCGCGGGAGCAAAAGGCGTCGGTGATCGTAGTGGCGCTCGCCGAGCGGCGCGGCGTGCTTCCTCTGCAGGAGATGATGCGCTGCAAGCTAAACGGCATCGAGATCCTCGACGCGCCTACCTTTTACGAACTGGTGCAGGAAAAGCTTTTGCTGGAGGAGATGACCCCCTCCTGGATCATATTCTCCAGCGGCTTTCGCCGCACCGCCCTCATCAACGTGTACAAGCGCTGCATCGATATCCTCTTGTCGTTGACCGGCCTTGTGCTGAGCGCTCCTTTGTTGCCCTTTATCGTTCTGGCCGTGAAGCTCGACTCCCCCGGTCCGCTCTTTTACAGGCAAAGGCGCGTAGGCCTCGGGGAGAAGACCTTCACCCTCTACAAGTTCCGCTCCATGCGCGAAGATGCGGAGCGTGACGGCGCCGTCTGGGCGCAGAAAAACGACGCGCGCATTACCCGGGTGGGCGCCATCCTGCGCAACTCGCGCATCGACGAGATCCCGCAGCTCATAAACGTGCTGCGGGGCGAGATGAGTTTCATAGGACCTAGGCCTGAGCGCCCCGAGTTCGTGGAGAAGCTCAGGCAGGAGATCTACTACTACTCCAAACGCCACACCATCAAACCCGGTGTGACCGGTTGGGCGCAGGTCCGCTACCCATACGGCTCCACGGCACAGGACGCCATCGAGAAGCTGCGCTACGACCTCTACTACATCAAGAACCTTTCCGTGTTCCTCGACACCCGGATCATCTTCGAGACGGTCAAGGTGGTGCTTTTCGGACGCGGGAGATGAGTCAAAAGGAGGAAACAATGAGACTGAGACTGCTGGTACTGATAACGGTCGCGCTTTTTTCCCTCCCCGCCGCCCTCTTCGGAGGCGACTACCAGATCGGGGAGGGGGATCTCCTCGACATCGCGGTCTGGGGGGTGAAGGACCTGAACTTCCAGGTCCGGGTCCGCCCCGACGGCAAGATCACCGTCCCGGGCCTTGGAGAGGTGACTGCGAGCGGCAGCACCCCGAGCCAGCTTCAGGGGTACCTCGGCGGGCGGCTGAAGGAGCTGGTGAAGAACCCTATCGTCACCGTCACGGTGCGCGAGATCACCAACTCCAAGGTGTACATCTTCGGTTCCGGCGTGAAGGCGGGGGTTTACGACCTCTCGAGGCGCACGACGCTCTTGCAGCTTCTGTGCATGCTGCCGGAGGTGAAGACCGCCGACCTGCGCAACGCCTACCTCTTGCGCGAGGGGCAGAAGATGAAGGTCGATCTGCACCGCCTGTTCATCCAGGGGGACACGAGCCAGGACCTGCAGCTCGAGTCGAACGACTCGTTGTTCGTCCCTCTTCTCACCGACCGCAGCGTCTACGTTCTTGGTGCGGTTAACCTTCCGAAAGCCATCGAGTACCGGGAGGGGATGAAGGTGATGGAGGCGATCCTGGAGGCGGGGGGGTTCACCAAGTTTGCCGACCAAAACGACGTGGTGGTGCGCAGGAAAGAGGGGGACAAGCCCCGTTCCCTGGAGGTCAAGGCGAAGAAGCTGTTCAAGGAGGGGGATCTCTCCCAGAACATCGACCTGAAGGCCGGGGATTACATACTGGTCAAGGAAGCCTTTTTTTAGGCATAGGGGGCAGCCGTGCAGGAATCTGAATACAAGAAATACGTGCAGCTTGTCACGAGGCACAAGGAACGCTTCGTTCTTTGGGCGCTGCTGATCATGACCCTCGTCTTTCTGGTGAGCTACCTTCTGCCGAGAAAGTACGAGTCCTCGAGCACCGTGTTCATCGAAAAAAACGTGATCAGCGAACTGGTGAAGGGGATCACGGTGTCCCCTTCCATGGACGACACCATCAACGTCCTCACCTACGCCATCACCAGCCGGTCGCTTCTGAACAAGGTGATGGAGAGCCTGGATATGAACCTGGGCAAGGAGGGGAACGACGAGCTGATCAGGGATCTGCAGAAGAACATCACGGTGAAGGTCAAGGAGAAGAACAACCTCTTCATCATTTCCTTCTCCCACAGCGATCCGAGGATCTCACGTGACTTCGTGAACACGTTGGTGCGGCTGTACATCGAGCAGAACACCTCGTCAAAGCGGGGCGAATCGTACGACGCAACCAAGTTCCTCGCCGAGCAGATCCAGAACTTCAACACGAAACTGGAGAAGGCCGAGGGGGAGGTGAACGCCTACAAGCGCGAGAAGGGTGGGATCATCTCCATCGACGAGGGGAAACTCTTCGAGGAAATCAATATCGCCCAGCAAAAGCTCTACGACCTGCAGTTAAGAAGGCGCCAGCTCGAGGGGATGCGCCAGGTGACCAGGCGAGCCAACGACCCCCTCCAGGCAAGGCTCGTCGCCCTGCAAAAGCGGCTCGAAGAGTTAAGGGTGCAGTACACGGACAGCTACCCCGAGGTGCTCACCGTGAAGGGGGACATCGAGACGGTTAAGGAGCAGCTTAAAACCCGCAAGGGTGGAGAGCCGCAGCCCCTGGACCCTCAGGAGGTGGCGAAGATCGACGCCGAGGTGTCGGCCCTCAAGGTGGCGGAGGATGGGCTTAGCCGCCACATCCAGCAGAACCGGGAGGTCCTGCAGAGAATTCCGGGGGCGAAGGCGGGGCTTGCGAAGCTCGAGGTGGAACGGGAGAACCAGAAGAAACTCTACGACGAGCTCTATGCGCGGCACGGGCAGTCCGAGGTCTCCAAGCAGATGGAAGTGCAGGACAAGGCCACCACGTTCCGCATCGTGGATCCGGCGGTCCTGCCCGTCAAGCCCTCGAGCCCCAACCGGATCGTGATCATGCTCGCGGGGATACTGGGAGGGCTTATCGGCAGTCTCGGCCTTCTGGTGCTTCGGGACCAGTTCGACGGCTCGGTGAAGGAACTCTCCTTCGTGAAGGCCTTGGGGGTACCGGTCCTCGCCGTCGTCCCGAGGATGGTCGATGCGCAGCAGGCGATAACGCTGCGCAGAAGGACGCACCGCATCTTCGCGGTTGCAGCGGTGTATTTCCTGCTCCTGCTGGTGTTCCCGGTCATGGAGCTTCTGCAACTGCCGTACATGGACAGGCTTTTGGACCACCTGACCCCGATAAGCCAGGGGCTGTGGGGGATGCTGCACTAGCGACAACGAACCGGCCGCGTCCCGACACGGGAGCGGGGAGAGCGGCAGCGAGGATATTATGAGCAGAATTGAGATGGCGATGGAAAAGGCGGCACGGCTCAGAGAGGAAGGGGCTCCCCGCGAGGCGGCAGAGGGGAGCGGCACCACGGAGGTCGCGACGGCGGCGCCGCCGGGGAATGCGACGCGCGTCGCCACGGCGCCGCCGACAGTTCCGCCGGAGCGGGTGCTGATGCCCAGGCACCCCTTCCTGGTCAACCTCCTCGACCCGCACTCACCGGCTGCCGAGGAGTACCGAAAGCTTAAGTCGGTCCTCGTGAAGCTCACCGACGGGGACCGGTTCAAAAACGCGGTCATGGTGACGAGCTCGGTCCCCGGGGAAGGCAAAAGCCTCACGGCTCTCAACCTTGCAGCGAGCCTAGCCCAGGGGCTCGACCACACCGTCCTTCTGGTCGACGCGGACCTGCGCCGCCCGTCCCTGCACAAATACCTGGAGATAGAGCAGGGGCCGGGGCTCGCCGACATCCTCTCGGGTAAGGCCGAGATCCCTGACACCATCGTGCAGACCGGTCTCGGGAAACTCTCGCTGATCCGTTCGGGAAGCCATGTGGAGAACCCGGTGGAGCTTTTCTCCTCACAGAAGATGCGCGCCCTCGTGGACGAGCTGAAAAACCGCTACCCGGATCGCTACATCATCTTCGATACCCCTCCCTTGCTCCCCTTTGCCGAAAGCCGCGCCCTCGCCAATATCGTGGACGGTGTGTTGTTCGTCGTCATGGAGCGTCTCGCCAGCGAGAGCGAGGTGCTGGAGGCTTACGAGTCGGTGAAGGGGCCGGGGCTTTTGGGGGTGGTGTATAACGCGGCGTGCGAGGCCGGACACGACGAGCGCTACGCCTACTACAAGCACTACGAGGGGCAGGGCCAGTAGGTCAGGGAGCGGTTATGTACGAGGAATTCTTCAGTTTCACCAGAAAGCCTTTCGAGCTCGTGCCGGACCCGGACTTCATCTTCCTCTCCCGGTCGCACAAAAAGGCGGTCACCTACCTCGATTACGGCATCAGGGAGCGGGCCGGGTTCCTTCTTCTGACCGGCGACGTGGGAAGCGGCAAGACCACCCTGATCAGGGACCTGATCGGCAAGAAGTACGAGCGGGTGGTGCTTGCCAAGGTGTTCAACACGCGCGTCAGCGTCGAGCAGCTCCTCGCCATGATAAACGACGACTTCGGCCTCGACGTCTCGGGCAAGGACAAGGTGGCCCTGATCCGGGACCTGAACGACTTCCTGCTGGAGCAGTACGCGAAGGGGAACGCGCCGATCCTCGTCATCGACGAGGCGCAGAACCTGGATGCTGAGCTCCTGGAGGAGGTGCGTCTGCTCTCAAACCTCGAGAGCTCGCACAACAAACTTCTGCAAATCGTCCTCGTGGGGCAGCCCGAACTGCGCGACACCATGGCGGGGCCCGAACTCATGCAGCTGCGCCAAAGGATCAGCGTGAGCTGCCACCTGACCGCGCTCTCGCGCGACGAGACCACCGCCTACATCATGCATCGGATGGAGGTCGCGGGGAACCGGGAGGCCGTCGTCTTCACCGAGGAGGCGCTCGACCTGGTCCACGGCTTCAGCCGCGGCATTCCGAGGCTCGTGAACATCATCTGCGACTTCCTGCTGCTTGCGGCCTTCGCCGACGAGGTGCGCACCGTGACCGCCGCGATGACGCACGAGGTGGCCGACGATCTCGATTTCGAGCGCACCTATTGGGGAGTGGGGTTCCCCGCTCCGGTTGGTGCGCCAGACCCCGTGAACGAGGCCGGTGGCGAGACGCTCGCGCGGGTCGAGGGGCGCCTGGAGGTTATCGAGGAGGACCTGGGTGAGCGCCTACCCAGGGCCTTGAAGAGCTTCGAGGAAGCGATGCAGCGGATGCATGGGGAGTTTTCGAGGCGCATCGAGAGTAACGAGAAGAAGGTTACCGGCATCGCGGAGCAGTTGGAGACGGTCTCCTACGCCATCGAGAGCCTGGTCCTCTCCTCCGCGGGGCGTCCAGCCGCCGCGAGCTTCGCGCGCCGACTGATGGACGGAGTCAGCAATATCGGGGTGAAAAAATGACAGGGACCTTTCCGACGCGCCGCACCGCGGCGACCTTTTTCGCCGCATCAGTTCTGGCAGCCTCCCCGGCCCTGGCTGCCGATTTCAAGGTAAACCCATCGCTTTCTCTCAGCGAGGAGTACAACGACAACCTGTTCCAGACCGCCCAACGGGAGAAGACGGATTTCGTGACCCGCGTGCAGCCGACCATCGCGCTCTCGGCCGAGGGGGGGGGCTTCACTACCAGTCTCTCCTACGGCGTCGACTACCGCTATTTCGCGAAGAACAGCCGCAGCTACCAGTTGGATCACCGCGCCGCCATGCTGGGTAACCTCCGCTTCTTCGACGACTTCTTCCACGTGGACCTCTCCGACACCTACAGCCGGGTCTCCTCCGAGTTGGCGCGTGACCTGACCGGCGAAAGCCTTGTCGTCAACCAGACGCTGCAGAACAACGCCATCGTCTCGCCTTTTTTAACCTGGCATCTTTCCGGCAGTTCCACATTGAAAACCGGTTACCGTTACCGCGACACCCGCTACTGGGGAGGCGACGGGGTCGACAAGAGGGAGCACGACGGTTATGCCGAATTGAGCCACGAGATAAGTTCCGGGCTTGTTCTTTCCGCCGGTTACACCTTCGCCCGGATCATCTCCGATGCCGATGGTCTCGACCGTCACGAGGCCTTCGCCGGGCTCAAATACGACTTCGGCACCGGGAATTTCCTGTACGCCAAGGGAGGCTACGACTGGCAGTCCTTCGATAGCGGCCTGAAAACGAGCGACCCCTTCTGGGACCTCGGGGCCAGCCGGGATTTCGGCCTTCTGGTTGCCGCTATCGGGACCAAGGTGCAGTACACCGAGGACCCGCAGACGCTTTCCACCAGAAACATAAACCACTACGCCACCTTAAGCCGCAACTTCCCGCGCGGTTTCGCGAGTTTCACCGCCTCCTGGTCGAAATACGAGAAGGAGCAGCAGGTGCCGCGCGACGTCGAGAGGAAGGTCTTTTTCGGCCTTACCGGACGATACGAGCTCAGTTCCGGCCTGACGGCGAACCTGAACCTCTCCGGGGACCGCCTAGACAGCACGCTTCCCAGGGATTATCCCTACCACCTGACCGCCGGAGCCGGGTTTGATTACGCCATGAGCACCAATGTCGTGCTCGCGGCGAACTACACGCACATAAGCTACCGCGACAACCTTGACAGCGCTGCAGGTTCCGTCGAGGTGAACCGCGCCATAGTAGAGATGAGGATTACTAGGTGACCATGCTGAACGCGCTCACCGTAGACGTCGAGGATTATTTCCAGGTTTCGGCCTTCGAGCGCTACGTGGACCGCGAGAAGTGGGACGAATATCCGTTGCGGGTGGAAGCGAACACGCGTCGGGTGCTGGATCTTTTCGACTCCTTCGGCGTCAAGGGAACCTTCTTCGTCCTCGGCTGGGTGGCAAAGCGCTGCCCCGCCCTGGTGCGCGAGATCGGTGCGCGGGGGCACGAGATCGCCTGCCACGGCTACGGACACCAGTTGGTCTACCGCCTGGGTAAGGAAAAGTTTCGCGAGGACGTGCGCGGCGCCAAGGCGCTTTTGGAAGACGTGACCGGCAACCGGGTGGCTGGTTACCGTGCCCCGAGTTATTCGATCACGAGGCAGTCACTTTGGGCCCTCGACGTCCTCGTCGAGGAGGGGTTCGAGTTCGACTCGAGCATCTTCCCGGTCTACCACGACATCTACGGTCTTCCCGGCGCGCCGCGATTCCCGCACCTGATCCGGCGCGCCGGCGGAGTGATCAGGGAGTTCCCGCTGAGCACCTACCCGTTGCGGGTGGCAGGGCACCAGTACCTCCTTCCGGTTGCGGGGGGAGGGTACCTGAGGCTCTTCCCCGTCTCCTTCCTTCGGCGCTGCATAGAGGCGATCAACGACAGGGAAGGAGAGCCCGCGGTGCTTTACTTTCATCCCTGGGAGACGGACCCGGGGCAGCCGCGTATCCGGGCCGGGCTCAAGTCCCGCTTCAGGCACTACCTGAACCTGGACAAGACCGAAGGGAAGCTGAGGACGCTGCTTTCCGGCGTCCGCTTCGGCACCATGAGTGAGGTCTTCGCGGGAAGGGGGGAGGGGCTTCCCGGCGCCCCCGACGGGGTGTATTCGTGAGCGGGCTATCGGTCGAACTCTACGGGGGGGACGGGACGGAGTGGGACGCCTTCGTCGCCTCACATCCCGCATCGACCAGCTACCATCGTTACCTCTGGAGAAAGGTGGTTGAGGAGAGCTTCGGACACCGTGGGTACTACCTGCTGGCACGTTCCGGCGGCAGGACCGTCGGGGTGCTCCCGATCATCCACATGAAAAGCAGGCTCTTTGGCAATTTTCTGGTCTCCGTTCCCTTTTTCAATTACGGAGGGGTTCTTTGCAGCGACCCCGCCGGGAGATCCGCCCTCCTGAAAGAGGGGGGACGCGTCATGGCGGAGTGTGACGCTTCGTACCTTGAACTGCGCCACCTGGCGGATCCTCTCCCAGGACTTGCCACCCGCAGCCACAAGGTGACCATGGTCCTGGACCTTGCCCCCGACTCCGAGAGCCAGTGGGGGCGATTCAGCCCGAAGCTCAGGAACCAGGTGAGAAAGGCGCAAAAAAGTGGGCTGGAGGTGATGGTAGGGGGCGCTGAGCTTCTCGACGGGTTCTATCGTGTGTTCTGCCGCAACATGCGCGACTTGGGGACCCCGGTGTACGGACGGGAGTTCTTCGAGAACGTCCTGCATGCCCGAGAAGTAGACCCCCGCGTCATCTCCGTCCTGCGCGGCGGCGAAACCATCGCCTCGGGCATCATGACCCGTTTCCGAGACAGGGTCGAGGTCCCCTGGGCCTCCTCCAATCGCGATTTCCGGGAGTGTTGCCCGAACAACATGCTCTACTGGGAGGCGATCAGGCTCGCCATCGGCGAAGGGGCACACAGCTTCGACTTCGGGCGTTCCACCCCGGGCGAAGGGACGTACCTCTTCAAGAAACAGTGGGGTGCCGAGCCTGTGCCCCTTTACTGGCAGTACCTTTTGCGACCAGGAGCGGAGCTTCCTGATCTGAACCCGGCCAACCCGAAGTTCCGCCTCGCGGTGCAAGGGTGGCGGAGGCTCCCCGTGGCGCTCACCCGGCTTTTGGGACCGGCCATCGTCAGGAACATCCCATAGCGGAGGGGCGTGATGCGCGTAGGTAGAACCCTTCCCCCAGCGGCGGTACCGATTTCCTTTAGGGAGATTCTTTCCGGTCTTGCGGGCCTCGCCTCCGGCAGGAAGACCGTTGCGCGGTTCGAGACGGAGTTGCAGGAGTATTACGGGGTTAGCCATGTATCCCTGGTCAATTCGGGAAAGACCGCCTTGACCGTCATCCTGACCGTTCTGAAGGAGTTGCATCCGGGACGGGAAGAGGTCGTCATTCCCGCCTACACCTGCTACTCGGTCCCGGCCGCGGTGACCAGGGCGGGGCTTAAGGTGCTCCCCTGTGACGTGGACCCGGCGACCCTCGATTACGACTGGGAGAAACTCGAGGGGGCGCTCGACAGCGGGCGCGTGCTGTGCGCCGTGTCAGCACATCTTTTCGGGTTTCCCGCCGATGTGGACCGGCTGAAGGAACTCGCTTCTCCTCGCGGCATCTTCGTGGTGGAGGATGCAGCCCAGGCGATGGGAGGGGAGGTCGGCGGGAGAAAAATCGGCACCCTGGGGGATATAGCTCTCTTCAGTCTCGGGCGCGGCAAGGCTTTCTCCACGGTGTCAGGCGGCATCATCCTGACCGGAGACGCAAGACTTGGCGACGCGGTGACGCGGGCGGTCCGGGGGCTGCCGCACGAAGGGGGGGGCGATTTTCTGCTGACGTTCTGCTACGCCCTCGCGCTCTCCCTGCTGGTCCGACCCGGCCTCTTCTGGCTGCCAAAGGCGCTCCCCTTTCTGAGGTTGGGGGAGACCCGATTCGACCCGAGGTTCTCCATGAAGCAGCTGGGGGCGTTCCAGGTGGGGCTTGCCAGGGGGTGGCAGGAGAGACTTGCCAGACTGCGCGAGACGCGCCTGAGGAAAGCGGTATTCCTGGAAAAGGCCGGGGTGAAAGCCACGGCACGGCTCAAGAGGGCGTTTCCGAACCTGATCAGGTTTCCGGTGCTCGTGGACGAGGCCAAGCGGAGACGCTTGATCGAGATGAGTGAGGAAGAGGGGCTGGGGGTGGCGCTGGTCTACCCCGACGCGGTAACCGGGATCGCCGAACTGAGAGGGACGCTCTTGGGCGGTCCGGCTCCGCAGGCCGAGCAGGTGGCTAAGCGCCTTGTTTCGCTCCCCTTGCACCCATATGTGACGGAAAAAGACCTGCGGCGGATAGCGGACCTGATTAACTCCGGTGCAGGCGAGGGCGGGAAGTGAGACGTACCGGGAGATCTGGTGATGGGACTGGCACGAAACGACAAAATAAAATTAACCCTGCTACTTGGTCTTTGGTTCCTGGTCTTTTACCCTGTCGTCCCCGAGATGGTGCGGGACTGGGCCGGCCATTCCGACAACAACCACGGTTTTCTGGTGCCGCTCATAGCGCTCTACCTCATCTGGCAGAAAAAAGATGAACTTCTGAGCGCCGAGATGGACTCCTCGAAGTGGGGGGCAGTGGTTCTCGTTGCCGGTCTCGCCGTTTTCCTGCTCAGTTTCGCGGGGGGGGTCGCCTTTCCGGCGCGGGTCGCCATGGTGCTTTCCCTTTTTGGCCTGTTGTGGTTCTGCACCGGGAGCGCCTGGGGGCGGATTCTGGCCTTTCCCGTCCTGTTCCTGCTCTTCATGGTTCCGGTGCCGGTCTCCGTGATTGGGCTGGTCTCCATGCCGCTGCAGCTCATGGCCACCAAGCTGTCCGCTAAGCTCATCGAGCACTGCTCCATCCCGGTGTACCGGGAAGGGAACATGCTTTTTTTCGTCGGAACCCAGCTCGAGGTGGCCGAGGCGTGCAGCGGGGTCCGCTCCATCATGTCCCTCACCATGCTGGGGACCATCTTTGCTTACATGTCGCAGGCCACGTGGAAGCGGCGCGTCGTCATGGTGCTGGCGGCGGTCCCCATCGCCATGACCGCCAACATCATCAGGATCACCGGCACCGGCATTTTGGCCCACTTCTTCGGTGACAAGGTGGCGCGCGGATTTCTGCACGAGTTCTCCGGGATCATCGTCTTCGTGTTCGGTCTCGCCGTACTCGGGGGGCTGTATAAGCTGTTGAACAGGAAAAAGGTGGCGTGATGAGAAACGCTAGCTTCGTAACGGCATTGATTCTGCTGGTTCTGACCGGAGCCGTTAGCAGCCTTCTGGCCTACCGTCCCGTCCCGGTAGTGGTCGCCACGAACCTGGAGAAGCTCCCGATGGAGATCGATGGTTACCGCGCCGTCGAAGACTACTTTCCTGAGTCGGTCTACAGGGAACTTAACGCGGATAAATATGTCTACCGTCATTATCGTTCTGCCGACGGCAGAGTCATAGACCTCTACATTGGCTATTACGGGACAGCTAAGGGGGGGCGGACTGGACATAACCCATACTCGTGCCTTCCCAGTGCTGGTTCGGCGATAGTCGAAACTGGAACGACCGACTGCACGATGTCTACGGGTAAAACCGCAAGAGTTAACGTTATCGTTGCCCGCAAAGATGAACTCAACACGGTGCTGCTCCATTGGTATCAGACTGGCGGGACTACGGTTGCTTCGAACAGCCTTTATCAGAATCTAGGCCGGTTGGTGAGCAGAGTTATGCATAATAAAGACGATGGTGCTTACATCCAGATTTCTCAAGCGGCCGCTGACGGCAACGTAGCTCAGGCTAAGCAGCATGTCAGACAATTCGCCAGCAAGCTTCTTGACATGCTGCCTGCTGCCTGGCCGGTCGAACAGTAGAGGTATGGTGGGTTCGATGGCGCCGTTACGCATCCTGCACATAACCCACGATCTGGCGATTGGTGGCCTCCAGCAGATGTTGGTAACCCTTTGCCGTACCGCCGATAGGCAGGCTTTCGAGTTTGTAGTTCTCTGCCTCAGGAGCCTCGGTCCTTTGGCTGGTGAACTGGGAACCTTGGGCGTTCCAGTCGTGCTGTTACCACAGCCCGTTTCTCCAGGTACTGATTACCTCTCTTTCCTAAAGGTAGCCAAAATACTAAAGCAATACCCGGTCGATGTCATCCATACTCACAACACCCAGCCTCTCTTAGACGGTACATTGGGGTCTTTACTTAGCCTTGAGAAACATAGAATCATCCACACCGACCATGCTAGAGAGTTTCCTGATAAAGCCCGCTACATGTTTATGGAGTGGTTGATGAGTCACTTTGTGCACAGGGTTGTCGGGGTTTCTACTCATACTACGGCGAACCTGCGTGCATATGAAAAGATCCCAGACTCAAAACTGCTTACTATTGAAAACGGAGTCGATCTAGAGCGCTTCTCATGCGGTGTTGACTGTATTCAGAAAAGAAGTGAATTGGGGATTGCACAGGATACACCGCTCATCGGCGTCATAGCTCGCCTGGAACCGGTGAAGGGTGTTGAGCACCTGCTGCGTGCGATGCCAACGGTGCTAGGAAGGCACCCTAGGCTTACCCTCCTGATAGTGGGAGACGGATCCATAAAAGGTTTTCTGGAGCAGGAGTGCAATCGGCTAGGTATTTCAAAACATGTCGTATTTACAGGGGCACGCGGTGACGTGCCGCAACTGCTCAAGCTGCTTGACGTGTATGTCTTGCCGTCGGAGTCAGAGGGGCTCCCCATCGGTATTCTGGAGGCCATGGCCAGCGGTTGTCCCATCGTTGCCTCGCACGTCGGTGGTGTACCAGATGTTCTGGAGCACATGACCAGTGCTTTGCTGGTACCTCCTGCGGACCCTTTAAGGCTGGCCGAGGCCGTGTCCACCCTCTTGTCCAGCGGCAGTCTGAGGGAAAAGTTCGCTCGTAAAGCAAAATGTGTAGTGATTCAAAAGTTTTCATCTGAGGTTATGACCAATAAATACTGTGAGTTGTACCTAGGGGGACGTTAGTTCGTTCCTCTTCATTTCTTGTGAAAGTAAGTGCACTACTGGTTTTCCCAGCTGTGTCTTCTTCGAATCTACCGTATGATTTACTTCGGTAGAAAGTTAGCAAGGCGGGGCAATGTTTATGAGCGGTATAGGTGGGGCGTTGAAAGCTGATAGCGAGTCTTTGCCGAAAAATGTTTTGATGGTTTGTTACTACTACCCGCCTCTCAAAGACGTGGGGTGCAAGCGCAGTGTCGCGTTATCTGTGTATTGGAAAAAATATGGATGGACCCCCGTGGTCCTCAGTGTCAGAAATCCGGACCGCACCTACTGCTCGATGGGGGGAGGGGATGTCCCTGCCGGTATAGATGTTGTCTATACCTACTCGCTGTTCAACATGTACAAGGTTCTCGGCAAGCTGAACGGTGGCATCTGTAGGCTGCTGAGCCTTACAGGCATCACCCTTAAAAGGAATTATCTATACGACTTTTTTGCCTTTCCTGACATTTTCATAGGCTGGATTCCTCTCGCCATCCTTAGTGGCTGGTTCATAATCCGAAGGAAGAAGGTGGACTTGATCTACGTCTCCTGTTCACCTTTCAGTTCAGGCCTTGTCGGAGTCATCCTCAAAAAACTCACAGGTCTTCCTTTGGTCATAGACTACCGTGACCCCTTTGGTCTGGATATCAGTAGGTACCAGAAAACTGCTTTTGTTACGCCCAACTTTAGAAAGCCCTTTAATAAATGGTATACACAGCAGTTGCTTAAGGCGTGCGACGTCTTTGCCGTGACCACTAAGGAGACGGAACAGCTTTTTGTAGAGCAGTTTCCTGTGGTAAAAGAAAAAATTAAGACGTTCTACAACGGATTTGACGACAATATACTTTCTGAATTGGTAATTGAAGATAAATACAAGAAGTTCACCGTTGTTTACACTGGTAACTTTTATTTTGAGCTCGAATGTGATTTTTTATTTGAAGGATTAAGCATCTTAAAAAAGAATAGCGTTATTTGTTATGACAATTTTGAGATGAGCTTTTACGGCACAGGTAGTGGATTGCAAAAATATATTAAAAAATATGACTTAGAAGATATAGTCATTTTACACGATAGCATTCCGTACGCGGAAGCCTTGCATGTGATAAAACGCTCGCACCTGCAATTGCTAAGGATCGTTCAGCCGATGTTGAGTACCAAGCTTTTTGAAGGCATCGCACTCAATGTCCCGTTCTTAGCCGTCATTCCGCCAGGTGAAGCCGAACGCCTCATTCGGACCTACAACAAAAGCTCCTATTTCGTCACCGACGCTTCGGCCCGGACTGTTGCGGAACGTCTTGAAGCTGCCATGGCAGACGCCAGCCTAGGTGCCACAAAGGGGTATGCAGACCCGGAAACGTTGGCTCTTTTCTCTCGCGAGCGGATTTCTCTGGAATTCAAGACGCTGATCTGCAGAATCCTGCGACAAGGTTATCGAGTATGACGTCTGTCAAGGACAGTCTTTATTGGAACACTATGTTGAGGTTGCCGTTGAAGGTGATCTCTTTCGCCCTGTCGATCGTAGTGGCCAGGCTCTTGAACCCGTCGGATTTCGGCATCATGGCTATCGTGATGATGATTATTGCCTACGCCAACCAGATCACAAACGTTGGCATGAATGAAACCATCGTGCAACAAAACATCACCTGCAGGATGACCATCAATTCCATTTTTACCATGGATCTCGCCGTTTCGGTTATTATGGCCTCGGTTTTCTTTGCATCTGCACGGAAACTTTCCGACTTTTTCAGAGAGCCGCGCTGTGAAATGGCGATCAAGGTGATGTGCGCGTACTTCATTTTGTCGACCTTTTACGGGATTTCCCACGCGATATTGAGGTCCCAGATGAGGTTCAAGGCCCTCGCGACCATAGAATCGCTTCATAACCTCGCGACCGGGGTGCTTTCCCTGGTGCTTGCCTATATGGGGTTCGGGTTCTGGTCGCTAGCTCTTGGCCAGATCGTACCGTTATTTTTATTCACGATCTTACTGTGTGCCGTCTCCAGGTGGCTACCGGTTGTTAGGCTCAGTAATTCACTTCTTAGGCCCATTTGGCGTTTCGGGCTCTGGAACTTTGCCAAAAGTCAGATCAACTTTGCCATCAGGCATATCGATACGCTGGTTATCGGCAGGATGCTCGGCACCTACCCGCTCGGGCTTTACGACAAGGCGCTCAACATCGCAGTAACGCCCTCAGAAAGCATACTCATGAACATAAACTCCGTTATGTTCTCCGCTTTCAGCCGTAGCAGGGCAAACGGTGAGGAACTCAGGCGGCAGTTCGCCAAGGCCTTTTTGCTGACCGCCCTGGTCTCGGGGCCTTTGTACCTCGGCCTGATCGCTGTCTCGGGACACCTCGTTCATATCCTGCTCGGACCACAATGGCAGGAAATGCTTATGCCTTTGCGCATCCTCTGTGCGGCGTTCGTGTTCAAATCCTTCGGAGGGGTTCTCGCCAGCTTTAACATTGGGGTCGGACAATACCGGAGCTATACGCTGCGGCTGCTATTTTCCGGCGTGTCTTTCGCCGGGTTATGTTTTGCGGGGGTGCGATTCGGAATAGAAGGGGTTGCGTGGGCCTACTTTTTCTTCAGCCTGATCGAGTTCCTTCTATCCTTCTCCCTTGCCACCTCATTCCTGAAAGTAAGCATTTATGAAGTCTATTCTTATGTCGAGACGGGGGCGGTTGGTTCATTTATCATGTTTGTGCTGGTACTGCTACTGTCCATGCCCCTCAAAGCAAAAACTGAGCTCAATCTGTTGGTGCTCATCAGTACTGGTTGTGTTGTCTATTGCTCTTACCTTCTCGTTGATAGGAATCCGCAATTCCAGCAGCTACGTTCCGCCCTGTTCTCCGACCTTCGTAAGCTGTTTTCCGCCGTGGCAAGGCCGAAAAAAACATACCTTATTGTTTTGCCATGGGACATTTCGGAAGTGGGTGGAGTGAACGAAGTTGCCTATCAGCTATATCGACAATTGGAAAGGGGGGGGGTGTTCCGGCCGGTAATCTTGATTAATTCATGGTCCTCATTCATCCCTCGTTTTTCCCGCGGGGACGTGCGGACCATTCGGCAACGACTGTACCCGGAAGCTTTCGGAGGCATGAAATTCTCTAGTCGGGTGGCGAAACGCGCAAATGCCGCTATCATCTCCCTGATTTTGCGGCTGTATAATGTCGGCGTAGTCAACGTGCACTTCCCGTGTCTTTCGACGTGCTCTTGCTTCGGTGCTTCCGTTCGCACTCCTCAGGCACCCTTCACCCTGATTATTTCCTTCCATGGCAGAGACATTGACGAGATCGTCAACGCCGGAGAGCCCGAGCGTGCAGCTTGGGAGCGGATTTTGGCTGCCGCTGACGGGGTGACTACCTGTTCGTACTCCTTGAAAGAGAAGGTAATCCAGGGACTGGACCTTCCTTCAGATGCTGTGACTGTCATTCACAATGGCGCCTCTTTGTGCATTGAGGGCTCTATCAGCGAGACTCCCCCCCACTACAGCGACTATATCCTCAGCGTGGGAACTTTCGAGGAAAATAAGGGGCAGGATATTCTGATTTCAGCCTTCGCAAAATCCTTACACCTTACAAAGCACCGTTTGCATTTATTGTTTGTTGGTCGAGACACTCCCTATCTTGAAGTACTCAAACGCCTCGTGCAGAAGGAAGGCCTTACTGAAAAAGTACTTTTTTTTACCAATATCCCCAGAAAGCATATGCCTGGTTTTTACAAGCATGCCCGCTTTTTTATCCTGCCGAGCAGAAAAGAGGCTTTCGGTATCGCCATTTTGGAAGCAGGTTTGTGCGGGCTCCCGGTTATTGCCTCACGGACAGGGGGAGTGCCGGAGATCATAACAGATACAGTGGATGGAAGGCTTTTCTCCGTTGCAGATGAATCCCAGCTCTTGGCTCTTATGCTGCAGTTCATATCAGGAGGTGAGGAGATCGTTATGCTGGGGAGTAACTTAAAGAAAAAGGTGCAGCAAAACTTCACTTGGGAGAGGATGACGGCCGACTTCGTCGCTCTCGCAAAGCCAGCCGTAGGGTGAATGTATGAAAATCCTTTATATCTTCCCTGGCCCAGTATATGGCATGACCTCGGATCACTTCCAACGGAGGTACAGGCTTTTGTCCGAAGTTTTCTCAGGCTACGTCTTGACCGCTTCCAGTTCGCCAGTGGATATTTCCGTCGGCGGTTTTCAGTGCTGCGCCTGTAAGCACATCGATGGTTTCGGAGGACGGCTACGCTTTGTGTTGTTCTGCCTCAGGAAAATCCTGGCCTTGAAAAACATCGATATTGTAGTTGCTTACGACCCTCTTCTCACAGGTGTTATTGGGTACGTGGCTAAGATTATCCTGAATGCTAAGCTTGTTGTCGAACTCAACGGTGTTTATACCTCATCGCATGTTTGGGAAGGAGCTACTAACAAATTGTCTCCTAGGTTTCGCGCCCTTTTATTTCCATTGCTCGCCCAGTTTGTTTTATCACGCGCATGTGGAATAAAACTCACCTATCCTGAACAACTCGAACCTTTTAAAATAAACAGAAAAAATAAAATAATAAGATCTTTTTCCAATTATACTAATACCGAACTGTTTAAAAACATAGAGGAACGAAAAGAAATTCTATTCGTAGGGTTTCCGTTCAAGTTAAAGGGCGTAGATGTACTCATAAAAGCTTTCAAGCGAATATCAGGCCGTCATCCGGATTGGTATTTGAAGATTTTGGGATGGTACCCTGATCCCGTTGAACTTAATGACGAGATTGGCGGACATCCGAGGATAGTTTATCACCCCCCGGTACCTTCGTGCGAGATGCCAGATCATATCGGACGGTGCGGGTTTTTAGTGCTGCCATCACGAACGGAGGCTATGGGGCGGGTTCTGCTGGAGGCGATGTCTGCAGGAAAGGCTCGTATCGGGTCCCGCGTGGATGGTATACCCACTGTTATTGCCGACGGTGTAGATGGAATTTTGGTAGAGCCTTCTGATATAGATGCTCTTGCCGAAAAGATGGAAACCCTGATTGTCTGCCCAGAGGTGAGGTACCAACTCGGTCGTGCCGGGCAGCTTCGTGCAGCAAGAGAATTTTGCTGGGAGGCGTACTTCAAGCATGTCGTCGACTTCTATGACGATGTGAAAAACAACGAGAGGAATTGCATTGAAGGATAACAGCGGTTTCAAAAATAAATGGCTCGTTGCTGTTGCTGTGTATCTGTGCGTTGATCTTGGCAGGCTGCAGGATCTTTTCCCTTTTCTTTCCCATGTCTGGCCCGGTGCACTAATGACGGTGGTCCTGATGGCTTTTCTTGTATCCAGTGGGGATCTGACTGACAGTTTTGTCAAGGGGTTGCCTCAGACTAGAAATATCCTTCTTTTTGTAGTCCTACTATTCTGCTACGTACCTTTCGCTACCGCCCCTCGTGCAGCGTTCAACGCTGCTCTTGGTGTTTCCTTGTTCTTGCCGGTCGTTTTGTCTTGCCTCGTTATCATAGACTCGCGCGAAAAATTCGAAAGTGTATGCAAGTTCTTGTGCCTGCTCTTTCTTTTTATTGGTGTGTTCGCCCTGGCTCATTCAGGTCGTGGTCCAGGCGGTTCGGTGGGTGACGAAAACGACGTTGGGTTGTATCTGGTGAGTTTTCTGCCGTTCACATTTTTCCTGCTCTCACAGGCTACATCCAGAAAAGGGCAGGCCTTGTGGACCCTTTCTGCCATTGTTTCCCTTGCAGCCATTGTTATGACAAAGTCAAGGGGATCACTTGTCGGATTAATCGTCATGGCAGCGGCGTACTGGATTTTTGGGAAACGGAAGCTTTTGCTTATATCCATCACCCTTTTAGTCGCATTGGCCTTCACTTATTTGACTGATGACGACTACAAGGCGAAGATGCTGACGATAACAGCCACCTCGGAGGGGACTGCAAATGAAAGGATCCTTTCTTGGAATGCCGCGTGGAAGATGTTCTTGGACCGACCGTTGGGCGTAGGAGGCAACAATTTCCCTAGGCACTTTTCGGAGTACCAGTCGACCGACCTGCGGCGCGACATGTGGGGAAGGGTTGCCCACTCCCTTTGGTTTACTTTGCTTCCGGAAACTGGAATCATAGGGGCATACCTGTACTTTGCCCTCGTCTATAGGAACTTCAAGGATGTTTTTGCCGTAAAGCGGCGTCATCCTCACGAGGAATTGCAGCAAAGGTTCTATGTGTCCATGTCGAATGCTCTTTTGGCCTCGCTGATAGGATTTTTCGCGGCTGCATCATTTCTTTCTGTTCTTTACTATCCGATTTTCTGGTATCTGACCGCGCTAATTGTGTGTTTGAGAAATATCTCCTTACTGGATGCATCTGTCGCAATTAAAAATTTCACCCCTAATGGCTCACGGAGTGTGGATGGTTTCTAAAGACGCCGACATTGCCGAGACACTGGCCGTCCCCCCCCGCAAGGTCCTTCATCTGCGGAGTTCGGGAGGCGTTTTGGGCGCCGAAAACGTGATCATTGAAGTGGCCAAGCACTCCGATGGATTCGGGTACCACTCGATAGTCGGTACTTTGAACGATGTCAGAGATGCGAAGGCGGAGTTCATGTTGACGGCAAAGGAGCTTGGCCTTTCAACGATCGGTTTCAAATGCAAAGGTAAGTTGGATCTCGCCTGTGCCTTAGGGATCAGGCGGTTTGTCGCCAGCTCTAATATCGATCTCGTCCATTGTCACGGATACAAGGAAGATTTTTACGCTATCCTCAGCAGGATCGATGTCCCTATGATCGCGACGAACCACCTGTGGAAGACCACATCCGTGTCGTTGCGAATTTATAAAGCCCTGGACCTCAGATTGCTGCGTATGTTTGATCTGGTAACAGGTGTTTCTGATGAAATTGTCACCGAGATGAGGGAGGTAGGAATCACGGGTGCAGTGAAGGTCTCTAATGGCGTTGATGTCGCCGCCTTCAATATTGACACAAAGCCAAGTGACTTGGCGAGTGAATTAGGCATTAATTCTGGCTGCACCGTTTTGGGCATGATTTCGAGCCTCACCCCTGAAAAGAACCATGAACTAGCTCTTCAGGCGTTATCAAGAATTGGTAGTGAAGATGTCAAGCTTCTCATAGTCGGCGATGGCCCTCTTGATAGTGTTCTGAAGGCACGTGTTTCACAGGCCGGATTAGGATCAAGAGTGCTTTTCCTCGGAAGGCGCAGTGATGTTCGGAAAATACTTTCCCTGATCGATATATTTCTTCTCCCGTCGTTGCAGGAAGGGTTGCCGATGGCCCTTTTGGAGGCGATGGCTTGTGGGAAGGCTGTCATTGCCTCTAAAGTGGGTGATGCCAAAAAACTTGTCACATCTGGTACCAACGGTTTGCTGGTACACTCCTGTGATACGGACGGGCTTGTTGCAGCAATAGAGACTTTGCTGGCAAATCCATCCATGGTTGCCGCGCTTGGGCGACAGGCAAGGAGAACCGTGGTCGAACAGTTCAGCTCGCGCCGAATGACAGCCCAGTACTGTGAACTCTACGACCGGTTGCTTGGCCCTAAACAGAGGGGTAATCAGTGAGAATTCTTTGGCTTTCACACCTGATCCCTTATCCGCCCAAAGCAGGGGTTCTCTTGCGCAGCTACAATCTGTTGTTGCAGCTAGCAAGAGTCCATGATGTGGATTTGCTATCCTTTGTTCAAATGGGATATCTTGAGACTTTTTATCCCTCCTACGAGTCCGGAATAGCGGACACGCGCCAAGCCCTCTCAGCATTTTGCAAACATGTGGAGTTTATCCCCATCCCGTCGGAGCAGCGTCCACTGGGTAAATATTTCCTTGCCGCAAAAAGCCTTTTTACTAAGAAACCGTATTCCATCAACTGGCTCAGCTCTCCGTTGTACTCAAAGTCCCTCTCACGCCTTGTTGCGGAAAACCGTTATGATATCATACATTTTGATACCATAAGTTTGGCGCCATACCGCTTGTTTTGCCCAAGCGTTAAGACTGTGTTGGATCACCACAATATAGAATCACATATGATGTTAAGAAGGGCGGAGAACGCACATCTGCTGGCACGGCCCTATTACTGGCAGGAGGGGCTTCGCCTTCGATCATACGAAAGAAAAGTTTGTTCCCACTTCGATCTTCATATCACCTGTTCCGAACTTGATGCCCAGAGGCTTCTCAAGGTTGACCCGGGCCTTTCTGTAAAAGTGATGCCAAACGGCGTCGATCCTTTGTACTTTTGTCCAGCAGGGCGCAATACCGCTGACAAGACAGTGATATTCGTGGGGTCTATGAACTGGTACCCGAATGTAGAGGCAATGCGCTATTTCATAAGCGCTGTATGGCCGGCGCTCAAGCGTGAGGTTCCTGATGCCAAGCTTCACGTTGTTGGGGCGCATCCGCCCCGATCGCTATTAGACCTTGCCCAATTAGATCCATCCATCACATTTTTTGGATTTGTGAGTGATGTCCGGCCGTACCTTGAAGAAGCCACCGTCTACGTCTGCCCCATTACTGATGGCGGAGGGACTAAACTGAAGTTGCTTGATGCTTTTGCCATGGGGAAGGCGGTTGTAGCTCACCCCATCGCCTGTGAGGGCATCAATGCCAAACATGGTGAAAGCATCATGTTGGCAACAACTGCTGAGGAGTTCGTTTCGAGAATACGTGAGCTTTTCGCCGATGCGAGTTTGAGAGGTGTTATTGGAGGGAATGCCAGAAAATTGGTGCTTTCCCAATACGCCTATGACTCGATCGGAAGGGATTTGTGCGAGAGCTATGAACGGCTCTGCGGCCTGGGGAGTGAGATTAAGAGATGACGCCTGCGTGAAGATGGCTGGCTTGTTTGCAGGGGAGGGGCGTATGAGCAGGCAAAAGGTGACTGAATTCTTTGACCAAAATGTGGGGGACTATCAGTCCAAGCATTACGGGGAATCCGTAAGAACCTTCATGACAGTGCGGCTGGAAGCTGTGCTTCAGAATGTTGATCGGCTGTCCTTGTCTCGGGGCGCCAAAGTTCTGGACGCAGGTTGCGGCCCTGGAGCGTTGGTGGAAGCCCTGGCACGGCGCGGGCTCGGGGTCTCCGGGCTAGATGTCTCTGAGAATATGCTTGTCCGTACGGCTGAAAGGATGGAGTCCTTAGGAGAAGCCTACTCGGTATCGCTGAAACAAGGAAGCATAGACTCTTTGCCCTACAGCGACGACTCGTTCGACCTTGTCTGCTCAACCGGGGTCATCGAATACCTGGACACCGACCAGTTGGTTTTGCAGGAAATGTACAGAGTCCTGCGTCCGGGCGGGTTCCTTCTGATTTCAGTAACGAATGCATGGTCTCCAGTCAATTCCCTCGACTTCATCGTTGAATTCCTGAAAAGAAGGCATACGTTCTTACGTTGCTTTAACCACATCTGGACTCGGTTGGGAAAAGAACCGGTGCTGCCGAGAAGTTTCAGAGTCCGTCGTCATAGGCCGAGCCGATTCAGAAAAAGTCTGAGGCAGGCGGGCTTCGAAGTTTTGGCGGCGGAGTTTTTCCACTTCATGCCTTGGCCACGGCCTCTGGACAAGTTTTTCCCGAAAGCTACCACGAGGCTCGGGGATAAACTGGAACAACTGTGTAAAACCAATATTGCATTCCTAGGTGAAGGATACCTCGTACTTTGTACCAAACAAAAATCCAAATAAGCTTGCCTCACTTCTCTCGTTGAAGCTTACACACTTGGTTGCCCGTCACTGTACTGTAGTGATTCCAAGGTTTCTGGGAGGAATAACTGAGACTCCAATTACCTCCGTGCCCGTTAGATATGCCCCCATCACGCTGCCGTTGATGCCGTTTGACGGGTATGACTTACGTTTATAGTCGGAAGCTTTGTTTCCTCCTGGGTTTACGAATCCTGGATCTGTAGTGACGCTGTTGAGATCATATTTGCACGTGGTTTGCCAATTGCCCAAAGTTGTTGCCGTACATACTGTGTCATAAACCCTTGCAGAATATTTCCCCGAACTATAATAATTGTTGAAGTCGAGTTGGCCCGGGTTAGCTGCTGAGTATGTCCAAATTACACTCTGCTGCGGACTTCCGGCAACTATGTTGTTATAAAATGACCATGTCGTGGTTAATTTCGTACCGACACCCATGGCTCCGATGGTTTGACCATAAAAAGTATTATTGTAAATCTTGGCACTGTTGCCAGCATTCTGACTGGTGTCGAGAGAAATTCCGTAACCGCCGCCTATTACTATGTTCTGATAAATTGACAGGCTAGTCACAAGACCATTGTAGTTCTGCACATAAAAGTTTGCATTCGTTGAGAGGTTTGCCAGGGGACCGAGAAGGTTGTTGTTGTAAACGTCGCTGTCGCTCTTGTATTTGGAATAAATGTTCTCAGTATTGTTGTAAAAAGTATTATTGAAAAAGTGGTTTCCAACAGAATTGCAAGTCCATATTCCAGCGGTGTTATGGTTGTTGTTTGGATCGATGTAACCGTGTATATAGTTGTTATTGACTGAACAATAACTGCTGTCGAGGACTATTACACCTGCAACGTTATTGCCACTGTTTGAAAAGGTGCCCCCTATTAATTCACAATTTTGTATCGTGATGTAATTGGAATTGTCGATCTGTACTAGTGCAGCAGTACTCGAGTTCTGAGTTGTTACGATAAAACCATCCCATGTTACATACGTCTTGTTGTAAGCACCTATAATGGCTGCCGTTTGCGTTCCGGTATAGGGTGTGCCTTGTAAAATTGCGCCAAAGGGTACCAGGCTCTTGAACACAATGGGAGCACCTGCAGTTCCGGAATTGGATGGGTTCAGTATTGGTATGTGGTAGTTTGAACTCTGCATACCAGTTGCATAGGTTCCTGGGAAGAAGTATACAGTGTCGCCTGCTGCTGCGTTGGCCATCGCGGTTGAAACCGAGCAGGGGGTGGATTGGCTGACGGAGAGAGCCCAGGTCGCTGAGCCTGTCGGTGCAACGTAGTGGTCAGCTGCCGATGCAGAGAGAACCGATGAGAACAGAGTCATATGGGCTATAATTGCAAACGTAATGAATGCCTTACCGTTTATCAAGTTGTGTGTTTTTTCCATCTCAGTTCTCCTTAAAAGTTGAAGGCGCGGCTCAACTCATTCCAGCTTTTTGTGACTGAAAGCCGCGATAATTACGCCTTCTGCACAGCCGCCGCTGGATGTCATTTCTTCCGGTTCTTCACTGTCACATACACGTTGGATGCCTGCTTTTGATTTCCCGCTGCATCGTAGGCTATTGCCGTGACGGCATACACACTGTTGTTTGTCATTTTTGTCGTGTCCCAGGCATAATTGTAAGGGGCAGTGGTTAGACTCGTCATGAGTTGTCCGCCGACATAAATATTGACCTTCGTGACACCGACGTTGTCGCTGGCGCTCGCGCTGATTGCCACTGTCCCGCTCACCGTACTGTTGTTGCTTGGCGATGTTATGGAAACCGTCGGGGCTATGGTGTCTGGGACCGCGTTTGATACGTTGACGGAACTGCTTTGGGATACGGATACGTTGCCCGCTGCATCGTAGGCCTTGGCCGTCAGCGTGTAACTGCCGTTCGTCACCGTCTTAGTATCCCAGTTGTAACTGTAGGGTGCGGTGGCGACGGTGGCTTGCAACACGTTGTTCCTGTAGAACTCCACCTTGCTCACACCCACGTTGTCGCTTGCGTTTGCGGTTACCGCGACGGTGCCGCTCACCGTGGAGCCGGAAAGCGGGGAGGCAAGGCTCACGCTCGGGGCGGTGAGGTCGTTCGATACGTTGATGGTGAGCGCTTGTGACAACCCCAGATTGCCGGCGGCATCGTACGCCTTAGCCGTCAAGGTGTAGACCCCGTTAGCGACATTTTTACTGTTCCAGGCATACGCATAGGGGGACATGTTGGTGGCGGAGAGAAGTACGTTGTTCAAGTAGAACTCCACTCTGCTCACCCCCACGTTGTCGCTTGCGCTGGCGGCGATGTTCACGGAACCGCTCACGGTCATGTTGTTCCCCGGGGAGGTGAGGGAGACGGTGGGCGCGGTAAGGTCGTTCGCCACGTTCACCGTGACACTCTGGGACTGCCCGATGTTTCCCGCTGCGTCGTAGGCCTTGGTCATCAGGGTGTAGCTTCCAGGGGTAAGACCACTGGTATTCCAGGAGTAGACGTAAGGGGTGGAGGGGACGGTCGCCTTTAGCGCACCGTTCACGTAGAATTCCACCTTGGCTACCCCCACGTTGTCGGTGGCATCGGCAGTAACCGATACGGTGCCCGCCACGGTGGTCGAAGCTGAAGGGTAGGTGATGGTGGTCGTCGGCGGCTGCATCTCGGCAACAGTGACCACGTTCGAGTAGGCACTTTCGTCGCCCGCTGAATCGTACGCGGTGACGGCAAAACTGTAGGAGTGAGAAGGGTCGAGGTTTGATATGGTGGCGTTGGTGAGGCTTTGCACGTCGATAGGCGCGGGCCCCTGGAAGGGCTGAGTCGCAGAGTCGGCCTGATAATACAGCTTGTAGCCCACTACGTTGGTGTCCGGTGAGGGGTCCCATTGGAGGGACACGGAGGAGGCGGAGGCGGCACTGCTCATGCCCATGGCCATGATGGCGGCAACGACGGCGTTGACGCACATCTTCTGCAGGCGTACCGCGCGGTTGACCTCGCTCCTGCGCACGTACCCCTCGGCGACCAGGATGTCACCGAGCTTCCTGCCGCTGTCCCCCTGTTTGGCGAGTGCTCGCCCCAACTGTTCGCGGGTGATGTGGCCGGTGGCGACGAGCAATTCACCCAGTCTAAGTGGGGTTTCTGCCGGGGCCTGCTGGTTCTTCTGCCAGTCGAGAAGCCCCTTAAGCTGCAGCTCCGTGAGCATCCCCAGGCGCATGAAAACTTCGCCTAGGCGTTCACCGCTCCTTTTTTGCTCGGAGATCGCTTCATCGAGCTGCTGTTCTGTTATCCTCCCCGACTTTACCAGCAGTGCGCCCAGAAGCTGCCGGTCGCCTGCAGCCAGCTTGACAGCATCCTCGATCTGGTTCAAGTGCTGCTGGATGGAGAGCGGGGCTGCCACGTCTTCAGGCCTTAAGACCCCCATCCTGACCAGTACGCCTCCAAGCAGCTCGTGAGTGGTTTTTTGCTCACGTAGGGCTCTATCCAGGTCCCTTTTGGACACGAACTTGCCGTCAAGCAGTATCTGCCCGAGGGCCCGTCTGGAAATCCTTTGAAACAGGTTAGGGCTCTGCATTATCAACTCCTTTCTGCAGGCAAGCGTACTGTCCCGCTCTGCAGTGCCATTTCGTCAGACTACAGCCTGACAGTGCTGCGATATCGCCATGCTCAGTCAGTGGGATCAGGTGCTTGCTGGGGCTGAAGGAGGAGGCTTGCGTCAAGTTTAAATGCTTTCTGCCCACCTGCAATGGTATTATCTTTTATATTTTGTTTCGATTTGTCAAGGTATTAGCGGTGTGAAGGGTCTAAGCTAAGCACGCTATGACTATCAGGGTGCGCCTGTGCCTTGGCTTGATTCAGATTGCATAATTTCCCCTGTCGATTATATTTCCCGCATGATGAAGGCGTGCCACATAATCCTCGAGGCTTTGGCCTGCGGTGTGCCGGTCGTGGCCCCGGCTGTCGGTGGGATCGGCGAGATACTCGCCGACGGCGTGGAGGGGTACCTGGTCAAGGAAAGAGAGCCCGCCGCCTTCGCCAGACGCTGCATCGAACTAGTTGACGACGTCCGACTGCGGCAAGACATGTCCCGGGCGGCGCACCGGAAGGTCCTGGCGCGGTTTTCTGCGGAAAAGATGGCGCAGGACTACCTTCAGGTCTACCGGGAACTCCTGGCGGGCTGACACCGGAGCACACTATGCCCATTCTTTTGTTTTTATTCATATTTCTCGTCTTTTGGGCCTACTTCGGTTACCCCCTCTCCCTGTATCTCCTCAGCTACCTTCGGTGTCGCAATGTGGCGAAGGTACCCATCACACCGTCGGTGACCTTCATCATTACCGCATTCAACGAGGAAAAGCGTATCCGTGAGAAGCTCGAGAACACGGTGGCGCTAGACTATCCCCCGGAGCTGTTGCAGGTGGTGGTGGCTTCCGACGGCTCTACCGACCGCACCAACGACATAGTCAGGGAGTACCAAGGCCGGGGTGTCGTCCTTTTGGAGGTGAAAGATCGCGGCGGCAAGGAGAATGCCCAGAAGGAGGCGGTAGCCATCGCCCGTGGTGACATCCTGGTCTTTTCCGATACCGCTACCATCATCGAGCCTGAAAGCCTGTACCGTATTACGGCCAATTTCGCCGACCCGTCGATCGGCTGCGTGAGCAGTGTGGACCGGGTCGTGGGGCGGGATGGAAAGCCGTGCGGTGAGGGGGCCTACGTGCGCTACGAGATGTGGCTCCGCGACCTGGAGGGGAGGGTGAATTCCCTTGTTGGCCTGAGCGGCTCTTTCTTCGCAGCAAGAAAGGAGGTATGCCGCGACTTCTCCCCAAACATGCAGAGCGATTTCAGAACCCTTTTGAACAGCATGAGGCTCGGTCTGCGCGGAGTGGGGGACCCCGAGGTGGTCGGACTGTACCAGGACGTGGCGGACAGCAGCCGCGAGTTCGACCGCAAGGTCAGGACGGTCCTTCGGGGAATCACAGTCTTTTTCAAAAATCTGGAATTTCTGAACCCGTTTAGCTATGGCCTCTTCGCTTACCAGTTTTGCTGCCACAAGCTGCTGCGCTGGCTGGTACCCTTTTTCCTGACGGCGGCACTGCTGATCAACGCCTTTCTTGCGCCTTTCTCACCGCTGTATCTTTTCCTATTCCTTCTCCAGTGCAGCTTCTACCTCCTGGCCGTTGCCGGATGGAAAAGGCCCTCCCTAGCCCGGAGTCTTGCCGTAAAACTTCCCCTTTATTTTGCCACTGTGAACGTGGCCATCGCCGTCGCCTGGATGCGCTATCTGCGCGGTAATCGCCTGGTGATGTGGACCCCGTCAGAGAGATGAAGCCGCCACGCCTGAAACTCCTAGCCGCACTTTTCTGCGGATTTCTGATCTTTGTGGTCATCCCCTCGTTTACCGAGGTACGGACTCTTCTCGCCGCACCCCTGTTCATCACCGAAACGGCAGCGTCTGGCGATGCCTGCTATGTGCTTGCCGGCGGGGAGACCATCTGGGAGCGACTGAACGCCGCCGCCGACCTGGTGCACCTGGGGAGGGTGCCGAGCATCTACCTGATGGACAACCCTGCCCGGGACCAGTACAACGTGCGGGAGGGACGCTCATGGAGCAGGGGGCGCTGGTACGTCGATTACCTCGGCTGGCGCGGAGTGCCGGCTGAGCGGATCAGGGTCATCCCGGCTGCTGAAGGCTTCTTCGGCACGCGCACGGAGGCTGCGAACTTAGCCTCACATCTTGATGCCGGAGTCCGCCAGGTGGTGATCGTGAGCTCGGCTCCGCACATGCGGCGGGCGCTTATGGCTTTCCGGAATGCCCTTCCGGCAACGGTAGCTGTTGTTCCATTCGCGGCCACTGAACTGCGCAGCAGTCAGGAACTCTGCCATCCCCTGTGGATCGAATACGTGAAGTTGGCGGTATACAGCGTGATGTCCTGGTGGAGGTAGCGCTGCAAGCACGATCTGTAATAAATGTGATCTGAATCACTGCGTCGGCTGTTAAATTTGTTTAAAGAAGGGAGCACAATTAGGTACACGACAATACTAAACCATCCGCGAGGGTGGGACGGAAAGCCTATAGGGTCTCTCTGAGACAGCCGGGTCGCCGAAATGCCTGCACTACAGGTCGGTGCCCGGTTTTTTTGTGTCTTGAGCACGGGCTCCACCTCTTGTGGAGGTCAGTGTTGAAAACCAAGCGCGTTCTGCAGCTCCTTCTCCCCCTTCTTTTGATTCCTGCCGCAGCTTTTCCCTCAACGGTGAGCCTTCAGTGGGACCCTTCCACCGATCCTGATCTCGCCGGTTACCGTGTTTACTACCAGGCCAACTCCTCGGCATTCCCCTTTGCCGGCAGCGGTGCAGTCGAAGGGGCGGCCCCAGTGAACGTCGCTGACAGCACCACCGCTTCCATCAGCGGCCTCGACCCGGGTATCTCCTACTATTTCGCGGTCACCGCCTACAACTCGAGCGGCGCGGAAAGTGCCTACTCCAATATTGTCCAGGTAAAAGAGATGGTCCCTCCTGTGGTGGATATCGCCGTCTCGTCCGCAACTACCACACTGAGCGGTACGGTTTCCGTAGGTGTCGACGCTCAGGACAACATCGGCGTCACGAAGGTGGAGCTCTACGTGGACAACACGCTGCTGGGAGCGGGGAGCACGGCTCCCTGTACGTTCAACTGGCAGACCGCCTCGATGCCCCCGGGACAGTACACCCTTTCTGCCAAGGCCTACGATGCCGCCGGCAACGTGGGGACCACGGAAAAGGTCGTCTACGTAGCCGGTGACACGTCAGTCCCGACGGTCACCATTTCGGCTCCCGCCAACAACAAGCAAGTGAGCGGCACCGTCACCGTGACGGCCGGCGCCACCGATAACATCGGCGTTACATCTTTCGCCCTTTACGACAACTCAAGCCTCATATACGCAGCGAACCAGGGCGCTATAAGCTATAACTGGAACACGGTAGCCGCCGGTAACGGGAGTCACACCCTGGTTGCCATTGCCTCCGATGCCGCCGGAAATGCAGGTTCCGCCAGCGTGACCGTAAACGTCGCCAACGATGTCGTTGCTCCGACTGTCAACCTGGTCCTGCCTTCCTCTTCTAATCTCAAAAATGCCAACCTGAAGGTGGCGGCGTCGGCCCAGGACAACGTGGCCGTAGTCCGGATGGAGGTCTACCTGGACGGGGTCTTTCTGTTGGGGACCAACTCCGGTGCCATCAGCGCCACGACCAAGGTGGGCGTCGGATCCCATACCGTCACGGTCGCGGCCTATGACGCCGCCGGGAACAAGGGGACCAAGGCGATCAGCGTGTCGCGGTAGTGCCAGCGCGGCTGCGCGGCTAAAGGCGCGGTTTTTAGCCGCTTTCTTCAAAAAAAGTGTTGCTTTCCTCTTATGAATCAAATACTATCCCCTCCCGATGGAAGGGTTTCCCATCCAGCTAAAATGAATACAGGTACACGATAATACTAAACCATCCGCGAGGGTGGGACGGAAAGCCTACAGGGTCTCTCTGAGACAGCCGGGTCGCCGAAATGCCAAGTACTGGTGTCGCGGTCCCGGCTTTTTTCATTTCCACTATCACTCCCTTCCGAAAAAGGCGTACGGCCGAGGCCTGTCATTGGGAGTGAGCATGCTATCAAATGGAAAAGCCAACACCTTTTCCGCCCTTTCCGCCTTGTTGTCTGTTGCAATTCTACTCATCGTCGCCCCCGCCACCTCTCTTGCCACTGATGTCTCGCTAGCCTGGGACCCAAGCCCCGACCCCGACCTCGCGGGTTACCGCATCTATTACCAGGCAAACTCCGTCGCCGTCCCGTTTCAGGGAACCGGCGCCTTCGAGGGTAACGCCCCTGTCGACGGAAGAAACAGCACCACTGCGACGATAAGCGGGCTGGATCCGGCTAACTCCTATTATTTCGCCGTAACCGCCTACAACTCCTCTGGTGCCGAGAGCGTCTACTCCAACATCGTCTCGGTGCCGGAGACGCTTCCCCCGACCGTCAGCATAACCTCGCCGGCCAATAACGATGCGGTCTCCGGGACGGTGTCTGTCACCGCTTCGGCCACCGACAACGCCGGTATCGCAAGGGTGCAGTTCCTGGTAAACGGGGTGCCGGTCTTCGAGACGGCCAAGGCCCCATACAGCTTCGCCTGGAACGTCGCCTCCCTGGCCAAGGGAAGCTACGACCTAGCCGCCAGGGCCGTCGATATCTCAGGCAACGAGGCGGTATCGAAAGCGGTCACCGTTTCGGTGCCGGGGGACGTGATCTCCCCCACGGTATCCCTTGTCACCCCGTCACCGGCCACTGCCGTTGGCGGTACGGTCTCCATCTCCGCCAGCGCAAAGGACGATGTCGGGGTCGCAAGGCTGGAGCTGTACCTCGACGGGACGTCGGTTTACAGCGGAGCCCAAAACTCGGTGAGCTTCGACTTCAACAGCACACTGGCTGCCAACGGCAGCCACATCGTGAGCGCCCGGGCCTACGATGCGGCCGGCAACATCGGCTCCGCTTCGGCCACCTTCTCGGTTTACAACGCCGTCAAGCTCACCGACCCGACCCCGCCGGCAACGGTCTCGGCACCCCTCACCATAGCGGACGCCCAGCTCGCGCTGCAGATCGCCTCGAGCCAGGTCGTCCCGGGGAGCGAGGAGCTTTTGCGCCTGGACCTTGCCCCCTACGTGAACGGCACCTCGCAGCCCAACGGCAGGATCGATACCGGCGATATCGTGGTGATCCTCTCTCTGCTCACGGGGAAGATCTAGATGGGGCACACTGGATTATGGAGGGAAACGATGCGGTTTTTTAAGCGGGCCCTGGTGGCCCTTATGGTGATGACTTTCGCTGCCTGCGGCGGCGGGGGAGGAGGGGGGAGTGAGGTAGGGGGAGCCGATTCCGGCGGTCCGGACCGCACCGCTCCCAGCGTGGCGCTCACCGCCCCGGTGGAGGGGACCGTGGTGCACGGGGTCACCCTCATCAAGGCCGCGGCCTCCGATGACGTGGGGGTTGCGCGGGTAGAGTTCTACCTGAACGGGGTGCTGCAGGGAAGCGCCACCAGCGCCCCATACTCCTTTTCCTGGGATCCGTCAGGAGTCGCTAAGGGTAGCTACAACTGGACTGCAAAGGCCTATGACGGCGCCGGCAACGTGCAGACCTCCACCGAGGTCGCGGTAACCGTGCCGATCTACGCGGCGATGAGCACCGTACTAAGCGGCAGTACGGCGGTAGGGACGGTGTTTCTTGCCGGGCTCCCGGCGGCGGCTCCTTACGGAGTGAACTTAGTGGTGACCATGCCGACGGGTGCGACTCTTGCCGGCGCCGACGCTTCCGGACCCTATGCGGCGAACGGTATTGCCGGCACCTCCGGCAGCAATGCCGTCATACTCGCAAGCAGCTCCCTTGCCTCGGGAGAGATCCTGAAGCTTTCCTTCACCAATGTTCCCGCCGGAGCGGTGGCGGGGGATTTCGCCGTCGCCGTGTCGGCGGTGTTTGACGGCGGGGGCACCCAAATCCAGTAAGGTTCGGGGCGGTTTAAGTGTGGCAGGAGGCGCTAGTGCCTCTTGTGGTTCTGTCTCGTGTCGAAGAAACTCTTGTTGAGCAGGATCGCCTTGCCGTCCAGGATGCTGATCGCCTGAGACTTCTCAAGGCTGCGCAAGACCCGGCTCATGGTCTCGCGGGTCACCGAGGCGTAGCTCGCCATCTGCTGGTGCGTCATCTTCACGTCGATGATCACACCGCGGTCGTCGCGCACGCCGTAAAGCTCCCCCAACCGGTCCAGGAGGGATAGCACCCGGTCTTGGGCGTTCTCGGCGTTGAAGCTCAGGACCTTGATCATCTCCCACGATTCGCGCAGCCGGCTGCACAGAAGCTCGATGATCTTTTTGCGGATCTCCTCGTTGCGCAAAAGGTACTCTTCAAAATCCGTCCTGTGCAAAAGCCCGATCACCGAGTCCTCGTGCGCGATAATGGTCGCCGGCGAGGTCTTGTTGTCCAGAAGCGACATCTCCCCGAAGAAGTCGTTTTTCTTGTGGATGGTGATGATCTGCTCTTTTCCCTCGTCGTTCATCTTCACTACGCGCACCTTCCCGGAATAAATCAGGTACATGTAGTTCGATGTATCCTCCTCGTAGAGCACTATCTGTTCCTTTTCGTAGTTCTTTTTCCTGAACAGTTTTTCGACCTGTTCCACCTGTTCCGGGGTGAGGGAGGAGAAGAATGGGATGTTGCTGATAACGCAGGATTCCTGCTTCTGTCTTTGTGACGCCGGTCCTGTCATTTTTACCGCCTCCTGCTTGCAATTTACCCCAGTCTATCAGTGATTTATCACAAACAATTAGCACTTGTCAATTTGTGCCTGAGGCTGTATAGGTATAGCTGTGTTCAGTGCGGCTCTGTGAGTGCCGCTATTCTTTACCAGGAGGATCTCTTGACGGCAGAACGTATTATTTCGGTGGTGGGGTTGGGCTACGTCGGCCTGCCCGTCGCAGTGGCTTTCGGAAAGTGCCGTACCACCATAGGTTTCGATATAAACCGCAACAGGATCATGGAACTGCGCGAGGGACGCGATCACACCGGCGAGGTGGAGGGCGCGGACCTGGCCGAAGCCGACATACTCTTCACCGACCGCGTCGAAGACCTGAAAAAGGCGGACTTCCACATCGTCGCGGTCCCCACCCCCATCGACCAGGCCAACCAGCCTGACCTCACCCTCATGTATCGCGCCAGTGAAACGGTAGGTAGTGCCCTCAAAAAGGGTGACATCGTGGTCTACGAGTCGACGGTGTACCCCGGCGTAACTGAGGAGGAGTGCCTCCCGATCCTCGAGCGGGTCTCAGGGCTCAGGGGAGGGGTGGACTTCAAGGTCGGCTACAGCCCGGAGCGGATCAACCCGGGGGACCGGGAACACACCTTCACCAAGATCAAGAAGGTTGTCTCCGGGCAGGACGCCGAGACCCTGGAGGTGGTGGCGCAGGTGTACGGCTCCGTGGTGACTGCCGGCGTCTTTCGCGCCTCCTCGATCAAGGTGGCCGAGGCGGCGAAGGTGATCGAGAACACGCAGCGCGACCTGAACATCGCCCTCATGAACGAGCTTGCCCTCATCTTCGACCGGATGGGGATCGACACGGGGGATGTGCTTGCCGCCGCCGGGAGCAAGTGGAACTTCCTGAACTTCCGCCCCGGTCTCGTCGGGGGGCACTGCATCGGGGTGGACCCCTACTACCTGACCCACAAGGCGGAGAAGAACGGCTACATCCCGCAGGTCATCCTCGCCGGGCGGCGCATCAACGACGGCATGGGGAAATTCGTGGCGCAGCGCGCGGTGAAGGAAATCATCAGGGCGGGGCACCAAGTGCTGGGCTCCTGCGTCACCGTGCTCGGCCTCACCTTCAAGGAGAACTGCCCGGATCTCAGGAACTCCAAGGTTATCGATATCGTGAAGGAGTTTGAAGACTACGGCGTAGAGGTCCAGGTGTGCGACCCGATGGCGGACCCCGAAGAGGCGCATCACGAATACGGCGTCAGGATCATGCCGATGTCGAAGCTAAAGCCTGCGGTAGCTGTGGTGGTCGCTGTGGCCCACCGCGAGTACCAGGAAATGGGCCCCGCCGATTTCGCGCGGCTCATGGGGAGAAACCCGGTGCTCATCGACGTGAAGGGGCTCTTCGACAGGGGGCTTATGAACGGGGCCGGGATACGGGTCTGGAAGCTGTAACAGAGGTCGGCCGGCCGAGGGGATGCCATGGCGCTTTCGCTGATCGCGGTTTTGTTGCTGCTTGTTACCGTACTGCGCATCGTGCAGTTGGAGAAGCGAAGCGCCGTCCGCAGTTTCCTGGCTTTACCCGTCCTCGCCCTGGCGGTCCTTGAGCTTACCGACCTGCTTGCCCTCGAATCGTTTTGGCCCGCGAGGGACTGGAAAAGGACGGGGCTATTCGTGGAGGCGCTCCTGCCTCCCTTGTGGCTCCTTCTGAGTCTAACTTATGCGCGCGAGCTCCCGGAGCGGGGGCTCGCCGTCCGGACGCGGGTCCTCCTCGCCTGTGGCTGTCTGCTTCTGTTGGTGCCCGCTTTTCTCCCCGTCGCCTCCTTTTACTACGCCCCTGATTTCCCGGTGGAGCCGCTGCTTTTTCTGGCCGACGCGGGTTTCTACTTCTACATCGCCATCCTTGCGCTGCTCGTGATGGCGCTCATCAACTTCGAGTCCACCCTGGCGCACGCCTCGTCCGAGGCCCTGTGGCGCGTGAAGCTCGACATCGTTGCGCTCTTCGCGATGCTGTCCGTGCTCGTGTTCTACTACTCGAACGCGCTCTTGTACCGCTCCATCAACATGGAGCTCGTCCCGCTGCGCTCTTTTGTTTTTATCGTCGCCTCCATCATGATGCTCTACGCCCGTACCCACTGGCGCGGCAGCGCCCGGGTGAAGGTTTCCCAGGCGGTATTGCTGAAATCGGTCGTCATCTCGGTGATCGCGGTCTATCTCATCCTGCTGGGGCTTCTGGGGGAGGGAATGAGGTACTTCGGGCCGCTGTTCCCCCGGGTGCTCACCCTGGCCCTTTGCTTTGCAGGCGGCATCCTTTTGCTGCTGCTCCTTCTCTCCGAGCGCGCCAACCGCGAGTTCAAGGTCTTCCTGCACAAACATTTCTACCAGAGCAAGTACGACTACCGCTCGCAGTGGCTGGGGCTTACCCAGAGGCTCGCCACCTTCGACAGCGCCGACGAGCTGGTGCATCGGGTGCTCCAGGCCTACTGCGAGATCTTCGGCGTGCGCGGCGCGGCCCTGTACCAGCACCAGAAGGGGGTCGGGTGGTACTGTGTCGGCGGCCTTCTTGAGTTGGAGCCGATGACCGAGACCATCGAGGACGACAGCCCCATCCTCGCCTCGCTGCGCGAGAAACAGTGGGTTTTCAGCTCCTCCGATGCGAACCCCGAACTGACGGAGGCCGACCGCGCCATGCTTGCTCGCTACGGCATCTCCTTCGTGATCCCCCTTTCAGAAGGGGAGGCCCTTTCAGGCTTCATCGTGCTGGGTGCGCAGGTCGTCCCGGACGAGCAGTACCGCTACGAGGATTTCGACCTGATGAAGACCATCGCGCGTCAGGTCTCGGTCGCCATGCAGCACCAGCGTCTTTCCGAGCAGCTAACCCAGGCGAAGGCGATGGAGGCGGTCGGAAGCCTCGCAACCTTCGTGGCGCACGACCTTAAAAACCTCGCGGCCACCATTTCGCTAGTCCTGCAGAACGCGGGGGAGCACATAGACAACCCCGAATTCCAGAAGGACATGCTGAACAGCCTCGGCAACACCACCAGGAAAATGCAGGGCCTCATCGGCCGTCTGCGGAACCTCGGGGAAAGCGAGCTTTTGCAGAGGCGTCCCGTCGAGATCCTGTCCCTTGCCAGACGCTGCGCCGAGATGGTGCAGGGAAGGACGATAGATGTCACCGGGAGCTGCCAGATGGTCCTTGGCGATGCGGAGGAGTTGCAGAAGGTGCTTTTGAACCTCTTTTTGAACGCGGTGGAGGCCTCCGCGCCGGAGACCCCCATAACCGCCGAGGTAGGATGCAACGCCTCCCCCTTCATCAGGGTGACCGACCGCGGCTGCGGCATGTCGCCGCGCTTCATCAGAAATGATTTGTTCGTCCCATTCCGCACCTCGAAAAGGACCGGTTTGGGGATCGGGCTTTACCAGTCGCGGCAGATAGTCGCGGCGCACGGCGGCAGGATCGAGGTCGCAAGCGTCGAGGGGGAAGGGACGGTGTTCACCGTTCACCTCCCTGTCGCGCAGGCCGAACCGGCAAGAGGGTGCAGCGCCGCCGCATAGAGGAGGAGTAGTGAAAAAGCTTCTTATTGTCGACGACAACGAGGATATCAGGCAGCAGCTCAAGTGGGGGCTGAACCAGGAGTACCAGGTGCTGCTCGCCGGAGATGCGCACGAGGCGCTCTCCCTTTTCCGGAACGAACACCCGGCTGTCGTGATCCTCGACCTCGGGCTGCCGCCGTACCCGGACAGCTCGGTGGAGGGGTTTCGCTGCCTGGACGAGATGCTTGGGCTGAACCCGGTGACCAAGGTGATCATGCTCACGGGAAACAACGAGCGTGAGAACGCGCTGAAGGCGATGCGCATGGGGGCCTTCGACTTCTACGCGAAGCCCCCAGTGCTCACCGAACTCAAGGTGATGATCGGACGCGCCTTCCATATCGCCACCCTGGAGGAACAAAACAGCTCCATCACATCCAACGCCGAGCCGGAGGACCAGTGGGGGATGGTCGGGCGATGCGCCGAGATGCAGGCGGTCTACACCACCATCAGGAAGGTTGCCCCCTCAAACGCACCGATCCTCATCACCGGCGAGAGCGGCACCGGCAAGGAGCTGGTCGCCGCGGCCATCCACGAGGCGAGCCAGCGCCGCAAGGGGCCGCTCGTGGCGATCAACTGCGGCGCCATTCCCGAAAACCTCCTCGAGAGTGAGCTCTTCGGGCATGAGAAGGGGGCCTTCACCGGTGCCCACACCGCGGTGCGCGGTAAGCTGCAGTTCGCGCACAAGGGAACCCTGTTCCTCGACGAGATCGGAGAATTGCCGGTGAACCTGCAGGTGAAGCTACTGCGCTTTCTTCAGGAGGGGTTGATCCAGCGTGTCGGGGGGAGGGAGGAGATCCCGGTCGACGCCCGCACCACCTGCGCGACCAACATCGACATCCAGAAGGCGATCGAGGAGGGGCGCTTCCGCGAGGACCTCTACTACCGGATCGGGGTGGTCACCATCAAGCTTCCCCCCTTGAGGGAGCGCGGTGACGACGTGCTGCTGCTTGCCGACAACTTCCTGCGTCTTTACTGCAAGGAGAACAAGAAGAAGGTGCGCCTCTCTCCGGCCGCGATAGCCTTTTTGAAGCGGCACGATTGGCCGGGCAACGTGCGCGAGCTGAAGAACCGGATCCAGCGTGCCGTCATCATGTGTGACGGTTCCAGCATCGGCCCTCTCGATCTTGGCTGCGACTTCGAGCCGCCCCCGGTGCCGGTTCCCGCGAACGACGGGCTTTCGCTTCGCGAGGCGCGCGAGAGGATGGAGCGCGAGATGATCCTGAACGCCATCGAGCGCCAGTCCGGGAACATCCTGAAGGCTGCCGAAGAGCTGGGCGTTAGCCGCCCGACCCTCTACGACCTGATGAAGAAACTCTCCATCCATCAATGAAAATTTAAGCGCTCTACGTGAGGGCATGAGGTAGGGTGGCAGGCGGTAAAGGCTGCGTGAGCAAGAGAAAAGGCCGCCTCACCTTTGAAAGGGGAGGCGGCCTTCCTTTTTCTGCGTCTTAGAAGCGCTCGAAGTCGCCGTGGTCGAGGTTGATGGCTACCCCTTTGTCGACCGCGGCCTGTCTGGCGCGCGCCCTGGTGTCTTTCTTGGCGCTCGTCCCGGAGTATGTGAGGGAGGCGGCTTCGCGCGCCCTCGTCCCCACCTCCCTCCGGCCGGCCGGGGCCTCGGCGCTGTCCACGTGGAAGAAGGAGATGGTTTCCTGCAGCTGGGCCGCCTGAGAGGAGAGCTCTTCGGCGGTGGATGACATCTCTTCCGCCACCGTGGCATTCTTCTGGATCACCTGGTCCAGCACCTGAATCGCCTGGTTGATCTGCTGTGCACCGCCGTCCTGCTCCTTGCTTGCCGCGCTGATCTCCTGGACCAGCTCCGCGGTCCTCTGGATGTTGGGCAGTATTTCCCCCAGAAGGGCCTCCGCCTTCTCCGCGATCTCCACGCTCGAGGTGGAGAGTGTCGATATCTCGCCGGCAGCCTTCTGGCTGCGCTCGGCGAGCTTTCTCACCTCGGCCGCCACCACCGCGAACCCCTTGCCGTGCTCACCTGCACGCGCCGCCTCGATGGCCGCGTTCAGCGCGAGCATGTTGGTCTGGCGTGCGATCTCCTCGACGATGGAGATCTTCCCGGCGATCTCCTTCATGGCGGCTAAGGTCTCTGCGACGGCCTTCCCTCCCTCCTGCGCGTCAGCGGCCGATTTCACCGCGATTCTCTCGGTTTGCATCGCGTTGTCGGCGGTCTGCCTGATGTTGGCGCTCATTTCTTCCATGGAGCTCGATGCCTGCTCGGCCGAGGCCGCCTGCTCCGTTGCCCCCTGCGAGGTGTTCTCCGCGTTTTCGGCGAGTTCCTTGCTCCCGAGACTCACATTGTCCGCCGCCTGTTTCACGTCCAGTACCACGTCGGAGAGCTTGCGCACCATCGCCGCTAGGTCCTTGAGCAACTCATCCTTCTCCGAGCGCGGCGTCACTTCCACGGTCAGGTTCCCGTCGGCGATCTCCTTGGTGATGCCGATGACGCCGTCCATGGCCTGTTTAACGCTTTTTAGGCTGTCGTTGATCCTGGCGAAATCGGAGTGCGTCTCCTTCGTGTGCTGGTCCGGCTGCACGATGGCGAAATCGAGGTCAAGGTCCCCCTCCGAGAGGAGCCTGAGGTTGGAGGCCATCCGTTCGATCTCTACCTTGGTGTAGTCGCGGTTCCTTATGATCGCCGTCAGGTCCTGGACCACCTCGACGTAACCGATCTTCTCCCCCTTGCGGTTCAGCAGGTACGAGGTGTCCTGTTTGCAACCCGAGCCGCACCAGTCGAAGTAGCTCTCGCCTACTCCCCTTTGCAGCTGCTTGATGCCGCACCCCTCTGTGCTGCAGATGTTGGCCGCGGCGTTGCTGCAGGCTAGCCCGAGCGCGGTGACCCGGTCTCTGATGCGCCCCTCCTTGACCAGGAGCGCCTCGAAGGGTTTGTTCAGGAAGGTCCAGTTCATGTCGTTGTCGGTGACGTGGATGGGGAAGGGGACCGCATCGATGATCGCCTCGTACCAATCGTTCTTATCGACCACCACGTCGAGCGTCCGGTTCACCCCGTCCACGATGGCGCGAAACTCACCCTGGTGCCTGGAAGCGTCGGAGCGGGTCTGGAACTCACCGGCCAGCGCCGCGTTGACCAGCTTTTCCGTGTCCTCGATCATGGCGCCGACGGCGTCCTTCACCCTGGAGAGGCTCGCGTTGATCTTGACGAAGTTCTCGCGGGTTACGCCGGTATGCTGGTCCGCATCCGCCACCTGCAGGTCGAGGTCGAGATTCCCCAGCGCCAGCCTGGTCAGGTTCTCAGCCATGCGCTCCACCTCCGCATGGGTATAGTCGCGGTTTCTGATCATGGCGGTGAGGTCGGTCACCGTCTCTACGTATCCGATTCGCTCCCCCTTGCGGTTTATCACGTAGGCAGTGTCCTGCTTGCATTCCAACCCGCACCAGTCGAAGAAGCTCTCGTTCACCCCTTTGTGCAGTTGCTTTATGCCGCATCCCTCGTTGTTGCAGATGTTGGCCGCGGCGTTGCTACAGGCAAGTCCCACGGCGGTGTCACGGTCCTTGATGCGCCCCTCGCGGACCAGGAGCGTCTCGAACGGCTTGTTCATGAAGGTCCATTTCATGTCGTTATCGGTTACGTGCACCGGAAACGGCACCGCGTCGATGATGGCGCGGAACCAGTCGTTTTTCTCAACGAGCCGTTCGCGTTCCTCTTCCAACGCCTGCGTCCTCGCGCCGACGGCACGGGAGAGCCAGATGCCTAGCGCGAGGGTGGCTATAAAGGCCGCCACTGAGACACCCACTCCGATCCCTGTCGAGCCCCGCATCGCGACGAGACAACCAGCCATGCCGAGCAAAGCTGCGACGGCGAATCCGACCAATACCTTTGCCTTCAGTTTCAGTTCACCCATTTTTCTTCCTGTCCTCTTTTCGGGTTGTAGTGACGGCGCCAGAACCGGCGCCTGGATAATTCAGCAGTCAGGCACGACAGGCATGCGGCATCTAGGGAGCAGAAAAGGTAATTTCTGTGCTTTCACCGGACGCGATTCTTTACAGAATTGGTTGCTTCTTCGGAGGGGGGGCAATTTAATGTAGGAGAAAATGGTTGGTCATATCTAACGTGAGAAGGGGGGATACCGGGGTAGCTTACGATTTCCGTATAACAGGCTGATAGTGCGGATAAAAAAAGTATACAGAACGGTAAATGTATTGCATTTTTTTTGACTAATCCTGTGCCGACCGCATTCATCATCTCACCGGCCAATGGCCGGTCCAGTTTTCCCGTGTTTTATCTGGTGGGGGCGCGCTGCCGGTCGCGAGGTGGGGTGGCGGGCTTTCAGCGTGCCGTCGCAGAGGAAGAAAAAAAGGGCCGGCATCTTCTGCCGGCCCTTTTCGCGTTGAGACGTCTTTCACAGTCCCGGTGGGGCAGGGGGCGGGGTCCAAGCTGCCGGTGGTCTCGGTACTCCGGAGCCGAGCGGTCTGCTCTCACAAGCAGGACAGCTGACGGTACCGCTTCCGAAACAGGCGCTGCAGTCGGACTCCCAGATATCTAGCACCGCCACATAATACCTGTTCCCGGTGCCACCGCACTCGGGGCAGGTGACGGTCCTTTTGCCTTTGCAGTCGATACAGATTCCCATTATCTAACTCCTTCCGTGCCGTGGCACGTGTGACTCGTTGCGCAGGAGTAGTGCAGTATAAAGTATGAATGTGAGCTGTCAATTAAAATTAACAAATTTTTAATTTCATTTGAGTCGCCGCTCCAGCAAGGCGAAAGGTAGTGGCACATCGCACGATAGGTAGTGGCACATCGCACGATAGGTAGTGGCACATCGCACGATAGGTAGTGGCACATCGCACGATAGGTAGCGGCACATCGCGCGATAGGTAGTGGCACATCGCACGATAGGTAGCGGCACATCGCACGATAGGTAGTGGCACATCGCACGATAGGTGGTGGCACATCGCACGATAGGTAGCGGCACATCGCGCGATAGGTAGTGGCACATCGCACGATAGGTAGTGGCACATCGCACGATAAGTAGTGGCACATCGCACGATAGGTAGCGGCATATCGCACGATAGGTAGTGGCACATCGCACGATAGGTTGTGGCACATCGCACGATAGGTAGCGGCACATCGCGCGATAGGTAGTGGCACATCGCACGATAGGTAGTGGCACATCGCACGATAAGTAGTGGCACATCGCACGATAGGTAGCGGCATATCGCACGATAGGTAGCGGCACATCGCGCGATAGGTAGTGGCACATCGCACGATAGGTAGTGGCACATCGCACGATAGGTAGCGGCACATCGCACGATAGGTAGTGGCACATCGCACGATAGGTAGCGGCACATCGCGCGATAGGTAGTGGCACATCGCACGATAGGTAGTGGCACATCGCACGATAGGTAGTGGCACATCGCACGATAGGTAGCGGCACATCGCACGATAGGTAGTGGCACATCGCGCAATAGGTAGTGGCACATCGCGCAATAGGTCATGGCGCATCGCGCGATAGGTCATGGCACATCGCGCGATAGGTCATGGCACATCGTGCAATAGGTCATGGCACATCGCGCAATAGGTCGCGGCACCTCGCACGCTGTGGAGCTGCATTGAAGCTGAACGGCATGCTGCATCGCCCATAGGGGACCTCGGCTCGGGGCAGCGGTGATCTGCTTTGGGGAGAGTGGAGGTTACAAATTGCGCGAGCAGTGCGGCGGTGTGGCGTGTGATCTCCCCGCGGAGACTCTCCCTCTGCGCCTTGATGTGTACGACGCCGCGCAGGGGAACTGCGTGCAGGGCGCCGTTGTCCCACGTACCCTCAATGCGGGGGCTGTGCTTGGACCTTTCAGTAAAGGGAAGATCACTTGTATCTGGGAAGCAGGGGCCGGAGAACGTGGGGGGACATCGGTAAAAAGAAAGACCCCCCTGGGAGGTAGTTCAGGGGGGTCAGGTGAAGCAACAACGAGGTGATATTGTGAATACCACAGAGGATTTGGTTTGTAAAGATAGAATAATTAGTTTTTGTGAATTTTGAATAATACCAAAGGTGAGGCAGCTCGAATCGGACCATGGGACTGCTGACATACGCCATAATTTCTGCACCTTCGCAATACTTTCCGCTGTCTTATTTTTATAGAATTACATTGATTTAGGTTAATCGGGATGGTAGTCTGCCGGTCCAGTCAGGTCAAGGCGCCGGGAACGGTGCCTCTTAAAACGTTGGGCAGGGGGCATCATGACGGCTAAATCTTTTCGGCTCGCGGTTGCGGCGATTGTTGTCTTCTCACTTCTTGCATCTTCAGCCTTGGCTGGCGAGCAACAGGCAGCGGTCAGGCAACTTGCTAAGAACAACAATCTCTTCGCGCTTGACCTCTATGCAAAGCTCAAGAAGCAGCAAGGGAACCTGTTTTTTTCTCCCTACAGTGTCTCCAATGTCTTGGCCATGACGTATAGCGGAGCCAGAGGCGGTACTGCTGAAGAAATGGCCAGAACACTTCATTTCACTTCCGGCGCGGAGAAAACCGGTTCGGCCTTCTCGGGGCTGAACGCAAAACTGAACAAAATCCATGAGAAGGGAGACATCAAACTAATTGTTGCCAACTCCCTATGGCCTCAGAAGGACCATCGTTTTCTCCCGGAGTATCTGTCGGCGGTGAACAAAAACTACCATTCGGCCGTCGTTCCGGTGGACTACAGAAAGGCCTCCGAGAACGCGCACGGTCGCATCAACGCATGGGTTCAGGATAAGACCCAGGGAAAGATCCGGGACCTCATACCCAATCCGCTGCCACGAGATACTAATCTGGTCTTGGTCAACGCAGTTTACTTCAAAGGGAACTGGGCCAAGCCGTTTGAGAAGATGCGTACCTTGAAGGGGAACTTTACCCGACAGGATGGCTCGAAAAGTCATGCATCCATGATGCACCGAAGCGGGAATTTTGGTTATCACGAAACCAAGGACGTCAAGATCCTGGAGTTGCCTTATGTGGGCGACCAGTTGTCCATGGTGCTTATGCTGCCCAACGATGCCGCCGGATTCTCCCGCCTTGAAAGCAAGCTGACGGCCTCGAATCTTGAGTCCTGGATTTCCGGCATAGGGAATCGTTTCGTCGATGTCGAGCTGCCGAAATTCAAATTTTACTGGGGTACCCACGACCTTACAGAGCCGCTGCAATTCTTGGGGATGCGGAAACCTTTCGAGGGGCAAGCCGATTTTTCAGGGATGGATGGGAAGGGACCGTTCAAAATTGGAAATCTCCTGCACAAGGCATTCGTGGAGGTCAACGAGGAAGGCACCGAAGCGGCGGCGGCTACAGCCGCAGTTACAGTCTATGGGGCGCGCCCGAGGATCATGACGTTCAAAGCGGACCGCCCCTTTCTTTTTCTCATCCGGGAGAACTCAACCGGAAGCATCCTGTTCTTGGGAAGGGTGCTCGATCCGAGTTCTAGTCAAACCTGAAGCGTTCTACGCAGCAGCTCAAAGATTGCTTTCAAAAACTCGCTCCTTTGCGACCTGGTAACGAAGCTCAACCATTCCGGTACCCATCTGCTGAACTGACGTTAGGCTTAGCACCGGGCTCAGGATGCGCCGCGGAAGTAGCGGCTTCCCCTTGCCCAAGGTCACCGAGCCGACCTGAACGATGAGTTCATCAAGCAGTCCGGCGTCGTAGAACTGTCCAGCCAGGTCGCCGCCGCCAACGACCCAAACATTCTTCTCTTTCGCGGCTGCGCGTATCTCGCCGAACACATCTGCTACGTTCCCTCTGAAGAACCTGATGTCGGCTCCCTGGACCACGGGAAGGTTACGGCTGGTAAATATCCACGTTGGTTGCGTATATGGCCATGGGGAACCGGTCTCCGCAGCGACAGAGTCCGCATTTCGGAGGATCCACTCATAAGTGGAAGACCCCATGGCCAATGCGCCGACATCAGTGATGAACGTCGGGTAGCTGGACGCTTCCAGGCTTCCAAGCGGAAAGAGCCAGTCCAACGAATCCGTCTCAGTCGCAATGAAGCCATCAAGCGTTGATGCGACATAGTACTGCGTTTTCACGAATACAAATCTCCTATGCTATTTGCGTCTGCCAAGGGATCACTGAGGGGCAAATGATCTCTCTCAGGGGTTTTCCTCCGGATGGAAAACTAGCTACTACCTTGAGATCGCCCCCCGTCGCCTCGATCTAGTTTCGCACTTCCTCTTCCACTTTTTCCAGATGCTTGTCGTAGAGCCGGTAAACTCGATATCCCATGTCGTTTGGGGATATACCTTATAAGACATATATGAGCAATGTTTTTACTATCTAGTCACTGGGGCAGCGATGGCGGGGTAGGATGGGAAAAAAAGCCCCCGGAGGAGCTCCGGAGGCTGGTTACTGGCACCCATCAACGTGGGGTTATGGTGCCGAAGAGTCCGTCGCTTTCGTCGTTGAGTCCTGCGGCGAAAAACAGGGTAGTTGTCGGGCCGGCATTGCCGCCGTTGCCGAAACCGATACCCCAAAGCCCGTCAATGACGATCGGTACGTTGTCTGCGTCGCGCATCACTCCCATGAAAGCTCCTGTCGCGGGGTCGAAGGCGGTGATCTGGCCGCTGCCGAAATTCCCGACGAGGACCATGTTGCTGAACTTGCCGAAATTTGCCGGCGCCAGTGCCATACCCCAAGGGGAGTTGAACCAAGTTCCGCTTTGCAGACTCATTACGTAGCTCCCGTCCGGATTGAAAACCTCCACGAAACCGTGCCCTTGTCCGGGGACGTCATCCAGTAGCGTGTCCGAGTTCAAAAGCGCATAGCTTACGTAGAGTTTGCCTCCGATGGTGGCGACGTTGAAGGGGGAGTACCCTTCCGGAGGGGCGACGTGCGGCGCAGGTACTGTGAACGGCGTCCCCGGCAGGGTGACCGGAGTGAAGGTGGAGTCAAAGACGTCGATGGTCCCTGCACGGAAGTTGGCGGCGTAAAGGTAGTTGGCGGTGCCGGTGGTTGCTAGGGCCGCTCCCTTGTAGACCGCCCCCGTTCCCGTCGCAAAGGTCGGGTTGTCGACCTTCAGTGTCGCCGTAGTTCCTGTGTTCCAGGCCGAGATGGTACCGTCCTCGGTGACGAAGATGAACCGTGCCGCCGTCGCGTTCACTCCGGGTGTCACGTCAAAGCCGGAGTAGTTGTTGAAGACAACGCCGGTCGGAGTCGCGGTGGTGGCTGTGCCGGGAGCTGACGGCAGCGGAATGGTTACCGTGAGCGGCGTAGCGATCGGGAAAGGCTGACCCGACCCGTTGTAGACCGTTGAAAATCCCGTTCCGTTGTCGCTCACCCACCAACCGCTGGTGGACGAACGGACGATCCCCCAGGAGTTCACCAGGTTGGCGTCTGTGGTGGACGCAAGCCCTGGTATGTTGGACACGAGGTTGGTCTGGCGGTACGTTGTCGATGCATGCTTGTCATCGTCGCCGCAACCGGCCAGCGACATGGACATCAGCAAAGCCGCAACTGCAAATGGGAACGTTCTGCGCATGTGACGCCTCCTTTTCTCGTTGGTTAACTTCGCTTTTTTCTCTGCGCCCCGCCAGGTTCACCCCCTTACCGTACCAGCCTTGTTGGACATCTTTGTCGGAAGACAGGCAAATATATCAAAGATAAATTCAATAGCATTAATATCTGATGCGTCGTGGAAGGACAGATGGAACCTAGGAGCGGACAGCGTTGAGCCCGACAGGGCCAAACGGTGGCCTGATGTGGCGGAAAGGCGGGGAAGCGTTCCTGTTGCGGTGCTTTTGACCCAGATCCAGCTGTCTGAACTTTCAGGGATACTGCAACGGCATCTCTCGGAGATGGAACAGGAGGGGGATTTATTACGGCACGGACTACGGCATAAAGAAAAAGGGCCTACAGTGTGATCACTGTAGGCCCTTTCTATTTGGAGGCGGCAATCGGATTTGAACCGATGAATGAAGGATTTGCAGTCCTTTGCCTTACCACTTGGCCATGCCGCCTTGTGCATCGAAGGAACCCGTATATAACCCGATTCCCTTCCCTGTGTCAACGGGAAATTTTTATTTCACGATGACCCGAACGAATTTGTACAGGTAATCCACGCCGCTCCAGATGGTTATCACGGTCGCGATCCAGAGATAGAACATGCCGACGTTGTGCATGTTCACAACTAGCAGCGGATGATCGATACCGAAGAACCAGTGGTAGTCGTAGTGCAGCAAGAGACCGATGATGGCAACCAGTTGAAAGATGGTCTTGAACTTTCCGAGGTTGCTCGCGGCGATCACGATTCCCTCGGTGGATGCGATGCCGCGAAGCCCCGTGATAATCATCTCGCGCCCGAGGATCACGAGCACCATCCACGCGGGAACCCGGTCAAAGGGAAGGATCATGATGAGCGCGGCCATGACGATCAGCTTGTCGGCGATCGGGTCGAGGAACTTGCCGAACACGGTGACGATCTGCATCTTCCTGGCGAGGTAGCCGTCCAGCCAGTCGGTCACCGAGGCGGCGGCAAACAGGGCGGCGGCCCAGAAGCCGGTCTCCCGCTCGGGCGAAAGCAGCAGGACGCACAGAAGCGGAATGGCAGCGATGCGCACCATGGTGAGGATGTTCGGGAGGTTCATGATCTGTGCTGGGGTAGAGGGCATGCTGTGTCTGCCTTTGCGCTATCGGTAGCTGTTGCGGTAACTGAGTACCTTGGCCACGTAGGTCTGGGTCTCGGGATAGGGGGGGATGCCGCCGTATTTCGCCACGTTGTTGAGGCCGCAGTTGTAGGCGGCAACGGCCAGCGATTCGTTCCCCTTGAAGGTGTCCAGAAGGAACCTGAGATAGCGCACCCCACCGCGGATGTTGTCCTGGGGGTTGAAGGAGTCGGCCACCTTGAGCCCCTGGGCGGTCTTCGGCATGAGCTGCATCAGCCCCTGGGCTCCCTTGGAGGAGACCGCGGTCGGGTTGTAGCCGCTCTCGGCGTGGATTACCGCCTTGATGAGCGAGCTGTCTACGCCGTACTCGCGCGAGCAGGAGTTGATGATCGGCTCGAACTCGGCCGGGTTCCTTGCATAACCGGGGAGCTTGAACGCGGTCCGCAGCTTCTTGTCCTTCTTGATGTCCCGCATGAAGATCTTGAAGCGCTTGTCGGTCGGGGCGTCGGTAAAGTGGACGGTGCCGTCGGGAGCCTCGTACTTGTATATGTCGGCGCGGACCGGCGCCGAGAGGGTTAGCGACAGGGCTGCCGTCATCATGGCGGCTGTCACCGCGATTCGGTGTGACAAATGGAGCATGTGCTTCCTTTTTAATGGGAAAGAAAATTATGCCACCGAAATATATAGACTAATAAGCATGATAATTCAAGGTCTAATCCATCCTTAGAGACGCATAACCTGTCAAAAGTCTTGACAAAAATCTTGGGGGGATCAATAATTTGCGGGTTTTCCAGTACCGGTTCATGCGAAGGACGCAAGGTATCCGCGACGCACCCGAAGCGATCTCCTTTGAGGGCACAGGCCCAACGTTGCCGCCCAGCCCCCCTAAAGCTTTTCCTTTACGTACTCGCGACTGCTGCACGGCTTCGTTTCATACTTCGGGCCCGACGTGGGCCCAATCCAGCTTATGGGGGGGAGTAATGAAAGAGAAAACTGATTTTCTGGTGATCGGCAGTGGCATCGCGGGGCTTTCCTTTGCGCTGCAGGCAGCCGCTCACGGCAAGGTCGCCCTGGTCACGAAGAAGGACATTTCCGAATCCGCCACCAACTATGCCCAGGGGGGCATCGCCACCGTATCCTCGGAGGAGGACACCTTCGACGCGCACGTGCAGGACACGCTGGTCGCCGGCGCGGGCGTCTGTCACGAGGACGTGGTGCGCATGGTGGTCGAGGAAGGGCCGCAGGTGATCCGCAACCTGATCGAGTGGGGTGTCCAGTTCACCAAGAGCGGCGACGCCTACGACCTGACCCGCGAGGGCGGCCACAGCGCGCGGCGCATCCTGCACGCCGAGGACATCACCGGCCGCGAGATCGAGCGCGCCCTGGTGCAGGCGGTTTTGAAGCACGACAACATCACCATCTACGAGGACCACATCGCCATCGACCTTGTCACCGAGGCGAAGGTGCTTAAGAAGAACCTCGAGGAAAATCGCTGCCTGGGCGCCCACGTGCTGGACAGAAAGAGCGGTGAAGTCCGCACCTTCACGGCGCGCATCACGCTTCTTGCCTCCGGCGGCGCGGGCAAGGTCTACCTCTACACCTGCAACCCCGACGTCGCCACCGGCGACGGCGTCGCCATGGCCTACCGCGCCGGGGCGACCATCGCCAACATGGAATTCATGCAGTTCCATCCGACCACGCTCTACCACCCGAACGCCCGTTCCTTCCTCATCTCCGAGGCGGTGCGCGGCGAGGGTGCGATCCTCAAGCGTCGTGACGGCACCGCCTTCATGGAGAAGTACCACCACCTCAAAGATCTCGCTCCGCGTGACATCGTGGCCCGCGCCATCGACAACGAGATGAAGACCTACGGCGACGACTGCGTCTACCTCGACATCACGCACCGCGGCGCCGAGTACATCACCTCCCGTTTCCCGAACATCTACCAGACCTGCCTCGAGTACGGCATCGACATGACCAAGGAGATGATCCCGGTCGTCCCCGCGGCCCATTACCTCTGCGGCGGCGTAGCGGTTGACAAGAACGCAGAGACCGACATAAAGCACCTCTACGCCATCGGCGAAGTCGCCTTCACCGGTCTGCACGGCGGCAACCGTCTGGCGAGCAACTCGCTTCTCGAGGCGGCGGTCTACGCGGGGCGCGCCTACAAGCACGCGGTGCAGGTCTTGAAAGACGGCGAGTTCAGCTTCCCCCAGATCCCCGAGTGGGATGCCGGTACCGCGACCAACTCCGACGAGATGGTTGTGGTCTCCCAGAACTGGGACGAGATCCGCCGCTTCATGTGGAACTACGTCGGCATCGTGCGCAGCGACAAGCGTCTCGCACGCGCCATGCGCCGCATCGAGCTCATCCAGGACGAGATCGAGGAGTACTACTGGAACTTCATCGTCACCTCCGATCTCATCGAGCTTAGGAACATCGCCACCGTCGCCCAGTTGATCGTCGCCTGCGCGCAGATGAGGAAAGAGTCGCGCGGCCTGAATTACAACATCGACTATCCGGGCGTAGACGACGCAAACTGGAAACGCGACACCCACATCAAAAAGCAGTTCTGAGGCCGCCATGACCATAGACGACATCAGGGACCGTATCGACCGGCTGGACAGCGAACTTTTGCGCATCTTCAACGAGCGCGCCTCACTTGCCCTGCAGATAGGGGAGATCAAGAAGGGGCTCGATCTGCCGGTCTACGACCCCTCCAGGGAGAAGCGGATCTTCGCCCGCATGACGGCGGAGAACGACGGCCCCCTGGACGACCAGGCCATCGTGCGCCTCTTCGAGAGGGTGATCGACGAATCGCGGCGCCTGGAAAGGATCATGACCCGGGGCGACCACTAAAGGAGGTTTGCAGGTGCTGATCGTAATGCGCAAGACGGCCGACGAAAAGGCCCAGGAAGAGATCAAGTCGTACCTCATCGAACGCGGTTTCGACATCCACCAGTCCACCGGAGCAAACCGGGTCATCATAGGCGTCATCGGCGACACCGAGAATATCCCCGAGGCGGATATCAAGGCGTTTCCCGGCGTCCTGCAAGTGGTCCGCATCGCCAAGGAAGAGTGATGCGCCTCAACATAAACGCATACCTCTCGGAGTCGATGAAGGGAGACGGCAAGAGCTTCGAGGAGAAGCGCGGCGCCTACCTTGCGGCGGCGCGCGAATTTTTGGAGCATTTCCGGGAGGAGTCCAAGCGTTCGCACCGGGAGGGTGAGGACGGCATCTCCGTGGTGCAGTCGATAACGGCGATGACCGACGCCCTGGTGACGAGGCTTTTCATCGCGCTCTCGGACGACCTGCAGATGCATAAAAGCGGGCAGTTGGCGCTCGTTGCGGTCGGGGGGTACGGCCGGCGCGAACTGAACCCGTACTCCGATCTCGACCTTCTCTTTCTCTACAGCGGGAAGGAGTCCAAGGTGGTCGAGGAGGCGGCGAACCGCCTGCTTTACTTCCTGTGGGACCTGCGCCTGGACGTCGGTTACTCCGTGCGCACCATAACCGACTGCGTGGAGATGGCGAATAACGACGTCACGGTGAAGACGGCGCTTCTCGACGCACGCCTTCTCACCGGCAGCGAGCACCTCTTCGGCGAGCTGAAGAAGATGATGGTGACCCAGGTGCTCGCCAAAAGAAGCGACGCCTTCATCGGCGAGAAGCTGGAGGAACTAAGGAAGCGGCGCGAGAAGTACGGCTCCAGCGTCTACATCCTGGAACCCAACATCAAGGAGGGTGAGGGGTGCCTGCGGGACCTGCACACCGCGATGTGGGTCGCCAAGATCAAGTACAAGGTGGATGAGCCGCGCGAGCTGGTGATGAAGGGTGTCGTCTCCGAGGAGGAGATCGGCATGTACTACAGCTCGCTTTCCTACCTCTGGCGCATCAGAAACGAGCTCCACTACCTCGCCGGTCGCAAGAACGACCAGTTGACCTTCGAGGCGCAGATCTCCATCGCCCGCTTTTTCGGTTACGAGGACAGGGGCAAGACCCTCGCCGTCGAACAGTTCATGCAGGACTTCTACCTCCACGCAAACCGCGTCGAGCACTTCAGCTCGCTTCTCATCACCAAGTGCAGCCAGCGCGACGACTCCACCCGCAAGATCTTAGGCTACTTCACGCGCCGGCCGGTCGGGGACGGGTTCTACGTCGTTAAAGGGGAGCTGGTGGTCCCGGACGAGAGCGTGATCGCGAAGGACCCGGTCCGTCTCATCAAGATCTTCGAGCACGCCCAGAAGCAGGGGGTGGCCCTTGGCCTTGCCACGAAAACCCTGATCAGGAACAACCTGGACCTCGTAAACGACAAGTTCCGCCGCTCCAAAGAGGCGAACGCCTCCTTCATCAACATCCTGCAGTCCGAGAAGAAGGTCTACGACACCCTGCAGCAGATGCACCACCTGGGCTTTCTGAACCGCTTCATCCCGGAGTTCGAGCGCATCTACTGCAAGGTGCAGCACGACGTCTACCACATCTATACGGTCGATACCCACACCCTCTTCGCCGTCGAGGAGATCGCGAAGCTGTGGCGCGGCGAGCACAAGGAGACCCTGCCGCTTCTGACCCAGCTCGCCATGGAGATCGACAAGCGCTGGCTTTTGCTCCTCGCCGTCTTGTTCCACGACATAGGGAAAGGGGGAGGGGGCGGACACGCGGAGATCGGTGCCGAACTCACGAAGACCATCGCCCGGCGCATGGGGCTCATCAAGGAAGATTCGGAAAGGCTGCAGTTCCTGGTGCGCCAGCATCTCCTTTTGGCCCACATCGCCCAACGCCGCGACCTGCACGACGAGCGCATGATCATCCAGTTCGCGCGCCAGATGGAAAAGAGCGAGAACCTGAAGATGCTCTACCTCCTCACCTACGCCGACATAAAGGCCGTGGGGCCGGAGGTGTGGACCGAGTGGAAGGCGCTTTTGCTGCAGGAACTCTACGAGAAGGCGTTCACGGTCCTGGAGCGCGGGGACTTCAAGTTGGAGGCGTCCGGCGAACGCGTGCGCCGCGTCAAGCGGACCATCTTCGATCTTCTTGCCGACGACTATCCGGGACAGCTCATAAAGGACGAGCTGCAGGCGCTCTCCACGAGGCACCTTCTCTCCTACGCCCCCGAAGTCATCGCGGGGCACGTGCGCACCCTGCTCGAGATGCCGAAGACGCTTCTGGTGCTGCAGCTGTCGCACGAGGTGGAGAAGGGATTCACCAACTGCACGATCTGCACCTACGACGTTCCCGGTCTTTTCTCGATGATCACCGGGGTGATGGCCGCCAACGGCATGAACATCCTTGGCGCGCAGATCCACACCAACACGAACGAGAAGGCACTGGACATCCTGCAGGTCAACTCGCCGCAGGGGTTCGTGATCACGGAGGAAAACCGGTGGGCGCGCTTCGAGTCCGATCTGAGGACGGTTCTCGAAGGCAAGGTCCGGGTAGGACAACTGGTGGCGAAACGGCACCGCCCGAGCATCCTCACCGAGAAGGCGAAGCCGACCGTGCCGGCGCGCGTGGAGATCGACAACGAGGTCTCCTCCGATTACACCGTCATCGACATCTACGCCCACGACAAAGTGGGGCTTTTGTACAGCATCACCAGTACGCTGACGAGGCTCGGCCTTTACATCGGCGTCTCCAAGATCTCCACCAAGGTGGACCAGGTCGCCGACGTCTTCTACGTGAAGGACATCTTCGGCCACAAAATCTCGGACCCGGCCAAGCTCGAGGAGATCCGCAAGGAGCTCCTGGAGGCGGTTGACGGCTAGTGGACCGCTACCTCGACCTCTTCCTGCACTACCTCCTGGTGGAGAAGGGGGCGGCGGCTAACACGGTGGCGGCGTACAGCCGCGACCTCACACGGTACCTCTCCCACCTGGGCAACCGGGAACCCGGAGACATCCGCCCAAGCGACGTAACCGGGTACCTCACGAGGCTCAAAGGGGAGGGGATCGCACCTAGAAGTCGGGCGAGGGCGCTTTCGGCGCTCAGGATGCTGCACCGCTTCCTGGTCCGCGAAGGTTACTGCGAGACCAACCCGACCGCCATCATCGAGGCTCCCAAGGGGGTGAAGAAGCTCCCGGCGGTTCTGAGCCCACGCGAGGTCGAGGCTCTTCTCGCCGCGCCCCTCGATACCGGCGCCATAGAACTGCGCGACAAGGCGATGCTGGAGCTTCTTTACGCGACCGGTCTCAGGGTTTCCGAGCTGGTGGGGCTTAAGGCGAGCGACGTCAACATCTCCGCCGGGTACCTGATGACGGTGGGGAAGGGTGACAAGGAGCGTCTGGTGCCGATGGGGGAGAGCGCGTGCCGGCATGTGCGCGAGTACCTCGGCCAGGCGCGCCAGGAGCTTTTAAAGGAGAAGAGCTCGCCGCTTCTTTTCATAAGCCGTCTGGGCGAGGGGATGACCCGGCAGGCTTTCTGGAACATCATCAAGAAGAGGGCGCTGCAGGCGGGGGTGAGAAGCGGGATCTCGCCGCACACCCTGCGCCACTCCTTCGCGACGCATCTTTTGGAGAACGGTGCCGATCTGAGGAGCGTTCAGATCATGCTCGGCCACGCCGACCTCTCGAGCACCCAGATCTACACCCACGTCACCCGGGAAAGGCTCAAGAGGCTGCACGAAAAGGTACACCCCAGAGGATAAACAAAAGACTCAACGCAAAGGCGCAAAGGCGCGGAGACGCAAAGAGGCCTCTGGTATTACGCCTTTTCCCGTTTCATCCTTTGCGGCTTGGCGTCTTTGCGTTAAAGAAGTGTTTCAGTTAACACCAATCACTTATAAGGATGGATGCTATGAAGTACGTGGTTTTGCTTGGCGACGGGATGTCGGATCACCCGGTCGGTGCACTGAATGGAAAAACGCCGCTGCAGGCGGCAAAGACCCCCAACATGGATTTCATGGCCAAGAGGGGAACACTCGGGCTCGCGCAGACCGTGCCTGAAGGTTACCCCCCCGGCTCCGACGTCGCGAACCTCGCCATGTTCGGCTACAACCCGGTTGACTGCTACACTGGCCGCTCCCCCCTCGAGGCGGCGAGCATGGGGGTATCTCTCGGGCCGGACGACGTCGCTTTCCGCCTGAACCTCGTGCACCTCGAGCCGCGCGGCGGCAAGCTGATCATGGAAGATTACTCGGCCGGGCACATCTCCACCGCTGACGGCCGCGAACTGGTGGAGGAGTTGCAGCGTCAGTTGGGCAGCGAGGAATTCTCCTTCCACGCCGGCGTAAGCTACCGCCACCTCATGGTATGGCACGGCGGCAAGACCCAGATCAAGATGACCCCGCCGCACGACATCTCGGGCCAGGACATCACAGGCTACATGCCTGCGGGAGAGGGGAGCGACCGCCTCATCTACCTGATGAACGCCGCGCAGATGGTCTTTCACAACCACCCGCAGTACAAGCGTCGCGCCGAGAAGGGTGAGACTCCGGCCAACTCGATCTGGCTCTGGGGACACGGCAAGGCGCCCGCCATGGACAAGTTCACCACCCGCTTCGGCCTTTCAGGCGCAGTGATCTCGGCGGTCGATCTCATAAAAGGGATCGGCGTCTACGCCGGCCTCGACATCATCAACGTCCCCGGCGCGACCGGCTACCTGGACACCAACTTCGACGGCAAGGCCCAGGCCGCGGTCGAGGCGCTCAAAGAGCGCGATTTCGTGTTCGTGCATGTCGAGGCGCCCGACGAGGCGTCGCACTCCGGCAAGCTCGAGGACAAGATCAAGGCGATCGAACTCTTCGACGAGAAGATCGTCGGCCCGGTCCTCGAAGGGGTGAAGCAGTACGGCGCGTACCGCATCCTCTGCGCCCCCGACCATCCCACGCCGGTTGCCCTCATGACCCACACCGGTGAGGCGGTTCCCTTCGTGATCTATGCCGGTGAGGAACAGGAAAAGGGGGACGTTGCCGGGTACGACGAGGTATCCGCCTCGGCTACCGGCATCAAGGTCGACCCCGGCTACAAACTGATGGAGATGCTGCTCGGCAAATGATTGTTTAATCCCTGCAATGAAACGCGCGGTCCCTGTGGGGGCGAATAACCATTCGCCCCTTACTCGCCGCGCTGCTCCGTTTGACAAAGATAAGTACATCTCCCTGCACCTTCACATTAAGCGTTGACAACCGCTTGACGTCGGGTTTTAATGGCGAGTCTATGACCGCCCCGACCTGCGGTCATGCCCCCGGGCGATATCACACTAAGCTTCAGGAGGAATTTGATGAATCCATTAGCCGCGGAGTTAAACGAGTCTCTGGCCCAGCACAGCCCCCACGTACTGGAAATGCTGTCCGATCTCGGCAAGAACCTCTTCTTCCCCAAGGGAATCCTTACCCAGTCGGCTGAAGCCAAGGATAAAGCCCACAAGTTCAACGCCACCATCGGCATCGCCACCGAGAACGGCGGCCCGATGTACCTTTCCTGCATCCAGGACAAGCTGACCTCCTTCGATCCGAAGGACATCTTCCCGTACGCTCCGCCGGCAGGCAAACCTGAGCTGCGTTCCCTCTGGCGCGAGAAGATGCTGCGCGAGAACCCGAGCCAGGTCGGCAAGCACTTCAGCAACCCGATCGTCACCAACGCGCTCACCCACGGCCTCTCCATCGTCGCCGACATGTTCGTCGACAAGGGTGACCACCTGATCCTTCCGGACATGCTCTGGGGCAACTACAACCTGACCTTTGGCACCTGCTCCGGCGCAATCGTCAAGAAGTACCCGACCTTCACCGCGGCGGGCGGCTACGACGTCGATGCCTTCAAGGCCGTCCTGAAGAACTCCGCCGAGGAGAAGGGGAAGGTGATCGTGCTCCTTAACTTCCCGAACAACCCGAGCGGTTACACCCCGACCGTCGCCGAAGGTGACGCCCTGGTCGCCGCCATCAAGGAAGTCGCCGAGGCCGGCTGCAACGTGGTCGCCATCACCGACGACGCCTACTTCGGTCTCTTCTACGAGGACAGCCTGAAGGAGTCGCTCTTCGGCAAGCTGGCCAACATCCACCCGCGCATCCTTGCCATTAAGCTTGACGGCGCCACCAAGGAAGAGTTCGTCTGGGGCTTCCGCACCGGTTTCGTCACCTTCGCCGACGGCAACGACTACGAGAACGCACCGGTCATGAACGCCCTCGAGAAGAAGGCGATGGGCATCATCCGTGCCCGCATCTCCAACTGTCCGCATCCGTCCCAGACCTTCGTCATCGAGGCGCTGCGTTCCCCGGACTTCCTCAAGCAGAAAGAGGAGAAGTTCGAGATCATGAAGGGGCGTGCGCTCAAAACCAAGGAAGTCCTCAACAGCGGCAAGTACGACAGCGCCTGGGATTACTACCCGTTCAACTCCGGCTACTTCATGTGTCTGAAGCTTAAGAACGTGGATTCCGAGAAGCTGCGCGTGCACCTCCTCGAGAAATACGGCGTCGGCGCCATCTCCACCACCAAGACCGACCTCCGTATCGCCTTCTCCTGCATCGCCGAGGAGGACATCCCGGAACTGTTCGACATCATCTACAAGGGTGCACAGGACCTGGCTTAAAACCTAACGGACGTTCAACGTTCGACGTTCGACGTTAACAACTCAAAAGCCCCTGACGCTAGCGCGCAGGGGCTTTTTTGTTGCTTCGAAGCAGGGATGATATGTCGTGACGTCAACATTCTCTCTACCCGGTGTTCCGGCATCTAATTCCCGAAGAACAATAAAGGGCCCCCCGAAATGCAGAGGGCCCTTTTTGAGTTGAGGCTGCGAACGTTGAACGCTGAACGCTGAACGTGTTTTAGTTTATGAGTTTGCCGATCGCCCCCAGGCGCGGGCGCATCTTCTCGCTGTCCCAGGACCAGTACTTGATGAAGGCGAGCCCCTTGATCTTGTCCCTGGTTACGAAGCCCCAGAAACGGCTGTCGTAGGAACGGTCGCGGTTGTCGCCCATGACGAAGTAGGAGTTGGGGGGGACGGTGACCGGGTCCTTGAAGTCCCTCGGGTTCATCTCCTTCGGGATCAGGTCCGCTTCCTTGTGCACCTCGTGCGGGTTGGCGTAAAGCTTCCCGTTCACGTAGACCCGCTTGTTCTTCACCTCGACCACGTCGCCCGGAACGCCGATGACGCGCTTGATGAAGTCCTTGGACGGGTCCTCGGGGTACTGGAACACGATGACGTCGCCCTGCTTCGGATCGCGCAGCTTGAGGATCTCCGTGTCGGTGAAGGGGATCTTGGTGCCGTAGATGAACTTGTTGACCAGCAGGTGGTCGCCGATGGCGAGGGTGTCCTCCATGGAACCGGAGGGGATCTTAAACGCCTGCACGATGAAGGTACGGATCACCAGGGCGAGAAGGACCGCGATGATGATGGATTCCGCATATTCGCGGACGACGTGCTTCGCCTTGACCGGTTTGGCCGGTTTAGCTGCAGGTTCGGAGGGCTTTTCTTCGCAGACGTTCTTGTAATCTTCCATGTGCTGTCGCTTCCTTTTTGGATGATGGGAGGGCGTGAAAGCGTCCTCTTCGTGACTACCCTTCGACTTTCAGGATGGCGAGGAACGCCTCTTGCTGCAGTTCCACGTTCCCAACGTTCTTCATGCGCTTCTTGCCTTCCTTCTGCTTCTCCAAAAGCTTCCGCTTCCTCGTGATGTCGCCGCCGTAGCACTTGGCGAGAACGTCCTTTCTCATCGCCTTGACCGTCTCGCGGGCGATGACCTTGGTCCCGACCGCAGCCTGGATGGCGATCTCGAACATCTGGCGCGGGATCAGTTCCTTCATCTTGGAGACGAGCTCCTTGCCGCGGTAGTAGGCCTTGTCCTTGTGGATGATGAGCGAGAGCGCGTCCACCACCTCGCCGTTGATCATGATGTTCAGGCGCTGCAGTTCGCTCTGGCGGTAGTTGAGTAGCTCGTAGTCGAGCGACGCGTACCCCTTGGTGATCGATTTCAGGCGGTCGTAGAAGTCGAGCACCACCTCGTTCAGCGGCAGCTCGTACACGACCATGACGCGGGTGGGCGTCAGGTACTTGATCTCGCGCTGTACGCCGCGCTTCTCCTCACAAAGGGCGAGTATCCCCCCCACGAATTCGTTCGGAACGTGGATCGAGGCGAGGATGAAGGGCTCCTCGACGTAGGCTATCTCCTGGGTCGGCGGGAGCTGGTTCGCGCTCTGGATGCTGATCATGTTCCCGTCGGTCAGGTGTACGCGGTACACGACGGTAGGTGCCGTGGTGATGAGCTCTAGGTTGAACTCGCGCTCCAGGCGTTCCTGGATGATCTCCATGTGCAAGAGACCGAGGAAGCCGCAGCGGAAGCCGAAGCCGAGCGCCAGCGAGGTCTCCGGATCGTAGGAGAAGGAGGAGTCGTTCAGCTTGAGCTTGGCGAGCGCGTCGCGCAGGTTCTCGTACTGGGCGGTGTCGATGGGGTAGAGCCCCGAGAACACCATCGGCTTCACTTCCTTGTAGCCGGGGAGCGCTGCGTCACAGGGGTTGTGCAAAAGGGTGACCGTGTCGCCTACCTTGGCGTCGGCGACCTCGCGGATACCCGCGATGATGAAGCCTACCTCGCCTGCGGTGAGCGCAGGGGTCTCGCGCATGTCCGGGGCGAAGACGCCGGCTTTCAGCACCTCGTAGGACTTGCGATTCGACATGAGCTGGATCTTGTCACCCTTCTTCAGAGTGCCGTCCACGATGCGCACCAGGATGATGACACCCTGGTACTGGTCGTACCAAGAGTCGAAGAGGAGCGCCTTCAGTGGCTTGCCCGGGTCACCCTGCGGCGGCGGGATCTTCTTGACGATCTCCTCGAGGATATCCTTGGTGCCGATCCCTTCCTTGGCGCTCGCGAGCACGGCGTCGTGGGTGTCGAGGCCGATGATCTCCTCGATCTCCGCTTTCACCCGCTCCGGTTCGGCGGCGGGGAGGTCGATCTTGTTCAGGACGACGAACACCTCGAGGTTGGCGTCGAGCGCCAGGTAGACGTTGGCTAAGGTCTGCGCCTCCACCCCTTGCGACGCGTCCACGACGAGTAGTCCCCCTTCGCAGGCGGTGAGGGAACGGGAGACCTCGTAGGTGAAGTCAACGTGGCCCGGGGTGTCGATCAGGTTGAGGATGTAATCCTTTCCGTCATCGGCGCGGTAGTTGAGCCGTACGGTCTGGGCCTTGATGGTGATGCCGCGTTCGCGTTCCAGGTCCATCTTGTCCAGGAACTGGTCCTGCTTTTCACGGGAGGATACGGTGCCGGTGAATTCGAGGAGGCGGTCGGCGATGGTCGACTTGCCATGGTCGATGTGGGCGATGATGGAAAAGTTGCGGATGTGCTCGATTACCATATTGTCCTTTATCACGCGGAGATTAACTCATGAATGATATAGAAGCGACCTATAATTGTAAAGGGATTTCTGGCTCGTTAACCTTTGTCGTGTGGCGGTATTTCCACGCTCTCCGTGTGGAAATGTTTTGCTTTTGCACCGCCGCTGAAGGTATAAAAGTGCCGTCACGAAAACGAAGTTGCCATGCCGTTCGGCGCAGGCGTTGCGACCATGAAACGAACCGTGGGAGGGGATATGGGGATGTACCGTGAGGTGATCAAGCACGAGGTTTTTCCGGCGCTTGGGTGTACCGAGCCGATCGCCGTGGCATACGCCGCGAGCCTTGCCGCCGCACAACTGGAGGGAGAACTGGAACGGGTCGCGGTGCTCGCCGACCCCGGCGTCTTCAAAAACGGCTTCGCCGTCACCGTGCCTGAAACCGGCGGACTCAAGGGGAACGTCATCGCTGCGGCACTGGGCGCTCTCGTCGCCCGACCGGAACTCAAGATGGAGATCCTCTCCGGCGCCACCGAGGAACTGCTGCGACAGGCGAAGCTCCTCGTGGAGCGTGGTGAGGTTTCCGTGTCGCTCGCCGGAAAGGAGGCGGGGCTGCACATCGACGTCACCGTCCACCGGGGGGGAGGCGTCGCTCGCGCCGTGCTCTCCGGCGGCCACACGAACCTTGTCCGGCTGGAGCGAAACGGGGAGGTGCTGGTGCAGGTCGAGCGCGACTCGGCAGGGGAGGAGAACCATCGCTACCGCGCCGAGCTGAAGGAGATGACCCTCTCCGGCCTCGTATCCCTGCTCGACGAGGTGGATGACGACGACCTCGTCTATCTGAAGCGCGGCGTGGAGATGAACCTGCGCGTAGCGGAGGCGGGGAAGGCGCTCACCAAGGTGGGGTATTACGTCGAGGACCTGGTGCGCAAGGGTTTTCTCCTCTCCGACGTTGTCTCCTCGAGCAAGATCCTCACCGCTTCCGCGTCGGACGCCCGCATGGCCGGGCTTTCCTTCCCGGTAATGTCCAGCGGCGGTAGCGGCAACCAGGGTATCGTGGCGATCCTCGTCCCTTACAACGTGGGGCTCTTCTTCCGGATCCCTGAAGAAACCATCTTGAAGAGCATCGCCCTGTCGCACCTGGTAAACGCCTACATCAAGTGCCATACCGGGGACCTGGCGCCCATCTGCGGCTGCGCCATCGCTGCGGGCGTCGGCGCGGCCGTCGCCATCGTCTACCAGCAGGCCGGTGCGGACATAGAGAAGATGAACCTCGCGGTGAACACCATCATAAGCGACATCGGCGGGATGCTGTGCGACGGTGCTAAGGGGGGATGTGCCCTAAAGGTGGTAAGCTCGACCGACGCCTCGATCCGTGCCGCCTACATGGCCCTGTCCGGGCACGGCATCACCGAGGAGGAGGGTTTCGTGGGCGCGAGCGCCGAGGAGACCATCCGCAACTTAAGCCGGATCACCGACGACGGCATGTCCCTGGCCGACGACACCATGTTGAGCATCATGCTGGAGAAGAGGCACGGCGTCCCTAGAGGGTAAAGAAAAAGCGGCCCGCGCTTTCGCGCCGGCCGCCTTCGTTTTCGTCGTCCTCCGCCTGGGCGGAGGTTTCCCTTCATAACCCGATCAGACGAGCCTGAACTGACCCACCAGGCGCTGCAGGTCCTGCGAGAGTCCGGCCAGGTGGCTCGCCGCGGTGGCGCAGGTCTGGGCGCCCCTCGAGGTGTCCTGCACCACCTCGGTTATCTGCAGGATGTTGTTGGTGATCTCGCCGGTGGTTGCGGTTTGCTCCTCGGCGGCGGTGGCGATCTGGTTCACCTGCTCGGTCACCTCGCTGATCTGCCGCAGGATCTCCTCAAGCGACTGCCCCGATTTCGCAGCCTCGCGGGTCCCGCTTTCCACTTCGCGTACCCCTTCCTCCATGGCTGAAACCGCCGCCTTGGTTTCTGACTGTATCGACTTGATCATCTCGCCGATTTCGCGGGTGGCGCGGGTGGTGCGCTCGGCCAGGGCCCTCACCTCGTCCGCCACGACGGCGAAGCCGCGTCCCTGTTCGCCGGCGCGCGCCGCCTCGATGGCGGCGTTGAGTGCCAGGAGGTTCGTCTGGTCGGCGATGTCCTCGATGGTGCCGATGATGGCGCCGATCTGGTCGCTGCGCTCGCCGAGCCCTTCGACGGTGGAGGCGGAGGCCTTGACCTGGGTGGCGATCCGGTTCATGACCTGCACGGTCTGCTCAACGACCATCCTGCCGTCCCGCGCGCGGCCGGTCGCTTCCGCACCTCCCGTTGCGGCCATGTGGCAGCTCTGGGCGATCTCGGAGGAGGTGGCCGCCATCTCTTCGCTTGCGGTCGCCACCGTGCCGGTCTGTGCCGCTACCTCTTCCGCACCGGTTGCTATCTGCTCCGAGGTGGAGTGGAGCTGGTTTGCGGCCGCGGCGACCTCGTGGGAGTTCTCGACGACCTTGCTAAGCGTGTCGTTAAGCTTACCGGCCATCTCGTTCACTTCCGCCGCCAGCATCCCCATCTCGTCCCGGGTATTGATGTCGGAGCGGGCGGTCAGGTCGCCCGCTGCCACCTGGGCCAGGGTGTCGAAGACCTTTTTGAGCGGCACGCTGATCGAGTTCGCGATCAGGTACCCCACCAGTGCCATGAACAGGGCCGCCGCGAGGGTCAGCACCACGAGGAAGACCTGTGAGGCGTGGTACCCGGCGAGGTCCTTATTGTAGGTGTCCACCGCCTCCTTGGAGTTGAAGGCGACGAGGTCGGAGATGGCGGTTGCCGGGCTCTTGTAGAGCGGCGCTACCGACTCAGTGGCGAACTTGACCGTTGCCCTGCGCCCCTCGACGTTACCCAGGGAATCCTGGCTCATCTGCTGCAGCTTGCTCCCCTGGGCGAGGTACTGCTCGTACCCCTGTTTGAAGAGCTGGATCAGCTCTTTCTCCTTGGGCTCCAGGTTGAACTTCAGGAACTTGGCCTGTCCCTCCTCGATGTTCTTTTTACGCTGTGCAAGGTCGTCCGCCTTCTCCTTTAAGAGGGCCGGGTCTTCCAGCAGCATCATGTAAACCAGGTCCAGCCTGATGGCGAGGAAGTCGTTTTTAAGGTTGTTGATGATCTCAACCTGGGCCACTGAATCACTCATGTCGTGTTCGTTGCCTGCCATCACCTTCATCTTGTGCAGGCCGGCGCCGACGATGGCTATCAATGTGGCGACCGCGATGGTTACCAGTACGAGGCACTTGGTTTTCACTTTAAGGTCCATCCAGAATTTCATGCTTGGCTCCTTCATGCTGCCAGATTTATGTTCTGTTGCGGCAGCACATCCACACACTGGACTAATCGGCGCATCGTCTGAATACTTGAATGAATTGACTGTTAACATTGTCTAACGGCTGTGACGCGGTCGACAGCCGTTGTAACTGCGGGAGGGCATGCTACAGTTTCCCCTGGCAGCGTCCTGCCTAAATGAGAGTGAAGGAGCGTGCATATGTCAGACAGAAGTGGCGTTATCCCTTCCTACACCCCGCCGGATTTCCGTCGTCCGAAGCTCGCTGCGGCACCTGCAGCGAAGGTGGTCCCCGCACCTGCGGACGGCGTCTTGCCGGAGAATTTCCACGCCACCTCGAACCACCCGGAATACGTGCATCTGGGGGGAGGGGAATGGCTTCTTGCCCCGGAAAGCCGCATGGACTGCGTCATCGTCCTCTCCGGAAGACGTCTCGAAGTGGTCGAGCCGCGTCTGGTCAAAAAGGGAGACCAGGTGCTGGTGGGGCGGACCGAGAACGGCGAGGAGGGGATCTATCTGCACATCGGTGGATTTCTGAACCTATCAGAGCCTTTCGCCGACAAGTTCTCCTTCAGAAGCCGGGGGACCCGTGAGACCCCGTTCTCACGCTCTTACGACGAGCTGTACCAGGTGCTGCGTCACGACCGGGATCACGGTTACATCGTCTGGGTGCTGGGACCGGCGGTCGCCTTCGACATGGATTCGCGCAACGCCATGCAGGGGCTCTTCGAGGCGGGATACTGCCACGCCCTTCTTGCCGGCAACGCTCTCGCAACCCATGACCTCGAGGCGGCCCACTTCCGCACCGGTCTCGGGCAGAACATATATACCCAGGCCATCATGCCGATGGGGCACTACAACCACCTCGACATCATCAACCAGGCGCGCATGGCCGGAGGTATCCCGCAGTTGATCGACAAGCTTAGGCTTGACGACGGGGTCATGTGCGCCTGCGCGCGGAAGGGGATACCCTACGTCCTCGCCGGCTCGATACGCGACGACGGCCCTCTTCCCGGGGTGATCCAGGACGCGTACCAGGCCCAGGATGCCATGCGGGTGCATGCCCGCAAGGCGACCACCGTGCTCGCCATCGCGACGCAGCTCCACTCCATCGCCTTCGGCAACATGGTGCCGAGCTACCGCGTCGAGGCGGACGGATCGGTGCGCCCGGTCTACTTCTACGTGGTGGACATGACCGAGTTTTCCGTGGACAAGCTGGCGAACCGTGGCTCGGCGCAGGCGGTCGGGCTTTTGACCAACGCGCAGGACTTCGTAGTGAACCTCTGGAACCACCTTAAAAATGAGGGATAGCCTTTAAAGGAAAGACGATGGAGAACAGCATCAGGATGATAGGGGTCCCGGTTGACCTGGGACAGGAACAGCGCGGCGTGGACCTGGGGCCCGGTGCGCTTCGCTATGCGGGACTCGCGGCGCGCCTTACGGGGCTTGGGTATCTGGTGGAGGACATGGGGAACCTTCCGGTTCCGGTCAGGGACGTCCTCGGCGCGGAGCGGGACCAGCGTTACCTCCCCTCGATCACGGCGGTGTGCGAGACCGTCTACCGGGCGGGGGCGAGCGCCGTGGCGCAGGGGTATCTTCCCATCTTCATGGGAGGCGACCATTCCATGTCGGTCGGGTCCATAGGCGGTGTCACCGACGAGCATCCCGCCGCGGTGATCTGGGTGGATGCTCACGCCGATTTCAACACGCCGCAAAGTACCATAACCGGCAACATCCACGGCATGGCGCTCGCCGCACTTTTGGGTGAGGGGTTCCCCGAGCTGGTCGACGTGGGACGCCCCGGCCCCAAGCTGCACGCCTCCGACATCGTCATCATAGGGCTTCGGGAGCTCGATCCGCAGGAAAGGGTGCGCCTGCGCGAAAGCGGCATCATGGCCTACACCATGCGCGACATCGATGAACGCGGCATGGCGGCAGTGGCGCGCGAGGCGCTGGGAAGGCTCGCCCACAGGACGCGGCTGCACGTGAGCCTCGACCTGGACGGCCTCGATCCCCTCGAGGTGCCCGGGGTGGGGACCACGGCACCCGGCGGCATCACCTATCGGGAGGCGCAGCTGTTGATGGAGATCATCGCCGACTCCGGCCTTTTGAGCTCGATGGATATCGTCGAGATCAACCCGATCCTTGACAACAGTAACCGCACCGCGAAAATCGCCGTCGAGCTTGCCGCCTCGGCCTTCGGCGCGGCCATCCTGTAAAGCGCCGCTCTTTTACTTTGCGCCAAAAAAGAAAAGCCTGTCCGCAGCGGACAGGCTTTTTTTCGTTCAATCGCTGGGCGGCTTGCCCGGGGTGAATCAGCTCTTAGGTGGAGCCTGTTGCGGTGCGATATCGTGGTGTTTCACGACCTTCAGCTTTCTCGCCACGAAGACGTAGCCTGCCGGGAGTTTCTGGAACTTGCCGCTCGCCTTTATTTCATCGCCGATCACCGGCTGCTCCCCGCCGGGGCACTTCACCGGGATGTAGAGTTTCTCGCAGCCGGTTTTGCACTCCGCCTCCTTGGTATCCATGATGCCGATCACGGACTTGTCGTACTGGGAGGAGCCGGCCATAACGCCGGTGATGGTGATGGTGCCGGTGTGCGTTTTCGGGCTACCCACTTCGTTTACCCCGATCGTCTTTCCCTCGAATACCTTTACCATCATGAAGATCAAGGCCGCTCCGAGGAGGACCGATATTGCGGTGATTGCTACCTTTTGCATGCTTTTCTCCTGAGTAAATTGGTTGCGTGCGCGCCGAAGCGATGCTCCGTAAATTTCAGGCCGCCTCGGGTGGGTAGTCTATGCTGCGCACAAAGGAGCTCAGGGGATGCCGCTTCGGCGGGAGCAGGGGGAGGGGAGCCGCGTCAACGGTAACGCGGGCGACGGAGATGGAAGTCTGCAGGATCATGGTGATGCAGGCGAAACAGTGACAGTCGGGCGAGGCGCCGTGCCCTGCACCTGGGACGGGGTGGTCGTCGCAGCCGCTGTCGAGGCAGGAGATGCCAGGAGCCTGTTGCGCCATGGCGGCCGCGGTGGCCGTCAAGCCGCTCAGGGTCAAAACAGAGACCATCAGTATTAAGATGGCAGCTATGCGGAGTGTTCCTCGTTTCACGCAGAACACTTTATGAAGTTTTATCTTATTTTGCAAGCTCAAAACTGGCGCGTTCAGTCGTGAAAACCGCGCCTTTCCGGCTCTTTGAGTATGCACGCCTGGGTGGGTGCCGACAAAAAGAAAAGACCCGCATCCCTCAGAGAGAGTGCGGGCCTTTTGAGTCGGTCACCGTCGTCAGGCTCAGTAACCGGAGACGATGACTTCCAGGTGCCCGTCGTTCGGGCAGAAGATAAGGCCGTGCACCGGCACGTCCTTCGGGATGAGGGGGCTTTTGCGGATGATCGAGGTGACCCGCTCCACGTTTTCTTCCGGGCAGCTGAAGGCGCCCACCCACTGGCCGAGATCGGGGTCGAGATCTTCTATGGCGGCGGGATCGACGCCGCGCTCCACCATCTTCCGCTTGAGCATTTCCACATCAACCGATGCCATGCCGCAATCCTTGTGGCCGATCACGAAGATCTCCTCGACGCCCAAGAGAAAAACGGCCGCCACGAGGCTGCGGATCACGCCGCCGTTGGGGTCGACCAGGGTGTTGCCGGCGTTCTTGATCACCTTGGCATCGCCGCGCTTGATCCCCATGGCGGGCTCGAGGAAATCGACGAGCCGCGTGTCCATGCAGGTGAAGATGGCCAGCTGCTTCTTGGGATCTTTCGGAAGGGGAGGGAAGGCGCCCGGCCTCACGAACTTCTTATTGTGGTCGAGAACTTTTTGGAGAAGAGACATTGGTTTCGTTCCTTGGTTGTCGTTTGTGCAAAACACTTTTCTAAGCCCAAAGCCCCTGCAAGTCAAGGAAAAGAGCCCCCCGCCCGGTATACGGGCGGGGGCGTGCGTGTCTAGACGTTCTGCACATCAACCACGGCGATGGCGGCCATGTTGACGACGTCGTTCACGTCGTCGCCGCGCTGCAGCACGTGCACCGGCTTGTTCATCCCCATGAGGATGGGGCCGATCGCCTCGGCGCCTCCCAGGCGGCGCAAAAGCTTGTAGCAGATGTTGCCGGAGTTGAGGTCCGGGAAGATGAGCACGTTCGCCGGTGTTTTCAATTTCGAGAAGGTGAACCCTTCAAGCAGCTCGGGGACCACCGCGGTGTCCGCCTGCATCTCCCCCTCGACGATCAGGCTGGGGGCGCGCTCCTTGACGAGTTCGACGGCACGCTTCACCTTTCTCGTCTGCGGGTGGTCCACCGAGCCGAAGTTCGAGAAGGAAAGCATGGCGATTCTCGGCTCGATGCCGAGCATGGCGACCTTCTCGGCGGCGAGGATGGCGGTTTCGGCGAGTTCCTCCGCGGTCGGGTCGATGGTCACCGTGGTGTCGGCCAGGAAGTAGACCTCCTTCTTGAACACCATCATGTAGAGGCCGTGCACGCTGGAGAGACCGGCCTGTTTGCCGAGCACCTGCAGCGCCGGACGGATCGTCTCCGGGTAGTGGGTGTCGATGCCACCCAAAAGGGTGTCGGCGTGCCCCTGCGCCACCATCATGGTCGCGAACTGGACGCGGGATTTTCTGCGCATGATGCGCTGGCATTCGGTGAGGGTTAGCCCCTTTCTCTGGCGCCGGCGGTAGAGCTCCTGTGCGTATTCCTCGGTGTGTTCCGACTCGGTCGGGTCGACGATCGGGACGTCGAGGTCGAGGTTCAGCTCGTCCATCTTCTGCTGGATCTTCTTTTTGTCCCCCACGAGGATCGGCTGCGCGATCCCCTCCTCGACGAGGGTCTGGGCCGCGCGCAGGATCTTCTCGTTGTCACCTTCGGGGAAGACGACCTTTTTCGGGTCGCTCTTCGCCTTGTTGATGATCATGCGCATGACTTCTTTGGATTTGCCCTGCGAGCACTCGAGCTGCTCGATGTATTTCGCCATGTCCTCAATCGGCTGGCGTGCGACGCCGGTCTCCATGGCAGCCTGGGCGATCGCCGGCGCCACGTGCAAAAGTACGCGCGGATCGAAGGGCTTCGGAATGATGTAGTTGACCCCGAAGGAGAACTTCTCGTTGCCGTAGGCCTTGGACACCGAGTCGGGCACCTCCTCGCGGGCGAGATTTGCGAGCGCATGCACCGCGGCCAGCTTCATCTCCTCGTTGATCGCGGTGGCACGCACGTCGAGCGCACCGCGGAAGATGAACGGGAAGCCGAGCACGTTGTTCACCTGGTTCGGGTAATCGCTTCTGCCGGTCGCCATGATGACGTCGCCGCGCACCGCGTGCGCCTCCTCAGGGGTGATCTCCGGATCCGGGTTCGCCAGGGCGAAGATGATCGGGTTCGGTGCCATGCTCCGGATCATCTCCGGTGTGAAGGCGCCTTTCGCGGAGAGCCCGAAAAGGACGTCGGCCCCGGCCGCGGCCTCTTCGAGGGTGCGGAAAGGCGTGTCGGCCGCGAAGAGCTCCTTGTAGGGGTTCATCCCCTCGACCCGCCCCTTGTAGATGACCCCTTTGGTGTCGCACATGATCATGTTGTTGGGCTTCACGCCGAGCGCCATGGCGAGCTTCGCGCAGGAGTTCGCCGAGGCGCCCGCGCCGTTCACCACGATCCTGATCTCCTCGATCTTCTTGCCGGTCAACTGCAGCGCGTTCAGAAGGGCCGCCGAGGAGATGATGGCGGTGCCGTGCTGGTCGTCGTGGAAGACCGGGATGTTCATGGTCTTTTTGAGCGTCTCCT